>NZ_JAMBDM010000060.1:0-214 GCF_025142895.1 Paenibacillus sp. p3-SID867
GGTTGGTTCATACGCTTTATAAGGTTGTAATAGGTGCTGCGCGGGATACCAGCCAGCTGTACGAGTGCCTTCACCGGATATTTATGCCTTAGTTGCCAGACGGCTTGTGCTTTGTCTTGTTTGGTGATTTTTCCTTGTTTCGAACTAAGGCATTCAACTTTTTTAGATACTCATTTTCCATTTCAAGCTGTTTGATACGTTCTTCGAGTGCTTC
>NZ_JAMBDM010000007.1:0-400104 GCF_025142895.1 Paenibacillus sp. p3-SID867
CGTGTTGAATTAAATGTATAAAAAATAGCTGTCGAGACTTTCTCGACAGCCTGAAAACCCGCACCATGTAATGTGCGGGTTTCTTTATATGTTCTGACTTTAATTTACAGTGAGACCGGAGTCTCTTTCCTATGGCTAAAGGGCATAACAAGGAACAGGAACGAGCTTACAGCCAGCAATTCTGCAATCCCGATAACCGTTCCCATAGGTGCAGCAGTTGTTCCGTCTCCCAGGCCCACAAGTGGACTTGCGGCTGCGCCTAATAACAAAGGCAGTAATCCAAGAAGCGCGGATGCACTGCCTGATGTATGAGCTGCTTGCTTCTGCATCGCCAGTGATGTTGTCGTTGCACTGACCATGCCGACGGCAGAAACAATCAGAAATAACATCGGGGCAATCAGCAGCAATCCGCCGCCGAGCCAGGTGATCGCGAACAGCGAAGTCCCGCCAAAGGCCGCAATGATGAGACCCGTTGTCAACAATTTGGTTTCCCCTGTGCGAGAGGCCAATCTACCCGTAATTTGAGAGAACAGCACAATGCCAACCCCATTAACGGCAAAGAACAGGCTGTACATTTGAGGGGATACGCCGAAGATATCCTGCAGCACGAATGGTGACCCTGAGATATACGCAAACATCGCGGCGGATACGAACGCTTGAGAGAGCGCATAGCCGACAAATACGCGGTCCCGAATCAGCGTACCGAAGGTACGGAAGGTTTGTTTGATCCCTCCATTGGCCCTTTTCTCCCGATTGAGCGTTTCCGGAAGACCAAACCATACCGCGAGCAGCATAAGCAATCCAATCAGGAACAGGACGACAAAAACGCCGCGCCAAGAGACAAAATTAAGGATAAACGCTCCGAATACTGGAGCGATAATGGGTGCCAAACCATTGATCAGCATCAGCAATGTAAAAAACTTGGTCAGCTCCGAACCGGTGTATAAATCCCGGACGACAGCTCTGGATATGACGATACCGGCTGCTCCACTTGCTCCCTGTACAAATCGAAGCGCAACCAGAACCCATATACTTGGGGCAAACGCACACAGCAAAGAGGTAATGGAATAAATAATCAAGGATATGATGAGTGGTGCTCTTCTCCCCCGAATATCGCTGAGTGGGCCTGCTACAAGCTGTCCTAGTGCGAGACCAAGTAGAAATGCCGTCAGGCTTAATTGGGCCAACGATGCTGGCGAACCCAAACTCTCGGAGAGTTTAGGCAGTGCAGGTAAATACATATCAACGGAAAGTGGCCCGAAAGCCGAAAGAGATCCGAGAATCAAGGCAAACTGAAGCCTCTTCCTGCGAGATAGAACCATGGTTGAACCGGCTTCTTTCGTGGACATCGACATACGACTGTTACTTCCTTTCTGCAACACATTGATGCATGAGTATATAATTTTTGCAAAACCATGTTGGATTTGCTAAACAACTATCCTATCATAGGATATATTTCGGTCGATTGCCATCCAAATTTTCTAAGCCAGTGGAATCCGCAGGGTAAACGTCGTGCCGATCCCTAGCTCGCTGTGAACCGTTATTCTTCCGCCATGGTCCTCTACAATTTTTTGACACAGGGACAGCCCAAGGCCGGTCCCTTCTTCTTTGGTTGTATAGAACGGATCAAAAATCTTGACCAGATTTTCATCGGCAATGCCTTTTCCGGTATCCTCAACTTCCACGACAGCCATTCGTTCTTCCGCCCTGAGCGAGAGTCGGACAGTACCGGTGTGCTCCATCGCTTGAAAAGAATTACGGATCAGGTTGATGAGCACCTGAATGATCTTATCACGGTCCATGACAATCTTAATCGGCTCATCACTTAAGTCCAGCCTAAACAAATGACCGCGCGAAGCTGCTTCGGATTCACACAAGGAATAGACCCGGGTCAAACAATCCGTTAGTGATTCAACCCTCATATTGCTGGCATGCGGCTTGGAAAAGTGCAAAAATTCTGCCGTCAGCTCCCCTACGCGCGTGATTTCCCCCATAATGACCTCATACCAAGGCTGAATGTTATAACCTTGATTTTTGGAGAGTTGGATGAAGCCTTTAATAGAGGTAAGCGGATTCCGAATTTCATGGGCCATTCCGGCAGCCAATTCCCCGACCATCTTCATCTTTTCAGTTCGGATCATTTCCTCCTGGCCTCTCATCCAGGAATTTCGCCGCATTTGAAATATCCGGTCCTCTGCCGTGCTGATCATCTCTTGATAAGTTAAGGCTTCATGCGGGTAACAAGTGATGCTATAGGTCACCTGTACGCCGATACTTTCAAAATTGAACAAGCTGCTGTCGATGTTGACATGCTCGGGGAGCAGCACAGCAAAGCGATCCCCTGCATATCGGGAGGCTGCCAGCATATCACTCAGGAACAGCCTGCGCAGCGCACGAGAGAAGTTGATCAGAATCTCATTGGCTGTGGAGATGTCCTTCGCATTTAACGATTTAAAATTGTTGATGTCGAGCAGCACCAACTGAAAAGGCTTGTTCAACTCAACGAGATGCTGGACTTTATGCAAATATCCATCATAATTCAGTAGCCCCGTCAAGGGATCGTGATAGGTCAAATAATCGTTTTGCTTATATAACTTCTTCTTCTCCGATTCGAGAAAGTTTACAAAGTGAAAAGAAACCACGATGACAAAGGAAGACAAACAATCAAATACAGCGACCAGTATGTTGTACTTTGTAATCGGCACATAAGTCAGACGAATGATGGAATATTGAAGGATCATAAGAAGGCACAGCGGCAACGATTCTATGAAACGCTCTTTTTTATGAATGAGGTTGATGATGAGTATGTAATACAACAAGATACACCAATTCAAATGGCTGACAAAATGAAACGCCCCGAGAAAGAGAAATTGAATATTTCGAAGCCATTTGAACTTTCGATCAAAAATAACGGATGCATACAGTAACGATGCCGTGAGCAGCATCATAGGGATTGACGTTTGATATCCAAGATAAACCGATGACACCATAATAAAAACCGATATCAATGGAACAAATAGGAGCTTAAGTACTATAAAAGACAAAGCGAATCACTCCTAAACCACTATTACTGGCGCAAAATGTAGAAATTACGGAGGCAAGTTTCACCAAATATGGTACACCATATGTATGCGTCTGAACAGCAGGAAAACACGACTTTCAAAAAAAGCAACCGTGAATCTCTTTCAGGAAATCGTGTTTATTCCTGCTAACAAGCTCGTTTTTCCGGCTAGATTTCCTCGAACCGAATCGATATGAACTGATGGGTTGTCGGATGAAACGCAACTGTTACATATACGCCAAATTCACGAGCCCCCTCCTTAAGCCAAAGTTTAAACTTCTCCTCCGCCAGTTCACCAGAGATCTTGGTTCTTCCCATATAGAGGTAGTCGACTACATCCATATTGTATTTACGCTTTGCTTCCGTGACGGCAAGAGTTCCCCACGTGGCGTAAGCAGGGTCTTTGCTGTTCACCGCTTGGGTCAAGGACTCTGCAATTTCTGTCAATTCCTGCTGTCTGATTTCTGAAGAAGCGCCATTTGCAGCAGTTAAAAGGTATTGCCAGTTCCCCTTTTCAAATACGAACAGTTGCAACGTATTGGTCGGCCCCTTGTAAAACTTTGCGGTTGTATGATCTGTCAGCTCCGATTCCTGAAAAGATAGATGTTTCAATTGCTGTTTATTCTCCAGCGGATATAATTCGATTTTGTAGTCATTATCAGGTTTATGTCGGTTAAGATAATGGATCTCCAAGTGCTCGTCCAATCCGCTCTCCATGTCATAACAGCGGCCATACTGATGCGTGAAAGCGACGGGCGGCAACTTCGGCGGTAAGTAGACCGCTGTACCGAAATGTTTCTCACACGCCCTCACTGCCTCCTCCACAAGCTCACCACCGGATTCAAAGATGACCTGCTGATTATAAGAATCCTGAAGTTTGTTAATCCCTTGATCATGATCAGGACTAATCCCAAGCAATAGAGCACCGGCCATTAAGATACTGCCCAACATAGTAAACCTCCTCTTTACACTTCTAGATACAATCTGGCTTCGTCTCTCAAGCCTAGGATTCCCGCTAACGGTCTTCCTAATTCGATATGGGATTCGTTGGATAGATCCAGGGCAAAGTACGCACACTATGACAGACTATGCAGGAATCCGAGGTGTAAAGACGTGGGAATGAAGCAGAAGTTAAAATCCATCTTTCTGGTCAACCATGAGCATGCCGATAAAGGTCCGGCTCAAGAAAATCAACAGGACCCTCATCCTCAGGAGGGAGCAACGCTGACACTGCAGCATATCATCGATCAATTTGATCATGCCGCCGATTTTGTCCATAAATCCTATCTTAATGAACGTCTGCATGTTCTGTATTTCAGTCATTTAGTCAATGAGGATCGGCTGGAGCGTGATCTGCTTCCCCCTGTGTTGACCGCTGAAGCGCCGCTTGCGTTGTTAACGGAACAATCCCAATTTAAACCAGTAACGGATACCAAAAAATGTGTTGAAGGCATTCTTAGCGGCATGGCGGCTATCTTTTACGAGGAAAATGCATTCATGATCGATGTCATATTCCCGGTGTCCCGTACGGTTGCAGAATCCGAAACGGAATCCATCATTATCGGGCCGCACGAGGCGTTTACCGAGCAAGCTTATACGAATCTGTCTTTAATTAGAAAAAGAGTTCAGAGTTCTCATCTCAAAGTCATTAAACTTTCCGTGGGAGAAGTCACGAAATCAGATGTCTATGTTCTGTACGTCAAGGACGTCACGAATGAGAAATATGTAAATGAAGTGATAAAGCGAATTAAGGATATTGAAATCGATGCTATACATGATACGAACATGCTAATTCAGTGCATTGATGATGCTCCTTATTCGATCTTCGCACAATTTCTGACCACCGAGCGCCCGGATACGATTGCATCCAAGCTGGTTTCAGGTCGAGTCGTCGGGATTATGGACGGGAGTCCGACTGCCTTCAGCGCTCCGGTCAACTTTTTTGAGTTCTTCTCATCCTCCGATGATTATTACCAGAGGTGGAGCATTGGTACAGCGACCTTGTTCCTGAGGTTTGCAGCGCTCATCATCACGGTGACATTGACGGCCCTTTACGTCTCGGTGACCTCTTTTCATTATGAAATGATTCCACAGAATCTACTCCTGACATTAACCGAGTCCAGAAGCAGAGTGCCTTTCCCCCCGATCTTTGAAGCGCTTCTGATGGAGACAACCATTGAGCTTCTAAGGGAGGCCGGGGCCAGACTACCCACCAAGATCGGTCAGACTATTGGTATCGTAGGCGGTATCGTCATAGGACAAGCTGCCGTGCAGGCAGGATTAACCAGTAACATTCTGATTATCGCCGTCGCTTCCTCGGCTATTGCCTCCTTTGTTATTCCCAATTATGTCATGAGCGCTTCTTTTCGCCTGCTCCGATTCGGACTCATCATTATGGCAGGATTTTGGGGCAATCTGGGTCTGGCCTTTGGACTGGCGTATATCGTCGTTCACCTTAGCGGTTTGACGAGTATTGGCAGCTCTTATTTATCGCCAATTGCTCCTTTTGAGCCCTATGACTGGAAAGACGTATTTATGAGATTGCCTTTTTCCACCCTGGCCAAGCGGCCAACTCAAGTTAAAACGAGAAACAAAGAGAAGTTAAAAATGAAGAGGTGAGGACAATTGAAAGAAAAACTATCCCAATTTCATACAGCGATCCTCATCTATATGATTCAAACGGGCGTCTACGTATTCAGCATCGCGCAGATCGAAGCCCAGTATTTCGGGACAAATGGCTGGCTTGTTGTGATCCCGATATCCATTCTGGTCTGTCTCAATATTTACCTAATCTATTGGGTGTATCGGCTGGGCAAAGGTCAATCGATCTTTGAAATACTGGAGAAAAGCATCCCCAAGTTCATCCTGGTCCCCTTCTATCTGGCTTTTAGCATGGTATGGGCACTACTCGGCTGTCTCGTTGCTAAGGAATATGTGCTGATTTTTCAGATGTTTGCCTTCCCGACAACCGACCCGATGGTATTCAAGATTGCGATCGATGTTCTAGCCTTTATGCTGCTGACCAAAGGACTCTATAACATTTCCAAGGCTTCGACTGTTTTCTTCTGGTGCACCATTTGGATGAGTTTGCTGCTTATTTACTATACTGGGGAATTCAGATTCGAGCGATTAACGCCTTATATTTTTCAAGACAGCTACAATATGACCGAAGGATTCTTTCATATCTATTTGGCATATATGGGATATGAGCTGTGTTTACTATTCTTTCCCTACACCGATAAGAAGACGAAATTGTTCAGGGCCGTTATTTACGGTCATCTTATTCGTACAGTATCCTACGTTCTCTTGGGTTTTGTCTCGTTTGGAGTCATTGGCAGCGATATGTTGAAGGTTATGTTGTTTCCATTACTCGATTTATTGGCTTATATCAAGCTGCCGTTCATGGAGCGAATTGAGAATCTCTTCTACGGCTTCTTCCTGTTCACCACCATCATCACCCTCGTCCTTTACTTTTGGGCAGCCGGTGAGAGCACCCTACGAGTTTTCCCGAAGATCAAAATCAATGTTCACTATTTCTTTATCATTCTTTTTGCCTTGCTCATATCCTACATTCCAACCGTATTGAATACCATTCGAGAATGGATTTTGTATCTGGGTTATATCCAGATCGGATTCGCCTATATTGTACCGGTGATATTAATCATTCTGCTGCTATGGCAGCAGCGAAAAAAAGGCAGCGTGATGTGATATGTTAAAAAGATGTACCTGTTTGCTCCTCCTGCTGTGTATCATCCCTTTATCAGGTTGCGGAGATCAGCGGATACTGGAAGATCTCGGTTTCATCCAGACCACCAGTTACGATTTACTGCCGGATGGCAAACTAGCCATCTCGGTCTCGATTCCGCAAGCGGATCCGGAAACCACCGCAAAACGGGAGGTATTGACGGCGACCGCCAATAGCAGCAAAGAAGCGAAAATGATCATGTCCAGGAGAACGGGTATGCTGCTGGTAAGCGGACAAATCCGCAACGTATTGTTCGGCCTTTCGATGGCGGAAAATGGACTTCATGGACATCTGGACACCTTGTTCAGAGATCCCTCCATTTCATCACAGGTCAAAGTGAGTGTGGTTGAAGGACATGCAGGCGAACTATTGATTGACGATTACAGGCAGCATCCGCGTACTGGTCGATATATCGACATGCTGCTTGAAAAAGAAGCGCTGGGGCAGACGATTCCAAAGGTAACTTTGTTCAACTTTGCCAGGGATTTTTTCGATCAGGGTGTAGACCCCGTTGCTCCGATTATTAAGAAGCATGAGAATAATTACATTACGACGAATGGAATCGCATTATTTCGAGATGATCGTTATGTAACGAAGATCGAACCTCAGGATGCATTGGTCTTCGCTTTTCTGAGAGGCAAATTCAGAGATGGCCAAATTAATATCGAACTGTCGGAGCCCGGTGACACGAAGGAAAACGTCATGTTCAGTTCATTGATCAGCTCACGTAAAGTGAAAGTCACCCGTGGAGCTCAGGGCGTTGACAAAGTTACGTATCATATTAAAGTGACCGGCACTGTTCTGGAATACATCGGCGATGCCAGATTGAGCAACGATCGGGAAAGGCATGAGCTGGAGAAGCGAATCAGTAAGTATATTTCGAAAAAAGGCGATCGGATCATTACGCTCATGAAGCAGCATCAGGTAGACAACCTCGGAATAGGAACAGTTGTCCGTAACCGCGTTGGCTATGCGCAGTGGAAAAAGATGAACTGGCGACAGGAGCTTCAGAAGCTGCCGGTGGAATGTTTGGTTGAAGTGCATATTAAAGATTACGGCAAGTTTCGATAAAATGGGAAAGGCCCGAATAGGGTCTTTTTGTGCTTATAAGAAATCCTCTATCATGCTTGTAGTTAATCTGATAGAGAAGTGAAGTAAATGTAATAAAACCTTACATTTATATTGACTATTTATTTAGGTAGTGCTACATTTATCCAAAACAAACACCATTATGCATCATTTTTTCTATACACACCCCTAGGTGTGTAATGTATTCTAACAAACAAAATGTAAAAGGAGTGGCTAGGATGCATCTCACTTACCAGGAAAGAGACAAATTATTGCTTTTCCTCGCGTCGGAACTAGCGCAGAAACGGTTAGCCCGCGGCTTGAAATTGAACTACCCGGAAGCGGCCGCACTCATTTCAGGTTATGTTGTTGAAGGAGCTCGTGACGGTAAGTCTGTAGCCGAATTAATGGAAGAAGCACGTCATGTGCTGTCAGCGGATCAAGTGATGGACGGCGTCGCCTACTTGCTTAGGGAAGTTCAGGTCGAAGCCACCTTTGTGGACGGTACCAAGCTGGTCAGCGTACATGACCCGATTCAAGGCGCGTCGGACGCACCCGGCATTATTGCAGGCGAATACGACCTGCGAGATGAGCCGATTGAGCTGGTACCCGGCCGCCCTCGCATTATGCGTGAAGTCACCAACAGTGGAGACCGACCGATTCAGGTAGGGTCGCACTTCCATTTTTACGAATGCAATCCCGCCTTGTTATTTGATCGGAACGGCACGCAGGGATACAGGCTAGATATTGCTTCCGGATTGTCGACCAGGTTCGAACCCGGGGAAACCTTGGAGGTCACGCTTGTTCAAATTGGCGGCAGCCAGGAGATTCACGGTTTTGCAGGTTTAACGAACGGAAAAACCAATGGGGTGGTGAGCTTATGACAACAATTGATCGTGCTGCCTATGCCAGCATGTACGGGCCTACAACTGGGGATCGGGTAAGGCTGGCTGACACCTCCCTCTGGCTTGAGATCGAGAAGGATTATACCGTCTACGGGGATGAATGCGTATTTGGCGGCGGTAAAGTGATACGTGACGGCATGGGACAGCATCCCCTCGCGACCCGCGCGGAAGGCGCACTGGATTTGGTCATTACGAATGCCATCATTATCGATACTTGGGGAATTGTTAAAGCGGATATCGGGATCAAGGACGGGTTCATCTGCGGTATCGGAAAAGCGGGAAATCCACTCATGATGGATGGAGTCACCGAAGGTATGATTATCGGTGTGGGCACCGAAGTTATCTCCGCCGAGAACATGATCGTAACAGCTGGCGGTGTGGATTCGCATGTGCACTTCATTAGTCCACAGCAAGTCGAAATCGCGCTCCAAAGCGGTGTCACTACCTTTGTTGGGGGAGGCACCGGGCCTGCTACGGGAACTCTGGCAACCAATTGCACTTCCGGGGTATGGAATCTGCAGCGGATGCTGCAGGCGACGGATGCTCTTCCGATAAATATGGTGTTTCTGGGCCGCGGGAATAGCAGCCGTCCGGAAGCGCTGGCGGAACAAGTCCATGCAGGTGCGGCCGGACTCAAAATTCACGAAGACTGGGGCAGCACGCCCTATGTGATTGACAAATGCTTAAACGTTGCCGAAGAACTGGATGTGCAGGTTAACATCCATACCGATACGCTGAATGAAGCGGGTTTTGTTGAAGACAGCTTGCGCTCCTTTAACGGACGGGCGATTCATACCTATCATACCGAGGGTGCGGGAGGCGGTCACGCCCCGGATCTGCTGCGGGTAGCATCCATGCCGAATGTCCTCCCCTCCTCGACCAGTCCGACCATGCCCTATACGGTAAATACGGTTGACGAACATCTGGATATGCTGATGATTTGCCATCATCTTGATCCGCGTATTCCGGAGGATGTTGCCTTTGCCGCATCAAGGATCCGGGCAGAGACCATTGGGGCTGAAGATATACTCCATGACATTGGAGCGATCAGCATGACCAGCTCCGATTCACAAGCGATGGGCCGTGTAGGTGAAGTCGCTATTCGCACATGGCAAACGGCGGACAAAATGAAACAACAGCGCGGTTCGCTAGGATCGGATACGAAATCGGACAATTTCCGAATCAAGCGCTACATCGCCAAATACACCATTAACCCTGCCATGACCCATGGCATATCCGATTACGTTGGCTCCATCGAAGTCGGGAAAATGGCCGACCTCGTACTCTGGAAACCCGCCTTCTTCGGAGCCAAGCCGGAGATCGTACTGAAGAGCGGCATGATCGTACACGCGGTCATGGGCGATCCGAACGCTTCTATCGCTACACCGCAGCCTTATATGTATCGGCCGATGTTCGGCAGCTATGGCGGAGCGCAGGCTGCACTAAGCGCAACATTCGTATCCCAGTCCTCCCTGCAGCTGGGCACGCTTGATCCATTAGGATTACGCAAACAGCTACTGCCTGTTCGGAACTGCCGAACCGTAAGAAAGGCCGACCTGGTTCACAATGGTGAGACACCGGAAATTATGGTCGATCCGGTGACTTATGCGGTAACCGTTAACGGTGAGAAGCTGACAAGCGCCCCATCCTCCCACCTGCCTTTATCGCAGCGTTATTTCCTGGTTTAACGAATACGTGAAATAAAATCCTCTCAAATAAAGCGAATGCACATATCTCTGGCTATGCCGAAACATAAAAACCATGAGCTGCTTGGTATGCAGCTCATGGTTTTGCTTCTCCATCAGAAATTTCTTAGCAGCGAATGCGAGCATGCCGTCTGAAGATCCCTCCAGCAGCGATTGATTTCGGCGTCTTCCATCGCAGCGGATAAACCCAACAACGGGAACAACCGCTGGCCGCAGGATAACGCGGTTTGGGCTGCTGCTATGCTGCGGGCGGTTACCTCTACTTCTGTTGCATTCGATATTTCACCATTACGCAGCAGCTCATCCCATGAGCTTTCCACCGTCTTATAAAAATCCGATACGGATAGCTCCAAAGCAGCCTTACGCTCCTCCAGCTTGCTGAACACATAAGAAGAGCTACCTCGCTGTGTCGCAAGCGATTCTGCTGCCTCAAGGAAATGCTCGGCGATGCCTGCAGCGACGCCAGCAAAAGATACTTGAGCAAACGGAAGGAAGGGATATTGATAGATCGTTTCGTTCTCATACGCTTGGATTTCCGTAAGGGAGAACGTCATCTCCACCGGCACGAACGCCTCCACAGCGGATATCGTATGACTCGCCGTTGCCCGCAGTCCGAAGGCATTCCAATCCTCCAGAATCTCGATTTGATCAGGATTCAGGATAAAGGATCGAATACGGGACTCGTCCTGGTCCGCAGTCGGTACATCAGCTGCATCTTGTACCGTGGAACCCGTTTCAATAACTGCATTGGCTGTAAAGGTCGTTGCATAGGTAGAACCGCTGCAATACTTCCAGCTGCCGTTCACAATATATCCGCCATCTACCTGTCTTGCCGTACCTGTTGGCATCCCGCTGCCCGCAATCACCGCTTCGCGGTGCGCGAATACGCGGCGGCTCACCTCCCGGCTCATCAGCGCAGCGAAGAATCCTCCACCTGCACCAATCGTAACCAGCCATCCCAGGTTGCCGTCGATCCTGGCACTCTCCTGAAAAATGCGCGCAGCCTCCGGCAGTGAGGTCATTCTTCCTTCAAGCTCATCGGGCACAAACAAGTGAAACAAACGCTGATCATATATTGCTGCCAACACTTCGGGTGTTACTTGTCGACGCTTGTCCATCCCAAGCGCTTGTTCTCTTATCGTTTGAATCTGCTGTGCTGTAAATAACATAACTCCACCGCTTTCCACTTTCATTTCTTAGTCTGAATGATATAACAATTAAGGCCTTGTTCGAATGTGTTTCATCTATTCTATCGGAGCCGTTTCATCGATCTGGGTTAACACCTTCTCCAGGGAACCCATCAAGGATATACGTTGTTCTTGATGATGTTGATACGAACTCATAAAGCCCTCGATTTGAGATTGGATGCTGGTCGTAACAGCTTCTTGGTTGGTGGAAACAGATGCTCCCAGACCCTCTGCATCCAATTGACGTAGTTCTTCCATGAATCCACTCTCTGCAATGTTAATTTCCATCATCTCATGCAGCAGCGACTTCAGCTTCACGATCTTAGCCAAGCGTTGTTCATGGCTCCACTGTTCCTCGGGAGTCGATGCATCCACAAGAGATATGCTGTAATTTCGCATGGCATCCAGCTCGCCAGAGTAGGTTAATGCACCTTCCTGTATCAGGTGGCGAACCCGATACTCGATAAAAGAGTCGGAAACGGTTAATTCACCCATGCCGATCACCTCGCCAATAATGCGGGCTGATTTCTTGAAGAACCCATGTCTGGCCTCAAGACGATAAGTTGCTTGCAGAATATCTGCATCATAGTAAGCTTCAGGAACGGTGCACAGCCGCTCGCCTTGAAGGACGCGCAGGAACCCATCGTCGTTTATGAGACGCTGCCAATCCGCACGATAGCCAGCCTGATCCTGCGACGACAATGGAACTTGCTCGGCTGTATCCAGCACCATTTGAAGTTTATCTGAAGACATCTCAAACGTTCCCCGATACCAACTGTTTGGATCTTGCTGACGATGAACGCTTGTCGCATTTACCAATATGACTTCAGGATGATCTGGTATCAGAGACAACAACCTGCGTAAACCTAGCTGTTCCGAAGCGGAATCGCCAGCCCATATCAAGCACGGCATCTCGGTCAGCTGCTGGGGCCAGGTCAGCCAATCGAAGGCGGCTTGCAGCATCGTTAATTTTCTATCTTCCACATGAGCAATGCTGTATCGTTCCTGAAACCACTTATTTCGGGTAGAGAATGAACGGGAGAAATCCTGGTCTTTGGGAAGCGGCCCTACCATAAGGTTATCGCCCAATGTAACCACGATCTCTCCCGGTTTCGAGCGCAGCATCATCTTTAACGACCCTGCCGTTGAATCATCGAAGGCAATATGGACACGTGATACATTACGGCGATGAATCGGGGATTCGTGCAGGTAGGCTTCATTCCCCAACGCCCACTCTTTATCGAATAACTGGAGAAAGAGCTCGAGACTCTGATGCTTGCCATCTGCGAGCAGCCTTGCCGATTCCGTATTCATTTTATCCTTCAGCTTCAGAAGCTTTTCATGGAAATGGTTAATGGCCGTGCTCTTGCCCTTTCGATATTCCTCTCGTGTCATATGCTGCCGAAGGGAAATGCATGGATCGTACATGCTTTGTCCCTTCCATCCGGAATAAGCGAAAGTACGGGCAATCCCAATTGCGCCAATCGCATCCAGACGATCTGCATCCTGTACAATTCGTCCTTCCAATGTACGCATGACGCTCCCTGTTCCGCCTGAGAACGACATCGTACTGATAATCTCCAACACGTGCTCCTGGTCGGAAGCTTCCAGACCGGCTTGTTGCAACCAATGCTGAACCCGTTCGTAACCCGCTTCCTTCGATTCATTCAGCTTCTCGTCGGCTACATCATGGAGCCATGCTGACAATTCACATATGTATGCATTCGCCCCTTCAAGATAAGCTAGGAGTCGGGCGATGCGGGTGACACGCTGAACATGCCACCAATCATGACCGCTTGCATCCTGTTCGTGCACAGAGCGGGCAAATCCTTGAGCTTGCTGAAGTATTTGACTATGCGTCGAGTTCATCTGATTCGTGTTCCCCCATCTAAAGGTTTCGGCTTTTGCCTCTAGGTTCTATTATTCCCGATTTACCAGAACGTCGCAACTAACAGTATGTTATAGGCTGTTGTATCCGCCTAGCGCTTGCGGGCATACGATAAACAGGATTGGGTTTAACGAATTGGGTTTAACAACGGCAAAGATAAAGATATAGATATAGATATAGAAAGGAACTGAACGGTTATGCTGGTGTTTATTCTTCCAGGTTCATATCCCCATTTAAGCGAGAATACCGCCGCCTCGATAAAACGCGTTTTCCCCGCTGCCCTTCCTGTGATAATTCCTAGTGAAGAATTGACCGGATCGATCCTGAATGAGACACTTGCCCGGGAGATTAAGCCGTGGTTCATAACGCTCCATGCCGGAGATACTGTCCAGCCTCATGCCAAGGAAGAGATTGAACGTTGGCTGAGGTCCTGTAACGAGTACTCTGCCGGCTATATCATGAATCCAGCTTCGAATATAGATCAGTTGTCACCATCTAGGAACAGATACGTTTCACCTTTACGGATTCCCCGTGGTCCGCTGTTATGGCGCACGAAGACTGTCATGAACGGACAGACACCGGGTTTCAGAACTAGAGAGCAGTTGCCATTCCAGAGGTACGTATTGATCGATAAACAATTCGAGCTATCCACGCGGTATGAATGGACGGAAGTTGATTCCGATGGATTCTTGTACCTTCAACGCCAGGCGCCCGCCTGGATGAAAGAAGCTGAGGAATGGCAGGCCTTATTCCCTCTTCTCGAAGCTGGTGCCCAAGAACAATCACAGCCACCGGATATTGACTGCCCTCCTCTGGTGACTATTGCTTTGTGCACCTATAATGATGGCATTTATCTTCCTTGGGCTGTGCGGTCCGTATTAGCGCAGACCCTCGGGGCATGGGAGCTTGTGATTCTCGATGACGGGTCAACCGATGCAGAGACCGCACATTATCTGATGAGACTGCCTCAGGATCCACGCATTAAGCTGATTCGGCAAGTAGAGAATATAGGCAAATCACGAGCTCTGAACAGAATATTGAATATAGCAAAAGCCCCCTGGTTACTGGAGCTGGATGCCGATGACTGGCTTGCTCCTGATGCGCTGGAGATCCTCCTGAGGGCGGCTGGCAGCCAACAGGATACCGCCGTCGTTTATGCTAATCATACGGAGTGGCTGGAGCGAGCAAATAAACAGCTCGTGTATCAAGGAGTTAAAGCAGCGCCCTCTTCCTTGTCTCCTTATGTGCTGCTGCACGAGGCCCCAGCCGTAGCTCCGCGCATGTTCAATGTTCCCATACTTAAGCAGGTCGATGGCTGGGATCCTCATACTCTCTTTGAAGGGAGATTGTATGAGGATATCGGACAATTAATGAAGCTATCCGGTACACACAAGCTATGCCACGTAGCGGAGGCATTATACCACCGAAGACTAAGAATGACCAGCTTGACGCATCGACACCCCCATCATTACTTGAAATGGAAGAATTCCATTATTGACGAGACCGAAACACTGAAACATGGCAATCCTTCAGAGAGGCAGAATGCGCACGAATGAAATACTCTCATTAAGCACAGTGACCACTTGAGAAGTAGGGATATAATTCGAGCTTACCACTTCCACTGTAATTAATCCGTCTGCTGAGGACCGTAACTGACCTTGCAGAAATTGATTGACCTGAACAACCTCTACCGTTCTGCCCACGAAAGTAGCCAGAATTTCTGAAAAGTCCATACTATCTGCTTCCTCCCATCTTTTATCAAGCGATAGACAAGAAACTGCGGAGCGGGATTATGACGATACTACCGTTCGGCTCTGCAATCTGAACATAATCTTCTCCAATCGCGATCAGCGTTCCGAATATGGTGCCTGCCGTTGTTTCCACTGTAACCCGGCTGTTCAACCTGCCTCTTAAAAAAGCAATGATGCTGCTGCCTGGACCTGCACCTGGACCCGGACCTACTCCTGGACCTGCACTTGGACCTGCCCCTGGACTTGCTCCACCTCGTAAACCGTTCACCTGCTCTTGAAGCGCATTTAGCCGTTCATTCAATCGAGCAATCTGCAATCGGATTCCTGCAATACTGCGGATGAGCTTTCGACGCAGAGATAAAAATTTACTCCATATCGAATACGAGGTTTTTTTACGCTTTTTCTTTTTTCGGACTGTGATTTCTTTGCATCCCCCATCAAGACTCCTGTTCCAGTATCTCCTCACAAGTGCCCCTCCCTTTGTTTAGTCATTGGTACCTTATGTGAATGCCGGGACAATGGCTACCTGGAAGGTCAAAGATAAGGAAATGGCCTAAATTCCTGGACACCGGAAGCCTGCAATCAGTGGTGCCCCTTCCGATCATTCCCGGTATTTCCCCTTCATCTGGTGTTCTACCCATACAGATATTTGGAATGATACATAGTTTGTTAAATAGACCCTTGCACCAGAGAGGAGGCTAACCTTGAATAAAATCAAGCCTTACCGCCGACGTAAATCCTCAACCCATCGCTCGGCCTTGCGTCAATGGAAACAGCGCCAACTTGCCCTGAAATATATCCGGAGGAAGCGCTCCGCTCCACCTTCAACTCCTGCGTACACATTACCAATGACATACCCGCGATCCATACAACTAATGGAACAGGCACCTGTCCAGGCCGTGGACGTATGCATGCCCGCTGGCGAGCAGCCCGAGCCCGGTACGATGCTGTTGTACGACATCATGCGGTTTCCCGTCATTGATTGGCAGTTCCGATGGCAGCGCCCACAGCAAATGTCAGAGCAATTCGCTCAGCAGGGGCATCGAGTGTTCTACGTAAATCCCGAGATTGTGGGGTTAGGAAAAGAGGAAGCGTCAAGAGAAGAAATCAGCCGTCATGTTAAAGTTAAAAATATTGATCGTAATATATGGCTAGTCACCTTGTGCGCCAATCAGCCTTTGAATTTGTACCAGGATCGAATGGAATATTGGGATATCCAGTATTTGAAGTGGTCGGTAGAGCATATAAGGGATAAATTTGGATTATCCCAACTGGTCTCCATCGTGGATCTTCCATTCTGGACTCCACTCGTTACCGCTATGGATCAGCATCATATCGTCTACGACTGCATGGATCATCATGCCGGTTTCTCAACGAACGACAAGACGATGCTCCTGCTGGAAGAACAGCTGCTGCAAGAAGCAGGGCTCGTGGTAACAACCTCCCAGCATCTGCATGACTGGGCCTCCCAGTACAATCCTTCGGCGGTACTTATCCGCAATGCAGCAGATACTGCTCACTTCTCGAAGCCGCCTGATGAGGCGCTGCCAGAGCTTGAGTCTATTGATCAGCCGATAATTGGTTACTACGGGGCAATATCCGACTGGTTTGACATTCAGCTGATGGAGTCACTCGCCAGAAATCGGCCGGATTGGACGTTTGTCCTCATTGGAAATACTTTCGGCTGTGACACCTCGGGGATCGAGGGCCTGAGTAACGTATTATTGCTAGGTGAGAAGCCGTACCATGAACTCCCTGCTTATCTGCATCGCTTCCAGGTCGCTTTAATTCCGTTCAAGAAGAACGAGCTGACGCAAGCTACCAATCCAGTTAAGCTGTACGAATATTTAGCAGCCGGCAAGCCGGTCATCTCTACGGAACTTCCTGAAGTGAAAACCGTTGCAGATCAACTGGTCAAGATTGCGGATACTCCCGCGCAATTTGAAGAGGCGATTGAAGCTGCCCTTCTACAGTCCGAGCACAACGTCATTGAACAGCGCCAGCAGTTTGCAGAGCTTAACAATTGGGATCATCGATATGAAGTGCTCCATGGTGAGATCGTGCAGTACCTGTTCCCCAAAGTCAGTGTAATCCTGGTTGTTCATAATAACTGGTCTTATACACAGCAATGCCTTCATCGACTCCTTCAACCGGGTCATTATCCGAACCTGGAGATAATCATCGTTGATAATGCCTCAAACGATCAGACATCCGCCTATCTCAGGAGTCAAAATCATCCGCTGATCAAAGTGATCACCTCCCCTACGAATCTCGGTTTTGCCGCTGGCAACACGCTGGGATGCGCGCAATCAAGCGGAGAATTTATCATTCTGCTCAATAATGATACGCTTGTTCCGGATGGAAGCTGGATCTCGCGCCTGCTGAGACCTTTTCAGAAAGACGAAATGTTAGCTATGACGGGTCCGATGTCTAATCACGTGGGGAACGATCAAGCGTTGGATCATTTTATAGGGGATGCTGTTCAAGGCGCTCATCCCCGCTGGCTTAGCGAATTCTACGAGCGTTACCGGCGAAGATACCGTTATACCGATCTGCTTGGATTTTTCTGTGTAGCCATTAGGAGGAATGTATGGGAACGTGTGGGGACACTGGATCCCGCTTATGGGCTCGGGATGTTTGAAGACGATGATTATTGTGAACGTGTCCGGAACGCAGGGTACCGCCTGGCCATCGTGGAAGACGCCTTTGTTTATCATCACGGGAGCGTTACGATCAAGAAGCTTAAGAATCATGTCTATAACGAGTTATGGAATAAGAATAAATCCTATTATGAACAAAAATGGAACAAACCGTGGAGGTCGCCAAAAGGACCGGATAGCATTTTTCATATGGTAGATCGTCCGGATGAAATCGCGTCCAGAGTCAATCAAGCCGGAACAAAAGTGGTGCTGGTGCTCGGTCTTACCGTTTGGGAGACCAATTCCAGACGCTGGCAGCAGATTGTGAAGGGTTTGAGCGAGAACGAGAATCTGCTAGTAGTTGTGTACACCCATGTATATCATGGCCATCTCATCGTAGGGACCCGAAAAATAGGCCCGCGGCTGTATTTTACAAACCGGATCGATCTGTTCTCGGAGGTTCGATTTGATCAAGTCGTTTATTGCGGCTCTACAGATGTCCACACGCAGGTCCACTCCGATCATTATTGGGTGGATTCCCTAAGCTATCATGAACAGCAGCTCAATTCCTTGCTAACTCAAATATCCAATCTGCAGGTATTGGACCGGGTCGGGGTAATTCAAGCTGTCAGCCACTTATGCTCGTCTGTCCACGCTGCAACAGAAATGACAACGGAATAATAAAAGTAACCCCTTCAAGATGACTGATTCTACAATCAGGTCATGGAGGGGTTATTTCTTGATTATTCGGTTAAGATCCTAAAGCATCCCGCCGATTTAGATAGTTCATGATAACCTCAGGATGCTTGCCCTCATAAGGCTTTGTGACGATATCATAGGCTTCAGGCTTGAATGTCCAATCCGGCTGTCCGAGATTCATCTGCACATTGACATCCCCTCGGCGGTTATCATTGAACTTGATTTTGTTGCCAAGTGCATAGTGGTAGTGATACACGTTCACATCGGATCGCCCGCGGGGGATACTCCATATACTCCGGCCTTCGGCAGCTTCCAGCGTGCAGTGATGCTTCTCGTCACGATAGCGTATTCCTTGTTTGGCCCGCCACATTCTGGTGATGTCGTTTGACCAGCGTTCATCACCGGGACTATTCACCCGGATCGTCCATGGATCCCTCCAGAAATTAACGAAGGGAAACTGATAAATATCCACACCTGATCGGTTCATGAGCTCCGGCAAAACATCAGCGAATCGATCATCCATCAGTTCGTCGATATCCAGATTCATGATCCAGTCTCCTTGGGCCTGATCAATCAAAAAATTACGGACCACGGATTCGTTCCAATCCTCGGTGTATGGCATTCCGCTCTGCTGGACATGGAACAGTCGAATCGCATAGCGCTGCTGAAGGCGCTCGATTTCCTCAATGGTCCCGTCGGTACTGCCGCCGTCGGCAATGATAATCTCATCCGCGTAACGGATCGCACTTTCTATATACAATGGAACGAAGGTGATTTCATTTAATACCGGTACAATTACTGACAGCCTCATAAGCTATTCGCCCCTCCTTATTGAGAAGATGGTTCCTGAATCAATAGCCGCATCTCTTCCTGATTGCCGCGCGCCTTTAGATAGCGCAGATACAGCGCATAATTGGAATCATAATTGGGATTCCCGTCAGGTCCTACGAATGGATGCCAAAAATGAACCATTTCCCCTTCCAGGCGGATATGGTGGCCGACCAAGGTATCCAGCGCATAGGCAAAAGCCTCATCTTCCCCGCCCCAACCGACAAATCGTTCATCATATCCTCCTACCGTTTCATAGGCTTCGCGGCCAAGCACATTAAATCCGCCAACAAATGCGGTCGCCTGCTCCGCGGCTGTTTCAGTTTTAACGGCCAATGGCCATATGTTTTCTTGCTGCAGCAGCAAATGCGATATTTCTTTGGATAAACGAAGGATCCGGCTGAAGGGAATCACCCACTGCCCGCTGTTCACGTAAGTAATGGATTTCCTCAACAGATTCGGGTCGTATACAATATCGCTATCCGCAATCACGATAATGTCTTTGGTAGCCTGGTGATACGCACGATTGATCGCCCTGGATCTGCTGAAGAGCTCCCTTGCGTCCGCTATTTCGCCTACACATACCTCGACTTCCGGCATCATCCGTGCGTAGAAGCCCAATACCCACTCAAACGCTGTATCTCTGGGTCCATTTCCATCCGATTGATACGGAATCAGCACAGATACTCGATCTAACACAGGCTCCCCTCCTTCACGACTGCCTCTCCCATTGGAATAACGCCCTTAACCAGCGCTCTATCACTTGTTCTATTGTCCAATATGACTCAATGTAGTGCCTGCACTGCTGTCCGATGTCAGCCAGCTTACGCCGCTGTCCCATCCATTGATCGATCAGGTTGATAAAATCCTCCGGATTGTCACTGTCCAAGATCAAGCCGTGTGCATCCGGATGAGCGGCAGCCTTAATGTTACCCACATTAGTTCCTAATACGGGTACCCCGCATGCATAGGCCTCCAGTGCAGGAGCTGCGCTGCCCTCATTTGCCGAAGTGATGAGCAGCAGGTCCAGCTGATGATAAAATTTAGGCATCTCTTCATAGGAGTAAGCTCCGGCTGTTTCAATAAATCGAATCCGTTCATCTTGGCGGAAATGGTCACGGATATGCTTACATAATGTAGCGTAATTTTTGGATCGTTTCGCAGGATCTCCAGCCCAGCCTATGACAAACGGAGCACTACCCCTGCTCAATATCATGGATGGTTGGAATAACCGATGGTCTACAAAATGCCCGATATATTCCACGTTAGCCTCCGGAGCCACCTGTCTAAGCGCTTGGGTCAGCTGTTGGTTCATCGCACCGATTACGCCGATTCGGGGAATGACCAGCCTGAGAAACTCCGGGTCGGGGATCAGTTCGTCACCGATCCATTCGCGAAAGGTTTCGTAATTCTGACTGAAATAATAATAAGAGACCGCTGCCGAGGCATCGATACGAATATGCTTGAAAATACAATAGGCTGCGATTCCCAAGCACATTGCACCGATTCGGTCATAGGCTTGATTGATATCATCGCTGCTGTGCTGTTCCAGAAACCGATCCAATTCCCCGATGGACATCAGATCCAGGGATGGGTGAAACTGTTGAATGACCTTTGCATGTTTACCTAAAATCCACCACTCCACATCATAGATCAGCAGATGCCTTCCCATGGGACGAACACTCCTTTATGCTCATAGTGAATTATATTCGTTCCAAGGCCGCCAAGTTTGTCACCGCGGCATAAATGATGAATTTGTCCATAATTCACGAAAAAAAGAGCCGCCT
Source organism: Paenibacillus sp. p3-SID867 (assembly GCF_025142895.1). NCBI lineage: Bacteria > Bacillati > Bacillota > Bacilli > Caryophanales > Paenibacillaceae > Paenibacillus > Paenibacillus sp. p3-SID867. The sequence continues at coordinate 21,265 of NZ_JAMBDM010000007.1, forward strand.
CATACAGATAAGTTCTGTATCGGCACGGCTCTTCGTACGGATTGTAGTTCATGGTGGATCGAGATCGACTTATACTCTTTTATCCACGATATGCTTGTTCTCCTTAAGCTCATTTACATCCTTTCGAAGCATTCTCATCTCTTGAATCATGGCATCCATTCTAATGATGATTTTGGATGAATTGATCGCGTAACGAATGACAATGATGGCAACGAAGATACTTAACACGGTCATGAAAATCACAACAAACTCCATTTAATATGAAACCTCCATTAATTATTCTGAATAAATCCCTGGAGCAAACCTTGCATTATCGCAAAGACCAGCTCGGAGTCCTGAAGCTCATTCTCCTGAATCCGGTGCAGGCATTCCTTTACGCTCATTCTTACTAGGTCGATGTCCTCGTATCCTTCGAGCTGCTGATCCGCTTGACTGATTACCTCATCCGTGTAAAAAACATGGGCAATCTCATTGCATCTCCAGGACGCCGGATAGAGCTTGCCCAGATAATGAAGCTTGCCGCAGGTGCAGCCCGTTTCCTCCAGCATCTCACGGCGTGCTGCCGATTCCAGATCCTCCTCCTCGCTTACGCCACCACCGGGTAACTGAATGACGTAGTCATCCACGGCGGCGCGATATTGACGGATCAACAGCAGTTGATCGCCATGCTTAGCCAGAACAACAACGGACACATGATTCTCTTTCGTATAATACACTTTACCTGACGCTTCCTCGTAAATCGAAATTCCGTTATGACGGATCAACAATTTGGTATTATCCATGCAGGCAGGAGCTCCTTAACCATATGATAGATTTAAACTTCGAATTCATCTTTGAGGATGGAGAATAAATAGGAATCATGGTAAGCCCCTTTAAACCATAGATGCTGACGAAGATGCCCTTCCTGCTTCATTCCGATATGGCGCATAACCGCAGCTGACCCGATGTTTCCCGGCCTGCAGGTGGCGTAAATCCGATGAACGCCGAGCTCATTAAAACCAAAACGGCACATGACGCTAGCAGCTTCCGAAGCATAACCCTGTCGCCAATAGGCGGAATTCAAGCAGTACCCAAGCTCTGCGTTTGTCTTGGATCGGTGAAGACCTACACCGCCGATTAACTGGCCGCTATCTTTTAGAACGATCGCCAGTTCATAGCTGTCACGGGGGCACTGCTCTTTCATTTGGTGGATTTCCTTTAAATATTCTAAAGTTTCCTCTTCCGTATTCGGTCCCCACATCGTATACTCGGTCACTAATGGGTCAGAGGCATAGGCATGAATACTAGCAAAATCCTCCTCCTCAAAATCCCGGATCACCAGTCTTGTTGACTCCATCTGCATATGTACTCACTCCTTTGAAATAACCTTCTTCACACCACGGCATTAATTCCTGATTATAACACACCTCAGGTTTTGGAAGACAAAAAGAAGCCTGGGCATCTCATCGCCCAAGCTTCATGCAGCATCCCTTATTTCAGGATACACCGTCCAGTTTCTCTTCACTGCGATGCGTATTAAATTTATGAAGATAACGGGAAAGCACGCCATGTCTCGGAGAGAACAGGAAGCTGAGAATAAATACAATTCCGGTAGCAAATGCCATAGAGCCTGAGATGGAGGTGTCCAGCCATAACGCGACATAGTAACCCATGAATGCAGAAATGACGCCGAAGGCACCGCTTAACACCAGCATGATGGAGAGTTTATCCGTCCATAGATAGGCTGCTGCGGCAGGTGTTATAAGCATAGCCACCACCATGATCGCTCCCACGGCATCAAACGATGCAACCGTCGTGATGGAGACCAGCGACATAAATACATAGTGCATAAGCACGACAGGAATACCGATACTGGCCGCCAAAGCCGGATCAAAGGACGTAATCTTCCATTCCTTATAGAACGCCAGGATGACGATCAGTACAACGAGGAGCACGGCTGCCAGCATGAAGGTAGCTTTTGGCACTTCCCCTAACAGAGGAACGTGCATCACATCCCAAGGCACAAACGTAATCTCACCCATGAGGGCATGCTTGGTATCCAGGTGGGCATTGCCAACCTGGGTTGCAATCAGGATGACGCCAATCGCAAACAAGGTTGTAAATACAACACCGATGGAAGCATCCTGCTGAACGCCCCGGGAATGAAACCATTGAACGAGGACTGCCGTCAGCAAACCGGCAATAATCGCACCGATCAGCATATGAGGTCCGCTTAGTTCTCTTGTGACGATAAAAGCCGTTACGATCCCAAGCAGCACAGTATGACTGATAGCATCGGCCATCATCGCCATTCTGCGCAGTATCAGGAACACGCCAACGATACCGCAAGATAATCCGACGAGAGAAGCCGTTAGCAATATCCATCCTGTATAGGTCATTGATTGCTCCCCCTTTCGGACAACCGCGGACTTAGAACCGATGGGTTATTGGAGTCCATATGTTCTTTTTTCTGAGAGCGGAGCTGCAGCGCCTGGATTAGCAGTCCTTTCTCGGCACCGAAGACCAGAGAAACCGTGAACAATACGGAAGAGGCGACAACGATAAACGGTCCTGTAGGCCATCCTTTTCCGATCGTGCTGACCAAGGTGCCGACAAACCCGGAGCCGCCTCCGAATATTGCCGACAAAATGACCATCATTCTAAAGGATTGAGTCCAATATCTTGCGCTTACGGCAGGTATGATCAGCATGGCCGCCATCAAAATAACGCCAACAGCCTGAATACCAATGACAATGACAAGAACAAGCACCCCCATATAGAGGGAGTTCATCAGACGGCTATTCATCCCTAATCCCCTGGCAAAATCAGGATCAAACAGAAACAGCTTCCATTCCTTAAAGCCAATCGAGACAACCAGAATAACTAAAGCAGCCAGAATGAGCATCGTAAAAACATCCTTACGAACCATGGAGGCAGCCTGACCGAAAATAAAGTTATCCAGTCCGCTCTGATTCCCGCCTGCTGTACGGTTCACAATGGTAAGCAGCATAATGCCCAGTCCGAAAAATACGGATAGAATCATGCCCATGGCCGTATCTTCCTTAATGCGGCTGGAAGTACGGATCCACTGGATCATCCAGGCTCCGATTAAGGCGCTGACAGCAGCTCCGAGTATCATCACCAGCAGATTCTTGCTTCCAGTCAATGCAAATGCAACCACGACACCGGGAAGAGCCGCATGAGACAATGCGTCACTCATCAAACTTTGCCGCTTCCAATAGGCGAGACAGCCGATCATGCCGGCTGCCATGCCCAGAATTAATGTGCTCAATAGCACCCATTGCGTGTTCGGAGATAATAATGAATTCAGCATGCGTTACGCCTCCTTCATCCAGCGAAGCGAACCGCCGTAGGCGCGGTATACATGTTCCTTCGTGAATACATCTTCCGTCTTCCCATGCGCAATGACCGTACGGTTCAGAAGCAGCACATGGTCGAAATAATCCTCAACCGTTTGCAGATCATGATGGACCACCATGACCGTTTTACCGGCCATTTTCAGATCCTTCAGCGTGCTCATAATCGCCCGCTCGGTTGCCGCATCAACACCAGCTAACGGTTCATCCATGAAATAGAGGTCGGCATCCTGGACAAGCGCCCTAGCGAGGAATACGCGCTGCTGCTGTCCGCCGGAGAGCTGGCTGATCTGGCGGTCGGCAAAGTCCGCCATGCCCATTTGATCCAGCGATGCCATCGCTTTTTCCTTATGGCTCATGTTCGGTCGTTTCAGCCAGCCCACCCGGCCGTATAGACCCATCATGACAACATCCAGTGCATCGGTCGGGAAATCCCAGTCCACGGATCCGCGCTGCGGCACATAGCCGACACGGGTCTTGATTTTGCTTAAGCTTGATCCAAAGAATGACACATTCCCGGACAGCTTGGGGTGAAGCTCCAGCATGACCTTTAACAGCGTTGATTTACCGGCACCGTTCGGCCCGACTATGCTGGTTAAAGAGCCTGGTTCCACATGAAAGGAGACATGGTGGAGCACTTTATTTTTACGATAGGATGCATTAAGGTCTTGAACTTGAAGTACAGACATGTTATTCACCACTTCCTGTTAATGCATGATAGATGGTTTCGACATTATGACGATACATTCCGACATAAGTTCCTTCCGTTGTTCCCGCTTCGCCCATGGCATCGGAGAAAAGCTCTCCTCCAAGCTTTATATCCAGCCCATTCTTGGCAGCACCTTCAATAACGGCATTAATGGAAGCTGGATTGACGCTGCTCTCAACGAATACGGCGGGCACCTTGTGCTGCAGCAGGATATCGATCGTTCCGTTAATGTCCGAGAGGCCGATTTCATCCTCCGTACTCAATCCTTGCAGTCCAACTACCTCCAGACCATGCAAGCGGCCGAAATACCCAAAGGCATCATGAGCGGTAACCATCACCCGCTGTTCTTCCGGAATTTGACTCAACTTATCCTTGGCCTCGGCTTTCAATTCATCCAGCTGGGCAAAATACTTCTGCTTGTTCTCTTCAAAAAAGTCAGCATCATTCGGAGCAAGGGACTTCAGCTCCTCTACAGCCGAATCCAAAGACACTTTCCACAAATCGATGTCAAACCACACATGGGGATCAATGGCCTGCGTATCATCCTGCAGCAATTGATCCTTCGGGATGGCATCTGCAATCGCCAGTACAGGTTTGTTCTTACCGATCTGTTCGAATATTTCCGTCATGTTGCCTTCGAGATGAAGCCCGCTATAGAAAATAACATCGCCACTATCCAGTTTCTTGATATCGCCTTGGGTAGCATTATATAAATGCGGATCGACGCCAGGCCCCATCAAGCTCAGTACCTCGACCCGATCTCCCCCTATAACGGAGATGGGTTCCGCAATCTGTCCAATGGTTGTAACCACTCGAATTTTCTTATCCCCTTGCTCACCCGCTGTTCCTTCCTGCTTCACTTCTCCCGAAGCGCACGCGGTTAACACCAGCAGCAAACTCAGAATGGCGGCTGCCCCTAATAATATCCTGTTTCTATTCGTTCTCTTCTTCATCTTCTTCTCCTCCACTCCACATCAATAATGAGTTTGCTCAATCCTTAGACGATCCCGGACATTCTCAAACCTCGTCCTGCCGTGATCCAATTATTTTGCTCTGACGCAACTTTAATTCCCATGTACAAAAAATAATCCATCTTTAGGATTTTGTCAATGGAATTTTATAATTTTGCAGATCTCCTTCTAATGGGTTTCTCCATTTCTTCTTGATTTCATAGAGAATATTCGTACATATATAGCTTGTTTTTCGTTAAGGAAAAATATTTAGCTGCATATAAAATATTTTGGGTGTGAGATTTTCTGTTACCTTACAGACAGAAAAAGACGACTTCCCAATATGAGAAATCGTCTTTTCTTTAGTTATATTCCCGCTATCGCTAAAACTCTACACTACAACTTTCGAATAAACCTTCAAATGTCATAATCCATCCACTTGTTATCCAAAAAATCGGATGTGCGCAAATTTGGTTTTGATTCGATCGAGTTTCTTCTTGGCGGAGCTGCGATGATCAGGCAACAGCTTCACATTTGCCAAAACACCGATCGTTTCGACCACTTCATCGATCGATAGATGATCCGTGTCGATATGATGCTGAAACACTTCATTCGAGAATCCGCTGATACACCGGTCAATTTGTTGTGCGGCCCATGAATTCGAACCTTCTCCTCTGCTCCGCAGCCGTCTAAGGAGCACTCCCTTGGAAGCGCACAAAGTAAAATGCTGTACTTCCACGCCATCACGTCTCAATTGACCAACGATTTCATCGAAATATTCCGCGTTTGTAATGGTCATCGGAGCAATAATCAATTGGTCCGATTCCTGATCCATATACTTAAACATGGAGTAATTAAACTCCCTCCACATCGGATAATGCTGAAAGTCGTCGCGTTTGGCATCCCTTGGCACATTATCGCGAATGAAGTAACCTGCATTCTCCGGATCGTACACGTGCGAGTTCGAGATTCTTCGCTGAAGCTCATGCGCAGCCTGGGTCTTGCCCGAGCCAAATGCGCCGTTAACCCATATAATCATAGATGATCCCCCTTCTTAACAGGGCAAGCTTTTATAAAACCCTTTAATGATACCGTCCTCATATCCGAGGGATTTATAGAATTTATGACTTTCGGCTTTCTTGCTCCCAGTAACAAGTGTGATGAAATGACAACCTCGTTCGATAGCAATTTCTTCAATGCGCATAATAAGCTGTTTACCGATTCCTTTACGCCGGTAAGCACTGGATATAATTAAATTCTCAATCATCATGAAGAAATTACAATCACCAGTCAGATCGTAGCATTGTATCCCCATAACCGACCCAATTAATGAGCCTTCCTCATTCTTCGCACCGAGCAAATAATAAAGATCGTTTTCTTGTATTTTTAAAAATAGAGATTTCATTTTGATTGCGTCAACGGTACTCTCATCCAACTCTTCATATAACAGGATAAGATCATCTAAATCATCATAATGAATACGACGAATACTAACCATCATAAACTCCTTATTATTTCAACTAATCCTTCCGGAGAAAATCCGGCATCCGAGTCAATGTTTTTCCATGATCGCGGACAAAACCGTATTGCTCATACAGACCATGGGCATCCCGCGTTGCCAATATACCGAATACATTTCGGTAATCCTCGTGGGTCGTAATCGTTTCGATTAATTTCTTCCCCACGCCAATTCCACGATATGCCTCATCCACAAATACATCACACAGCCAATAGACGGTTGCGCCATCACTTACCACGCGAGCAAAACCGATCTGTCGGTTGGCGTAATATGCCCCGAAGCACGTAGAACCTTCTAACGATGTTTTGATTTTTTGGTCAGAACGCTCATTAGCCCAGTAGCTTCGCCGCAAAAAATGTACAATGGCATCCAAGTCCAACAGCGAAGGGTCGCTGCTGATAAGGACCTTCTTCATATCAATGTCCGACATCGCACCCACCTAGTCCTTTATCCCGGAGCCAAAGCCAATGACGTAGCCGTCTGGATCTTGAATCGCAAAATCCTTCCACACGCCCCAGTCCGCTTCCATGAATACAGGTTCCTGTGCCACTTCGGCCCCCCTGGAGGTCAGTTCTTCATACAACGCATCCAAATCATAATGTGTACCCACGTAAGCGTATGTATCCCAGCGCGTCGCATGGTCCTTCCCCGCTGGATTGGGTGTGACATCAGCGCGGGATTCCGCCTGAATCAGCTTGAATCCGAGCGCAAAATCATCCCTTACCGCCCATACGTCATTCACTTCACAACCCAGTACTTCTTCATAGAACTGTTTGGAACGGGTAAGATCGGATACCAATCGAACTTGGACTGAGAATTGAATCTTACTCATAAGATCATCTCCGACTAGTTTTATTCCATATTACAACCGTCCAATTCGCATAACAAGAGCTTTTCGTCAGCTTATTTTCAAGGATATTTTTTTCGTAATATTTTTGCAAGATCGGCGCGACTTTGTTCACCACATACCCGCTGCCTCCCCGATCTTCAACATGCTCTATCATCATCGCAAGGAGGAGCTTGGACTCCCTCGTGTCAAACGCAACGAACCATCCGTTCTCCTGTCCTTTTTCGCCTTTGTTGATTTTCAGTTCGGCGGTTCCCGTCTTCCCTGCAAGCTCAATACCCGATAGATCAGCGCCGTGTCCGCTGCCTTTTGGATCCTGAACCACATCGACGAGCATACGCTTGATGATTCCGGCAGTGTGCTCATCCAACACCTCTCTTGTCTTCTGAGGCTTGTTCTCCTGCTCTGATAAATCCAGTACAGGCTGAATCAGCTTCCCGCCAGTAATGAAGGGGGTATAGGCCAAAGCCAAATGTAAAGGACTCATGAGCACTTCCCCTTGGCCATATCCGGAGTCCGCGAGTTGAATTTCGTTCTTGATCCCCTCATTAGCCAAGCTTGCTTTCGGGAAAGGGAATGGAAGCGGCAAACCCTCTTCGAACCCGAATTTTACAGCTTCCTTCAGAAAAGGATCCGCACCCATCTCCAATGCTTCCTGCGCCAGATAGATGTTATCTGAATACACAAGAGCATCTCTCAGATTCAGAACGGGTACTTCCTTCACGCGTGTCACGTAATAATTTCCCCAGCTCGGGTCTTTGGACCAACGCAAGCCGTGGATCTCCCTGACCTTTCCAGGGGTAGTGACCCCGAGCTTCAGACCAACCGCAGCCGTGATCGGTTTAAATACCGAGCCTGGAGCGTACAGCTTCGTGAATCGATTCAATAGCGGTTTATCCGGATTGTGGTTCCACTCATCCCACTGCTCTGTCGATAATCCAACAATGAAAGCATTGGGATCATAGGACGGGCTGTTAACCAATGCCATGATTTCCCCGGTCCTGGGGTTGATGGCGGCTGCGGTACCTGCATCCTCACGAAATGAAGCAAATATGGATTTTTGAAGTTCAGCATCAATGGTTAAACGAATATCCTGACCATCTACTGCTTCCTTCTCGGCTACGATTTCTTTGACCTTACCCGAGGAATCCACGATCGAGATCCGCTTACCGTCCCGGCCACGCAGCACTTCATTATATACCTGCTCGGATCCTGATTTACCTATAAGTTCAGTCGGTCCATACTGCGCCTCGGGCGCATGGGCCAAATCCTCCTCTGTCACTTGTCGGATGTAGCCTGTTAGATGTGCTGCCGCCGCGCCGTAAGGGTAGACTCGAGCACGTTCCTTCTTCTTTACAACGCCTGGCAGATCACTGTAATCCATTCTGCCCTGCTGGGCATTGAGGTTCAAGATGGGTACGAACAGATCGTCTTTCACCCACGGCGCATCAAGCTTACGCTTCATAATCTCGGTCGAAATTCCCAGGCGTTCAGCTAATTCAACCAAGGTCTGTTCTCCATCGGCGCCGAGCTTACCGGGAACGATACCGATGACCTCAATCGTGCCATTAATGGCCAGACCGTGACCGTTACGATCCAAAATCTCGCCCCTGCTGGATGGTAACGTCTGCACGTTCACCTTATCCAAGGCATCCATAGCCGGCAATATCAAGGAAGGTTGCCATACCATTCGCCAAGACAGCTTCTTAGTCTCGGTTGGATCGCCCTCTTGTAATAGCTCAAACGAACCTTCTGCCTGCACCCGACCTGCCGATGTTTCCAATTGGATTTGATAGGGATAGAACACCCGCTCTTCCCTTGTTCCGCTTGCTTCCTGAGCCGTAAAGTCTGTCGTGATGGTGAGGTCTTCTGCTCCAATCCCCTCATAAATGTTCCGAAATCGCGTTATAAAATCCTCTTTTGTCATCTTCTGTCTGGACTCCAGTGACAACACATCATACATCGATTCGTAGCTGCCCTGCTCCCACCATTCCACATACTGTTTCACAATTTCTCGCGGATCCGATTCCTTGATTCGGTCACAACCCGTAAGGATTACCATCACAATCAGGCACAAGAAGAGCCATATCCATTTTAAATGCATCGATCCCACTCCTCAACCCTGGTATTAATCGTCATTACATCGTTCTCCTAACGATGAAAATGACCATGATCAGCACACAATCCATTCCAATCAACATCAACAGCAATATCGAACCAAAGCATGCTGCATTGTAGAGTATACTTATAGCATATTGTTGTGAGAATGCATGTTTTCCGGCTCTGTACCCGTACAGATCGAATGGAGGTATAACAAGATATGAAATACACCGACATTATTCAGTCAGTTGAACGCCAAATACTGGATGGTTTATTGAAACCCGGCAGCAAACTGCCATCCATCCGCGCTTTGACAGAATCCTTTTCATGCAGTAAAAATACAGCCTTACGGGCCTATGCTGAATTGGAAAAGAGACATATTGTCTATGCTGTTCCCAAGAGTGGTTACTATGTCGTGGAGGGCAGAGGTAACATAACTCCCTCGAACCCAGCGGACCAAGTGATCGATTTTCGATCGGCGGGACCTGATAAAACGGTCATGCCCTACCGAGACTTTCAGCATTGCATGAACCAAGCGATCGAAATATATCAAGAAGAGTTATTCACCTATTCCCAAATTCCGGGTTTGCAGTCACTTCGTGTTGAGTTAGCCCGGCATTTACTCGACTTGCAGGTCTTCACGGCTCCTGAAAGGATCTTTGTTGTGTCCGGTTCGCAGCAAGCGCTGCATCTGCTGGTCTCCCTTCCTTTTCCTAACGGAAAGAACAATATTTGTGTTGAGCAGCCCACGCACTTTAGCATGATGGACTCCCTCAAGATTCATCAAGCCGTGACATACGGGATTGAGGTTACGAAGAACGGCATCGACTTTGGGCGGTTGGAGGACATTTTTAAAACCAGGGATATCAAGTTTTTCTATACGGTCTCAAGGTTCCATAACCCTACAGGCTACAGTTACTCCAATGTGGAGAAGAAGAGGATTGTAGAGCTTGCGCAGAAGTATGATGTCTATATCATCGAGGATGATTATATGGGAGATTTGGATCCGGATTCGAAACATGATCCGATGTTTGCCTTCGATCCCTCTGGCAGGGTGATCTACACGAAGAGCTTTTCCAAAGTCATGCTCCCCGGACTACGGCTGGGCTTGGCTGTGATCCCCGAAGCGATGAGTGAAATATTCCAGCGGGCGAAGCACGCGGCGGACATACACAGTCCGGTGCTCATGCAAGGCGCACTCGAAATTTATCTGAAGAACGGGATGTTCCGAGCACATATTCAGAGGATGAGGCAGACCTATAGTAAAAAAGGGGCTCTGCTCCAGCAGGCTTACCAAACTCACCTGCCACCTTTCTTATCCTTTACGGGTTCGCCATCCGGATTTTATTCCACGATCCAGCTGCCAGAACCATTAAAAGCATATCAATTGGTTAACTATCTGGAGAATGAGAACGTGTATGTTCAGGATGCCAGCAGCATGTTCTTGCCTGAGTTTAAGAACGAATCCATGATACGACTAAGCGTATCTCAGGTGAAGGAGGAACTCATCGAAATCGGTGTTCAGAAAATTGCGGAAGGAGCGGCTGAATTGTTGAAGAGACGCAGCGAGGTGAGGTTCATCTAGTCGGTCCAAGCCGCAAGCGACCGCACCGACTGATGAAATAGGTTTAAGCGATGGGAGTGCCATTCGGCAGATCAACATCCGGCTTCAGAAGCACAACGTCTCCCTGCTCCGGTACCCCGCCGAGGACAAGCACTTCGGATTGAAAGCCAGCTATGCGTCTAGGCGGAAAATTGACGATAGCGACAACTTGATTACCTATGATGGTGTCCGCATCATATCGATTCGTAATTTGGGCACTGGTGCGCTTGATCCCGAGCGGGCCGAAATCAATCTTCATTTTGATGGCGGGAACGCGCGCTTCCGGGAATGGCTTTGCTTCCACGATCGTCCCGATCCGAATATCCAGCTTGGTAAAATCTTCGATGGTTGCCATGACTATAGATCTCCTTACAGCTAGGTTATGAAGCAATAAGACAATGCTTCACAACACGAATTTTATGTACCATCTTATCATCTGCGTTTCCGGGTATTCAAGTGACAGATTGGTTTAGCATGTTCTATGCCGCTGAGGATCAGCTGGGGAACTAAAATAAGGTGAATCATTCGGTGTCTTCTATGCTCGCTCATTCTCCATAAGCTTCTTCCAATTCTGATGCTGCCTGTTAACCTTATCCCATATCAGGTCCCGTTCGATCATGGAATAGTTGACGAGCGGCTCATGAAATATGTCCGCCAGGATCTCGAACCATTCCGACTTCGATGAAATCTCTACCTTATCCAGGGTATTGCCGCTCCACTTTCTCCATATGCAGCCTTTGAGCTCGTTCATGCCCTGCTCGTGCCGTTGCCTAACAATGAACAGCTCCATCCACGGGGATTCCGGTGATCGGCTATAAAATGCATGGTTTGATTTAAATAGTTCCAAGCTGTTCACAACATCAGGGGCATAATCTACGCCTACATATGAATAATGGGGATCATGGATCAGCCTCCAGCCATCATCCGTTATGCGAGACGGCTCAAGCGTATATTGAAAAGGTCCCTGTATGTATTCCCCGAATTTCAATGGGATCGGTTCCCATGGCATATCGCCAAGTCCGACATCCACGAGCCACCGCTCTTCTTCCCCAAGTTGTTCATTCAATAAACTTACCGTTATCCCGAGATGGAAGCCGTTAATCCGTGGTTCTTGCCCTAAAGGCTGTACTCCTGCCCGATGCCAATATACCTTATAACCTAAGGCTCGAAGAAGCGCGGTAAAGGCTCCATTCAGATGAAAACAATAACCGCTTCGATGATGGATCATAAGTTGTACCGATTCCTCTATATCGATGGATGTCGGTTTCCCGGCAAAAATATCCAAGGTCTGCCAAGGTATTTGTGCCACGTGGGCTTTATGCAGCTCGAATAAATATTCCTTCGTCGGTTCCTGAATATCCGAAATGCCTAAACGGTTTAAATATGCCCTTACCTCACTTTGGGTGATCATAGCATGCACTCCTACTTTTTTTGCTTATCATAAACAAGGAACTGACCCTTATGAAATGGTCAGTTTCAACATTTTATAAAAGACAGGTATAAACAAGCCGTGTTCAATCCATGTTCCAGGCCTTCTGCAGAAGCCGTATCCCCTTTTCCATGTCAGCTGCGTTCAAGCTTGCAAATCCCATATATAACCTCGGGAACATATTCGCATCTTGCTGATGGTTCATCCACATTTTTCGCAGGTCGTACACGATAACCCCGACGTTTGCCGCCCTCTGAATCAATTCCTCCGAGGACACTTCTTTTTTGACGATGAGCTGAATATGGAGCCCTGAATTCTGACCCGTAATTTCAACAAACCTGCCGAGATAAGTCTCAATCAACTCAATCAACTGATGATGTCTCTTCCTGTACAGATTACGAACTTTACGAATATGACGGTACCAATGCCCCTGTTCAAAAAACGCGGTCATTGCCCACTGTTCCACGCGTGAAGGGGCAAATAATACTTCCTGACGTTTGTGGGATATGTGATTCAGCAGCGCCGGTGGCAGAACGAGATAGTTCATACGCAGTGTCGGAGTCAACACTTTCGAGAACGTGCCGGCGTATATGACCCGCCCATTATGATCCAATCCTTGCAGGGAAGGAATCGGTTTTCCCTGGTAACGAAACTCACCGTCATAATCGTCCTCGATAATGTATGCATTTCTGGTATTGGCCCACTCCAGTAATCGTTCCCGCTCCGGATAAGGCATGATGCTTCCCGTCGGGAATTGGTGAGATGGCGTTACATATACGAGCTGTGCGTGGCTGCTCTCCAGCTGGTCAAGCGAGATTCCCTTATCACTAAGCGTAATCGGAAGTAAATCACAGCCATTCAAGTGAAATTGATCTCGTACCAAGCTGTAACCCGGCTCCTCAACCGCAATATGCTTAAGTCCTGGAAGTACTCTCGTAAGTAGCCCCATGCTATAGGCCGTGCCGGCGCCGATCACAATTTGATCAGGTGTTGAAATAACCCCTCTGGAATTTCGCAGATATTCCGAAACCACGGTGCGAAGCCCGTATTCGCCCTGCGGATCCCCATACATTCCCATTTCACTCACGTGCTGTTCCAACGCTTCCTTGAGCATTTTATTCCAGGTTCGTACCGGAAAAGACGCTTGATCTAATCGAGTGGGATTAAAGTCAATAACGCCTTGATCTTGATTCAAGTGCCCGTTGGAATGCATAACTGACATCGTTGTTATAGAGGGGGTCTGCTGTTGATGATGGTGAGATAGTTCCTTGTATGGATTTATGACATATAGCCCCGACCTCGGTTTGCTGATCACATACCCTTCTGACGTTAACATTTGATAAGCCGTCTCGATCGGTGTTTTGCTTATATTGAGCTGAAGCTGGAGGGCGCGAACGGAAGGCAATCGTTGTCCGTCGGGAATGACCCCATTACGGATACCCTCACGAATTTGCAGATATAACTGCTGGTATAATGGGAACTCGCTTTGCTCCGGTAGAAGAATATCAAACAAGTGGGACCACCTCAGGCATTATATTAATAAAATTTACTGTCGTAATGGTAGGTATGTTTAATGAATTATACATGAAACTCAGCCCATGTAGCGCATCCTATTTCACGAATCGCTTCATTCGGTAACACAACCTTCAGTATATCTGACTTTCATAAACAGATAAAAACTGACCATTTCTGTATGGTCAGTTTTGTCTTAAGCTAACGTTAAATTGGATGTATCTCAATATGAATCTATTACGTTATGAAAGGACGTATGATCCTATGTCTCATCCCCTCCATCTCCAACAAAAGATCGGCCAGGGTTTAACGCCTCTCCAATTCATGGAGAATATGAAGATTCGGGAAATGAAATTGAGCAGAATCCCAAATACGAAGGAACTATTCAGACAAGTATATGATCGCTTCCAGTGGGAGAACAAAGAGACCGAGCGATTCTTTACTTCTGAGCGAAACCCATTCAACCATCTGCACTGCCTGATTCTCTGTACGGATTGGTGCCCGGATGTCATATGGAATGTGCCTGTCCTATTTAAAATATTGGAATATAGCCGAATTCCGTCCGACGTGCTCATCATGGAAGATCATATGGAAACAATGGACCTATTTCTAACGGATGGCGGACGCGCACAGCCGATTGCTGTCTTCCTCCATGCAAGCACAGGAGAAGTACTCGGAACTTGGGGCGCTCGTCCGGCGTATATCCAGAACGTTATGGATGAGTTCAAGAGGAACCACCCCGATAAACAAGCTGCATCCTATCAAGAGCAACTGGACCAAACGTACATGAAGATCGGAGAGCTATACCATGAGGGTAATGAATATCAGAGGGTCATGATTCAGGAAATAAGGCAACTGCTTGCTTCGTTTATACCTGATAGAATTACCGATAATAACCTGTGACCGCGTTTGGCATAAGCGTGATCCCCTCCCCTGATGAATGTGTATGGTTTCTGACAGTGTCAAAGTTAAAAATGAACACACAGGATGAAATATATCACAATCCCGCTGCTTAAATCTTCCTGAATATGTTATCATTACTATCGATGAAGCCTTAGGGATTCACTGTTCCGGCAGCCTTTTATTAGGGTAATTCATCAGAAGTATACCATTCACCAAATTTCATTAACTCAGTACAAGGGAGCGAAACACTTATGACACAAAATGGAGCTCAGCGTCCGTCCCGCGTGGTGATCATCGGTACAGGAGCTGTGGGAGCAACGACTGCGTACACCTTATTCTTACGCGAAAGAGTATCTGAACTGGTATTAATCGATGCGAACCATGACAAAGCGCTTGGTGAAGCCTTGGATATGAATCACGGCCTCCCCTTTGCCGGAGGCGTCAAGCTGTGGGCTGGAGATTACAGCGATTGCAAGGATGCCGACATCATTGTCATTGCCGCAGGCTCCAACCAAAGACCCGGCGAGACGCGAATTGACTTATTGAAGCGAAATACGGCGATATTTGACGATATTATCCAAAACATCGTGAAATACAATGACCACGGCATCATTCTTGTGGCTACGAATCCGGTGGATATTCTCTCTTACGTCACGTTGAAGAAGAGCGGCTACCCGGTCAATCGCGTGATCGGCTCCGGTACCTTGCTGGATAGCGCCCGTTTCCGGTATTTGATTGGTCAAAACAAAGGCATTAATCCGCGCAGCATTCACGCCCATATCGTCGGGGAACACGGTGATTCCGAATTGCCGCTTTGGAGCATTGCCAACATCGCGGGGATCGGAATCGATCTGACTGACGGTGAAAAAGAAGATATTTTCGACCGCACCAAGAATGCGGCTTATGAAATCATTAACGCCAAGGGTTCCACCTCCTATGCAATCGCGTTGGCACTCGATCGGATCATCGTCTCCATTTTGCAAAACGAAGGTTCCGTTCTCAATGTATCCACGCTGCTCACGGACTACCACGGTGTGTCTGATGTATACTTAGGCGTGCCTTGTGTGGTTGATCGTACAGGCGTTCGGGAAATTCTGAATCTCGAGTTTAATGACGAGGAATTAACCCAATTTCATGCATCTGCTAACAAACTGAAAGAGCAGATCTCCAACATTTTCGAATAAAACAAAGCAAGGCTTTCCGGATGTGTGATTCGGGAAGCCTTGTACTTTTGGCTGAGGTGCGATGACCTTACGATGTAGCTAGACAATCAGTTCGTGGCATAAATAGAAAAGGCGCTGTAAAGCAGAAGCAATCCCATCGATATATTAAACGGGCGCTCATATCGAGATAACAGATGCTGGAACAGCGAACCGAATAGCGCCCAGGTCATGTTGGCACAAATGCCGACGATCGTGAGCAAGAACGAGTAGGATATCAACTGGGCATGGGAAGTAGAGATCGGCATGACAAAGGTCGATACAGCTGTTATCCCGTATAAAATAACCTTCGGATTCATGAACTGGAAGATGAACCCGAAATAAAAGGTATTGAATCCACGAGCCTTATCATCTGCATGAGAGGGCTTGCTCTGCATGATTTTTATGGCAAGATAGATCAGATACACGCATCCGATGATATTCATAACAAACCTGATCTTCGGGATGAATGGATATAATACCAGATTGAAATAGCTGGACAACAGCATAATGACCAAGCATCCAGCTGCTACCCCTCCGATAAAGCGCATCGTTTTCTTAAATCCGTGGCTCCGTGCATTCGTCATCGAAATGATGTTGTTGGGTCCGGGCGTAAATGAAGCGACAATCGCATAGGTAAGCAGCGCAACGATGAACACGCGCTCCCTCCTTTCGCGTATGTTATAGTAGTAATAATTGTACGTTATAGCGTCTGTACGTTATGATTATACAATATGTATGTTATAACGCACAATCCAAAAAAGGCGGTGTTTGATGTTGAAGCCGATTCATTTAGTATTGGCGAATAATATGAAGCTGCTAAGGGAGCAAAGGAAGCTAAGCCTGGATAAAGTCGCGGAGATGACCGGAATCAGCAAAACGATGCTGGGCCAGATCGAACGAGGAGAATCGAGTCCCTCTATTACAACCGTATGGAAAATTGCGAACGGGTTAAAGCTCTCTTTTACGTCTTTGATTAATGAGCCTCAATCCGAAACGGTCGTGGTATCTCAAGAAGAGGTGCAAGCGCTGGTGGAGGATCACGGAAAAGTTCGAATTTATCCTTATTTCCCTTTTGAGGAAGGGCGGCGCTTTGAAATGTATTCGTTAGAAATGGACTGTGGCGGTTATTTAAGTGCAGAGGCTCACATTGAGGGGACGGAAGAATTTATTACTGTTTTCGAAGGAGAGCTCACCATTCGTGTCGAAAACGAGGAATATACGGTGACTCCTGGTAAATCCATTCGATTTAAGGCCGATAAACCGCATGTTTACCATAACTCCGGCGCCTCCATGAACCGATTAAGTATGGTGATCCATTATTCCAAATGAAAAAGCCGCAGCCCCTTCATAAGAGGGAGCTGCGGCTTCGTATAATAGTACTACGTTCATCTACGGAGTGAGTTCGTACTGACTACCCCGTAACGGGACAACCACTTGCGCCCCAGCAGACCTACGGCACGGTCCGTTATGAACCCCATCAATCCCAGACAAATCAAACCGACAAAAATCCAATCCGTACGGAAGAACAAACGTGAATTCCAGATCAGATACCCCACGCCTTCATTCGAAGCAATCATCTCTGCCCCGATAATCGCCATGAACGAGGTTCCCATGGCAAGCCGGATGCCGGTGAACATAAATGGGATCGTTGCAGGAATGATGACATGTTGCACAATCTGCCACTCGGATGCCCCCATGCTGCGGGCGGAGCGAATCTTATCCTCTTCTACGGATAACACACCCGTCAACGTATTTATTACCACAATAAAGAAGGTTGCATACATAATAAGCATAACTTTCGATGTTTCCCCGATGCCGAACCAGACCAGAAACAAGGTGATGAAGGCAATCGGCGGAATGAACCGGATGAAATTGAGGAACGGTTCGGCGAAAGCGCGGATCGGCCCCACCTTCCCGATGATGAGTCCGGCCGGAATTGCAATCAGACTACCAAGGGTCCAGCCGAGCAGCACCCGGTATGAACTGATCCCGATATACTGAATCAGGGTGCCGTCCATCAACAATTCATATCCGCCCTTGGCGGTATAGATAGGACCCGGCAGAATTTCGGGCCCATACGCAAGGGAAAGCAAATGCCAGACGGCAAGACCAGCAATCCACACCAGGATATGAAGCGACCATTTCTTAATTTTCTTGCTCATGGGTTCCCTTCCTCTCTACTCGTCAAAATGCGATTGAATTTGGTTATACAGCGCATGGAAAGCCGGATCAGATATATCTCTCGGATAGGCGAGAGGCACCTCGTAGATATCCGTTATTTTTGAGGACGGACCCGCTGACATGATGCCGATACGTCCTCCGAGTAGAAGAGCTTCCTGAATATCGTGCGTCACGAAGATGACGGTTTTATCCGTGTCCTGCCATATGCGTACCAACTCTCTTTGCATCGTCCGTCTTGTCATCGCATCCAATGCGCCGAATGGTTCATCCATGAGCAAAATCGCTGGATCATTGGACAATACCCTTGCCAGCTGTACCCGTTGTTTCATACCGCCTGACAGCTCGCGTGGATATTTGCTCTCATGCCCCGCAAGACCCACTAACGTAATAAACTGACTGGATATGTCCTTTCGCTTCGCGGGAGGTATTCGCTTCATCCGAAGTCCAAATTCCACATTTTCTCTTACGGTCAGCCATGGGAACAAGGAGGAGTCGGCTTGCTGAAATACGACGGCACGATCCTGGCCCGGACGGTCCACCTCCTTCTCGCCTACTCTCACCTGACCCGAAGTCTTGGATACAAAGCCGGCGATCAGACCAAGCAGCGTCGACTTGCCGCACCCGCTTGGACCCAGCAGAACAAAGAACTCGCCGCCTTTTACCGCCAAGTTGACGTCCTGGATAATATAGTGCAAGTCACCTGCCGAGGTTTGCTGTGCGTAACTTTTATTCAACTGTTCAATATGGATTTCATTCTGCCTTGACGCTGCTCTCATCGTCTTCATCTCCTCACTTCAGTTCAATGACTCGATCCGGGAATGCTTCCCTCACCAAATCCAGATTCAATTTCTCGTTCAGCTCGAAATCCTTTTCGATGATGCCGTTATCCACCATATATTCCTTCTGTCCCCGTAATCCTTCGTAGGCTTTTTCCGTAAAACCAAGATTCCATGGATTCTTCGGCAGATCCTTTAGCGTCGCTTCTCTCGGCTGCTTGACTTCTTCATACATCAGATCCGCCGTTTCCTCCGGATGCGCCTGGGCATAAGCTGACGCCTCATCCAGCGCTTTCAGCAGCGCTACGAAACCTTTCTTGTTGCCGTTGAGCAATTCATTCGAAGCGATCAATCCGGTACCAAGCCTTACGGGTGTCTTAGACATATCCGACATTTCTTTGGCTTCGGTAAGCGCACCGAACTTCTCGTTCAGCACTGCTCCATATACCCAGGCGGCGTCAATGTCGCCTTTTTTGAGAGCTACATACGCCTCGTCGAAACCTCCCTGTCCGATCAGCTCCACGTCCGAGAGCGCAACTCCGTTTTCGGCCAAATACACATCCCATAGATAGGGGATGAAAGTGCCTCTTGAGAAACTTAACCTTTTCCCCTTGAGATCCGCAGCGCTTCCAATCTCTTTACGAACGAACAGCTTCCATTCGCTCGCACTTAAATCCGTTGCCGTTCCTGATGAAGCAAAGATGGAGTAATCGCCTTTGCTGACAGCGTTCAGGAGCGGGAAGTCCGCTCCGAACGCAACGTCTACCTGTTTAATGAATAAGGAGTTCACGCCTTCAGCCGGCGTAGCGAAGTTTACCAATTCGGCATCAATTCCGTGTTTGTCGAAGAAACCCTTGCTCTTTGCTACACGAAACACGGTATTGGTTGAAATGTCTGCGATTTTCAGTTTGAGCCGATTCCCCTGCTGCTCACCCGAAGCATTGCCGCACCCGCTTAGCATACTCATGATAAGAATTACCGACAGCAGCCGAAAACTCCATTGCTTCAAAGATTGATGTCTACTCATCTCGATCCCTCTCTTTTTGCACGACTTCATCCGTTCTGGCCACGCAAAGCGCTCCCTCACCGTATGAGATTGTACCTTCGACTTCCACACTTGTAACGGCACCTCTCGGCGCGGCGCCCGGCAGACGGTAATCGGCAACATCCAGCGGGGCAATCTCCGTCTCAACGGGCAATTCAAGCTGAGGAACCCATTCATATGGAACCCGGTATGCGCGATAGACCATGTTGGAGTTGCGGCTGTTTTTATAAGGCGAAATATATTCCCACACCAGCTCGAAAGCTCGTGTCACTTCGAATATTCGTCCGTCAGCCCCTTCGGTAATCAGGGTGTTGCCATTGGGTAGCCGCTGTGCCGAGCTGATATACGGGCTGTAAAAGCGGTAAGAGTCAAGCGGAGCCTGGAATCCGGCTTCCGTCGGCGTATATTGCCATTCAATCTCTAAAGTCACGGGGTTGATTTCCAGGATGCGCGAATGGTCACGCCGAGCTATTTTCAAACCATCCGCCGCTTCCGGATTCGGCTTTCCGTAACCGCCCCAACCCCCATTATCAAAGATCAAAATGTTACCCTCGCCCGGAAGGCCCTGCGGTATGAGATGGGCATGATGCTGGCCGATAATCCAGCCGATATGCTTCGTTTCCTCCGTGGAATAATCCGGGCCAAGCTTCCAGACGATGTCCCCGGTTTTTTTATCAATGATGGCAATAATATTCGTTTCCCTGGCATCCCAGATTATATTATCGGGATGAAAGCGTTCGTCTCCCGCATCATAAAATCGGTTAGGCCCGAGCACCGAAGCCGAATTAATGTGCATCCAATCGCCCGCATGAGCTCCAAAGCCGCGGGTGTTCGGATCGCGGGATAATGCGAGCTTTGCATCCTCATCAAATCCCAGTTCATCAAAGTGATCGCTAACGGCCCATTCCCACACCACATTTCCTTCCCAATCCACTTCGATGATCGTATCATCCAGCAGCTCGATGTCGGATATCTCGGGACGCTTCACATTCTTGTGAGCCAGGATGAGCGTATTGCCCGAATCCACCTTCGGATCTTGCCCTGGAACATAATAACCGACGGGATTGCCCTCACGCTGATAATCGTGATGCTGGCGTGCCATCCACTGCGGCGGATGCCCCGGATCCTCTATGTATTCATAACGGTCAAATTTCCAGACGATATTGCCGTCCCAGTCGACCTGCACCAGATTGGTTTCATCCTGAAACCCGTATTTCGGGTCGCGCTCGGAGGTGCTTCCCAGCACGTAACCACCCGGAAACAGCTTGTTGGGAAATCCTCGAAGCCCTTTCCACAGATGAACCTCTCTCCCATTCATGTCAATGAGGAGAGCTCCTGTATCCGCTGCTTGATATATCGTGTAACCGCTCCAAGTCTTCTCCGGATTATAAACCGTTGTACCTGTTGGATAAATCGTCGGGTGTCCCATCGTCACAACTTCCTTTCAAATTTGATTTTTAGTAAGAAATAAAGGCATTTGATCGTTTCACGGAGCCACGATTACCTTGTGCATTTCTTTCGTTTGGCTCGGTAAATAATGCACACTGTTGAAGCACAGAATCCGAGAAACCTTCAAGATGTTCACTCAGCTGTTTAAAATAATGAATGAGTTCCCTGAGCTCCTCGTGCGAGAATGCGCCGAAGATGAGGTCAATCATATACCCGCCAACATTTTCATTACGCTGCAGCATCTCTCTTCCTGCTTCTGTAATATCTAAGGCAATCGCTCTCCGGTCCGTCTTGCTACGCCTTCTGATCGCGAACCCGGAAGTCTCCAGCTTATCGGATATCGCCGTTACAGCTCCGGATGTGAAGTCGAGTTGTTCCGCCAGCTCGCCAAGCCTCTGCTCTCCATTCCGGTATATCGTGTTGAGAATCAACAAGCCTGGCAAGGTTATGCCTTCTACCGAAATCTTGTCACGTTCTTTGACAAACCTGCGTACCACTTTGCGAAAATGCCAATCGGCCTCCTCCAACAAGTCCCAATTCTTATCTTCCATGTCGCTCCTTTCTCGGGTCATGAACCTCCGTTTGCCGGTCCTTATCCCCCATCGCTAACTCTTGAAAATACAGAAAGACCCCCATCTACCCCTTTCGTCGTACTAACGACAAAGGAGTAAACAGGAGCCTTTGGTGGACCAATCGGCTGACATCCTTCAATGCTAAGATAATGAATGATCATTTAATGATGACTGAAGTGGTGATTCCTGTGGCTAGATTAAACCAATTAATTCAACCTGTCAAGTAGGGATTAAACAAAATTCATCCATGTAGCAATGATTAGCATTATAAAAACGACAACCGCGCACCCATTTGACGGATATGGTTGACGTCAGCAAACAAGATAAAATAATTGTAGAACGTTTCCCCGATTTGGACAGGGCGGGGGTATCTTACGATCAGGGCGGACTGCTTATTCATCTCGGCTGGCTGATCGGCTGACGGGAAGATGAAACACGCGTCTTGATGTTGCACCTTCACATCGATAATAGTTGGTGATGAGCCGTAAGGCATTAATGGATGAAAAGCTTCGGCGTGGCATACTTCGGTAATAGGGTCACTTGATGAAATCGCGGATACCTGAAAAAAACCGTCGGCCCCTTCGTATCTTTCATCACTTACCTGACGCCAGTTTGCAGGATATGGAAAGGATACCCGGTAAACGAGGCTGGTGAAAATGTTTTCCGGAAGCCTTCTGGCGCGAGGAGACCACTGCACGGCGGTAATACGCCCGCCGCTGACAACGTTCACCGGCATCTGATCCCTGATATCCACGATCCAGAGCTGACTAGCGCTTTCAACACCTCCGCATCCCGACAAATATGCGATTTTCGCACCATCCGGCGACCACCCGACAGGGGTGGCAAAACAGTCGGAAACCGCAATCGTCCTTTGATTCTGTCCGGTGCGGCTGTCAATCTGGATAAGAGAATAATAATATGGCTCTTCATAAGCGGTTGCGCTGTAGGCGATGTTCTGGGAATCCGGTGACCATGACGGAAAATAGTTTTTGGCGAGCGGTCCGCCTTCCAGCGTATAGACGGTTCCGGTTGCCAAATCGACAGTTGATATCAGGGAGATGCTTGCACCAGGGAATGTATAGAGTGCGAAGGCACCGTCCGGGGATATCCGAACGTTATGGAGCGGTCCATTCGTATTCCGTGTGATTTGTCTCCGATTACTGCCATCGCTTTGCATGCGGAAGAGCTGCGTAATGCCACTGGCATCCGGAGCCGCAAATAGAAGCTCTGTACCCGAAGGGAACCATTGGACATCGCTAGCTCCAGGCTCTGAGATGGTATAGCTCCGATGTGTGAACGTATCATAAACGACGATTCGGCCATTTTTAACATAGACCAGAGACCGATTGTCAGGAGACCAGTCCAACAGCGTGTAAGGTTCGATTTGGTCGATCCTGGCTACGGTATGCGTGGAGGTATCCAGCAAATGGACCACATTTCCAATTCCGATAAATGCAATCCTCCTGCTGTCCGGCGACCAATAGGGAACGGAGAATTCCGCGCCAAGTCCCCGGGTAAGTTGAACATGAAGTCTATCCTGCGGTCGGTACAGCCAAATGTCGAACGATCCGGCACGATTCGATGTATAGGCGATCCACCCTTGATCTAGATCATGAGAAACAGCTTGCAAGGCCAACATCCTCTCTTGAATCATCTGATACTTCAGATATATTCAGTGGAGGACGGTTAGGCGACCGTCCCGATCGGATTTATATCGAGCTTCTTCATCTTTATTTGAATGGCTCATCATGCGTATGCGTCGTATTTTCAAACGAGCTGTTAGGCATTAAATTCAATTGCAGGGTTACCTGAAAACGTTGTTTCGGAATATTCGCCGATCGTGTATTCTGAGATGATTTTGATCCAAAATGCCTGGGCTGACCGATTTTTTTCCAACCAGGCAATACTCCACTTGCCCTTAAACATTTCGAATACTTTAAAGGCTGCTTTCTTACCAATTGCCTGCTTTCGGTATTTTTTTAAGATGAAAAATTCCGCCATGGAGTACTTTCGAGAGGAATCCCTTGCTGTTTTTATTTCTCTCACCAATACAAATCCGGCCAGCTTCCCTGATTGTATAACAAAGTAAGGATACCGCCCCTCTTCCGTCCAGTAATGGTCTAAATACTTATAATCGTACAGACCATATTCATTAACGTCATTCTCACTCTCAGCTTCATATTGACTCATATCGTATTGATAGAGTTCCATGAGGTTACGTAATACTGTTTTCTGTTCATATGAAACCTTTAAAAGTTCCACATGTCCACCTCCTTGATCTCTGTATGGATGTAAAAATATATTCAACATGGTGTATATGGATCCTACCCATATTTGAGAAAACGGCGGTCGAGGATCATTCTCTCATTGGTAATTATTTGCCTTTTTCTAGTATTGCTCAACTCCGTGATGATTGGTAGAATATAACAGTTATATTATCGTACATATATAAGGAGAGGAACACAATGAAAGTTCAACAACAAGCAGCAATGGATTCCATGATCGAATGGCTGGCAAATGAACGAGAGCTCGGTCATAAGCCCAGCAAAATCGAATTAGCTGGGGAATTCGATCTTCACGACATGCATTATTATATTTTCAAATATAAAAAGACCCTGTTTGGCAAATGGCTGGTCGGTGTCTGTGGCGGTTATGAAAATCCGTCAGACACCGAGCATTGCGGACATGTATTCAGTGAGATGCAGCCTTATCATTCTGCCACGGCGGAACAAGAAGCTGTAGCCATGGTTAACATGATTCGTGAGTATTGGATGAAGCAGGCGGCACTCTATGAGGCAGGGGAAACTCCAGAGGATACCCCGATGGACTCCAATGAATCATCCGGTATATTTAACGGCTTCGTTCTGTTGAATTCATCGGAATGCGACCTGGAGCAAATCAAGGCAAATCTTCAGCACGATTGGAATATTTCCTCTTCCCCGGAGAATGGCAGCTCCGAAGAGGAAAAGGAAGGTATTCTGGTCTTTGAAGCAGACGGCTGCATGGTCGCGGTCAGCTTCGTTGATGCTCCGGTACCGGATGGCGAGGCTGAGCATTACGCGCAAGGAAATTACCTGTGGCCAGAGGCTGTAGAGGTAACCAAAACCCATGTCAGTCAGCTTATTCTGGCTGTGTTTTCGCGTGCTGCCTCCCCGCTTGATAGCGGCAGGATGTATACCAAGCTGGCGGCGAGCTGTTTGAAACTGCCTAATGCCGTCGGTCTCTATTCATCCGGCACGGTATTTCAGCCCGAGCTCTTTGTGGAAATGGCTGAAACCATGAAATCCGACGATCTGTTTCCGCTGTTAAATCTCGTATACTTCGGGCTCGTACGCACGGAATCCGGAGTTAATGGTTATACCTATGGACTCAGAGCCTTTGGTAAAGACGAGATCGAAGTGCTGGACAGCCAGGTAACACCTGCCGAGCTTCGTGAATTCCTGATGGATATTTCTTTATATATCGTTGAACAGAACGTCACACTTAGGGACGGGGAAACCATCGGCTTTTCGGCGGAACAGAAGCTGCCGATTATGCGTTCCGAGGGGATTTATCTTGATGGTGACACACTTAAAATCAAGTTCTGATTCAAATGTGATCTTTCACATTAAAAAGGCTCTCCAAGTTATTCAAAATAACTTGGAGAGCCTTTCAAACTCTACAGCTTGAAATGGCGATGTTCCCTTGAGTTTTTATATAACCGGCCAAAGCTGACGCCTTGACATGACACCCAGACCCGTGCAACGTTCATCGTTTGGATGGCAATTACTCATCTTCCTCCTTGAATGTCTGCGCATTTAATATATCCTCTGCAAACTGCAGCACGCCTTCGCTTTTCATAATGGCAATTCCCTTCTGCGCCTCGTCTCCCAGAACCACCAGGCTATCCCCGGGGCGTATATCGAATATATCCCTGGCTTTTTTGGGAATTACGATCTGACCACGTTCCCCGACCCGTACCATGCCGAAAATATGTTTTCCCTTCGGACGCAGGCCGATGTCTGAATGCTTATCGGAATAATGGACCAGATCATCCAATACCACGCCATACAGATCCGCAAGAGCTGTACAATGTTGAATATCCGGTACAGTCTCTCCACTTTCCCACTTCGCCACGGCTTGTCTTGAAACGCCGATCTTTTCGGCAACTTCTTCTTGGGTGAATCGGTGCATCTTTCGCAATTTCTTCAAATTCATATTAATCATATGGAGCTCACATCCTTTGTTCTCATTATAAAGTCATTTTCCGAGTTAACCAGTAATTAAGGATAACATCTCATGTTGCTTTCAGTTGCGTCAGAACAGTCACGCATGAAAAAAGCCCCCTTCTAGAAGGGAGGCTTTTTACGCAATTATGATTATGGTATTACGCCTGGATAAACAGGCTGAATTCCTGGCCGTTTTTGATCGGCTCCTGTGCCATGGTATAGCCGTGTTTAACGACTTCCTCAGGCACGTTCCGAAAAGCGGACGGACAGTCCGAAATGACCTGAAGCGTCTGCCCTTTTTTCATATCACGGAGTGTTTCGAGTGTGTAGATGACCGGGTAAGGACAAGATTCCCCCCGGAGATCAAGTGTGAAATCAACGGACATGGGTTGCATCCCCTTTCTTGAATCCAACGCCGAAGCGGTAGTTTTTTTGCCAGTATGCGGCGACAGCGAATCCGCCCCCGAGTACAAGCAGCGTAATTATCAATGCACCAGCCGGACCCATGACGGTGATCAGATTGACAGGCGAGCCGCTCTTCACGAGAAGGTTAAATACCCCCATATGATCCCATGCATATGCCAGAGCAGTTGCACCTATTATATTGCCGATAAACACGGGTAAAAAGACAACTTGTCCCTCCATCAGCCGGTACATCATGCCGGTTTCGCAACCTCCGGCCATAACAATACCCAAGCCGAAGAGCAATCCGCCGATAAAGGTGCTTGGGGCGGCAATTTTTGTAATCGGGTCCAGACCGTATACAAGAATAACGATAAGTGTAGCGACAGAGCTGACTGCCATACCGACGGCAATCGCTTTTGTCATCGTAGCCCGGCCGCTGATCCACAGATCGCGGAAAGCGGAAGTAAAGCAGATCTGGCCCCGTTCGATCAGAATACCGAATGCCGCTCCGAAAAGGGCGGCTGTTCCAAGCATCGTGTGACCAGTTGCGTAGAAGTATACGATCAGCGCGATGTAGGCAAGACCTAGCACACCCCCGAATAGGGGTTGCCTGTTCTTACCCGGTTTAACGGAAGGCGCGGTACCTCCCATTTTCAGGACGGGCTTCCCTTTCCACCATCTTGTGTTAACCAACCGAGCACCTAAGAATGTGCCCGCGCCGGTAGCAACGATAAAGATCCAGGAATGAAGGGAGAATTGTGGGACGCCGGTAAAAAAGGCTGCGAGATTGCAGCCCAGAGCCAGCCGGGCTCCGAAGCCCGCGATGATTCCTCCTGCAAATCCCTGAACGTACCGCCGTTTCTGTCTCGGCATTCGGATCTTGAAATTGCTGCTCAGCAGAATCGTAATGAGGGCTCCGATAAACATGCCCCATACGATCCAGCCGTCGGTCCGCGTCCAAGTCGTTCCGTTCATATGTACGAGGTCGAAATACGCCCAATCCGACACATCCACCCCGATGAATTCCAGAATATGTCCCCCGAGACGGGTAAACTCACCGGTTACCGCCCACACCGTATGGGTGATTCCGAAGTAAACCGCGCTGAGAATACCGGCCAAAGCCATAACCAGATATGGGCTCCAATAACCTCCGAACCATGTTGAATATAACTTTTTCACTTGCCTCAATAACTCCTCTTCCTTAAAGTCACGACACTCATCTATGGCAAAACCCGCAATTTCCATTTTACTATAAAAACTGCAATGCGGGGATGATATTTGTTCATGTAATTACATCTTAAAAACAAAAAAGCCGCGATTGTTCGCGACTTTATTGCGTGTATGTTCTTGTTATTCGAGTTCATTCATGTTCAAAGCGGCGGGTTGGCTACTCCCATTTGTATCCAACCTTCCTTTGAAGGACCATATACCGCAGGGATATTCAATCCAGCCTGACGCATAAGAACGGTAACCTGCCCTCTATGATGAGCAATGTGTTTAATCAATCCCATAAAGATGGTAGCATTTGATTCCTGACGTCCAAAAGCATTTTGAATTTGTTTTAAACTCTCATCCGTCCATTGTCCTTCCAGAGCCGTCGCTACTTCTGAACTTATTTTTCTAAAAGTTTCGGCGATTTGTTTCGCGGCCGGTACATCATCTGAATCTTGCACCTGATCGAGAACAAGCCCGAATTCAGTCAAATATTCAGGGGTGTTCGTTACGAAATGCCAAGCAATTCTCCCCAGCGTCCTGCCTTCAGGATATACCTGCTGTTGTAAAGATTCATCCGTCAAACTGTCTAACACCTTTTGTGTTAATTCTGCTTCCCTCTTCCATTCTGTAATAAAATCAGAAACGGTTGTATACATGATTGATTCATCCCTTTCTAAGAAACTAAGTTCAATATTTGATGGATAGGATGTAAGATGATCATCCTTAAGTTCATCATATCTGCTAATAGTGACAAGGGTTGTCATAGTTATTTTTATCATTAGCGAACAACCGAACTGCAAGCAAGAGCGCCACCAAAACCATGACAAACCCGGACCAACCCAGATTGTCAATGGAGGAGCTGCTGATCACCAATCCGCCGATTCCTGAGCCGAGGGCGAAGCCAAATTGGATAAACGAAGTGTTGACGCTTAAGGCTATATCCGGCGATTGCGGGACCAGGGTAACTAAATACAACTGCTGTGCTGGAGATGTCGCCCATGTGGCGGCCATCCATAACATGATTAATGGAACAACAGCGTAGATCGAGCCGTTGAACCAAGACAACAGCAGCAACGTTCCCGCTTGGATGGACAGTCCGGCGTAGATCGTGAATCTGGATCCCTTCGTATCCGCTAACCCCCCTCCGAATTTGGAGCCAGCAAAGCTGCATATCCCCGAGATCAATAGAATACCGGAAAGCGCCGTTGCAGATAACTCACTATTCTGCTGAAGATAGGGGGATATAAACGTAAATAGCGATGAGTATCCTCCGATATAAAACAGCGTAATGACTACAGCCAGCACCATTTTTTTATCTTTTAATATCGACAGCTGCATTCTAAGTGTAATGGCTTTTTGCTCCGTAATGGACGGAACCTTGGAAACGACCGCCAAGAACGGAATCACCATCAGCAAGCCAGCAATGACGAATAAGGTTCTCCACCCCATGGTTTCGCTCAAGAACGTGCCGATCGGCACGCCGAGCACCAGAGAGCTGCTAAGTCCCATCAATATGGTGCCGATCGCGCAGCCCCGATTCCGTTCTTCAACCATACGCGTGGCTACGGCCATTGCAATGACCGTGGCTGTTCCACCGCTGAGTCCCTGGATCATTCGAGTCATCAGCATCATTTCAAGTGAGTCACTAACATAGACGAGACAGCTGCTGAAAATAAATATGCCGAGCATGACAAGCAGCATTTTTTTTCGGTCCACCCGGATGGTTGCGGCGACCACTACGGGTGCGCCTATCGCTGCAGAAAGGGCGAATGTCGTTACGAATGATCCAGCGGTGGACGTCGCAATGCCTAGATCTTCCGCTACGATGGGAAGAATTCCGCTTATGATGTACTCGATCGTTCCAATGAGAAACACGGCCAGGGCAAGCAAATAAACGATCCATTTATTACTCATGCTCGTTCCTCTTCGTATTCAATTGGCAATTGAATTTCGATGAGACAAACCCCCGGCTCACCTGATAAGGGCACATAGGTTTCTCTTCCGGGCTGGTCGCTTCGAACGAGATAACCATGCTGCTCAATCCATTCGGCAAGACCCAGGCAGGCCGATTCGGAGTACACCGAATCCGAGCGGAATAACAGTGTGGCCATGGTCTCAGAAGGCAGGGATCGATACTGGAGATGCTCCGGC
This sequence comes from Paenibacillus sp. p3-SID867, assembly GCF_025142895.1. Classification (NCBI taxonomy): domain Bacteria; kingdom Bacillati; phylum Bacillota; class Bacilli; order Caryophanales; family Paenibacillaceae; genus Paenibacillus; species Paenibacillus sp. p3-SID867. The sequence continues at coordinate 51,397 of NZ_JAMBDM010000007.1, forward strand.
AGCTTGAAGATATCCGATTTCACGGCATAACCGGCTTCGAACTCAAACACATGCTCCTTGCTGCCGGATACGTTCCACAACAACGTCTGCGGACCGTATAATAGAGACTTGGCTCGGCCATCATGCAGCCCATCGAACATTTCGAAAAGGCTTGGGATATCCTCAACGGTGCCATGGGAAGCATACGTGATCATGTGCATGGCTTCAACGCGCTTCAAGACAACCTCTTGTTTATTATTTACTTTTCCTTCCCGTTCCAGGAGCTGCATTCTTTCTTTTACCCGGACAAGCCTAGAGCGCTCCATATCAAGCTGCCGCGCGATTTCACTCTCCTTGAGCCTCAGCATGCCCCGAATCTGTTCTGTTGAAATATCTTCATGAAGGAGCTGCGCGATCTGCTGTAATGTAAATCCCAATTCCTTATATATGACGATACGGTTGATCTCCAGTAGTTGTTCGGCGTAATAATACCGATATCCCGTCGATTCATCGGTCATGGCCGGCTTCAGGATTCCGAGCTGATCATAATAGCGCAGAGTTTGTAACGGAATTCGGCTCAGCCTGGAAAACTCGCTGATTTTAAACAATGCTTTCACCCTCTATCTTAATTTATTGGTTAGAGTATAAACTCTCTAGTTAGGTATAAAGTCAAGAGGGCTAATTAAATTTGTACGCAAGCCGCGATGGTAGGGACTGTTCCGTGACACATGTTGATCCATTTAAAGCCTCTCCTTAAGTTAACAATCACCAGCAAGCTATTGCCTCTCTATGACAATTTTCCAATTGTGATTACAAGCAGCTGGGATGCTTCCGCGCTCCGAGATATACTGTTCCACTAACTCCGCGGTGTCGATCAGTATCTCCCGTATCACTCTCTTCCCTTGGAACATGCTGTAATCTCCTCCTCCTCTGGCCCGGTAGCTGTTCAGGACCACATCCAGCTCCATCCCGCCCGGCAAGTCTGCGCCGTTATATTTCAACCTGCTGACCCTTGATCCCGGCGCGCATGCAATGTTTAATGTATATTCAATGCCTTCCCACATGTCGTAATTATAGTGCTGCGGTTTCGGCTTCATATATGCCGGGTTCACGGGAGGAGTCCCGACTGGGCCGACCGTAAAATAACAGGCTGTCTGTTCCAGCGCGTCCCGGATGTCGCGTCCGGTCAGACGAAGTACGACCAACGTATTCGGATATATGAAATTCGTAAGGATATCCCGTCTTGTGATAACGTCTCCGAACCCCTTGGAATCTTCACTGAGTAATGACGTACATGAAACGTTGACACCCGCATATTCCATCTGCACGCGATGGATAAACTCGATAAACGGATGCTCCGCCAGCCGACAGGCTGTAGGATCGTATATGCCCATGTCACCCTCGACTCGTCCGATCGGCTCGTCGAGCCATGCCTGGGTCCGTTCTTCCAACTGCTGGCTGGAAGCTAACACCACTGTGTCAGTCGTTGTCCCAGTGTCTGGTCGCAGCAACTCGGCACGTTTCTCCACAATAATCCAGCGTTCCTGTTCCTTAACCAGATCCACATGGATCTTGCCGATGGCCTGACCATTGAAGCCGGGTTGGACAACTGTCACTTCGTGGACCTGCGCGGCCAGCAGCCGATGCTGATGCCCGGTGATGAGCACATCAATGCCCTTCACCTCGGCACACATGGCATAAGCCTGGTTCTCCCCGGTGATGCTTTCCGCCGGCTCCCCGCTTTCCAAATCGCACTCAAATCCACCGTGGTACGCAACGATCATCACATCGGGCTGCTCCTCCAGACGGATGCGCGGCACCCATTCCTTCACGGTTTCCAATGCATCTTGGAATTCGAGACCCTGAATGTGGGACGGATTCTCCCAGCTCGGAATGTAGTGTGTCGTCACACCCAGAACCGCCACCCGGATGCCACCGATGTGCTTGATTAGATAAGGCTTACCAAAGGCGGGCTCCTTGCTATCCTGCAACCGGATTCCGGCTGACAACCAAGGGAACCGGGAAAACTGCACCGCTTTTTCAAGCGTCTCCATACCATAATTGAATTCATGGTTACCCGGAACAGCTGCATCGTAGCCCAGCTCATTCAGCGCACCAATCAACGGATGGATATCCGTACTGCTTTTAACTGCATAGGAAGCCAGCGGAGAGCCTTGAATCAAATCTCCGTTATCGATCAGCAGCAGATCCGGATGGATAAGCCGCTCTTCACGGATCAGGGTCGCCAGCTTGCCGAGTCCTATATCCCTTTCTTCCCGTGTCCGGTAATCCGTAGGGTACAGATGTCCATGTAAGTCACTGGTGGCCAGCACGGTAATCGTCATTTTATTCGTCGGGTTCATACCATCTCTCCTGTTCACAACATATTCAAGCCATTCTATCAACTGGAATGCAGTTTTATATTAAAATTCCAAAACTTTACAAAGAGTTATCATTTCATTGACAGACCATTAACACTCCCTCCGTATAGTGGAGCAGGTAAGACATGTCATTAACTTATAAATGGAGGTCATTGTTTTGAAAAAATGGATGAAATTCACCATGCCCCTGTTATTGTGCGTCGCTGTCAGCGGATGCGGCGGCGGTAATACCGACACCGGCGGCAAAGCCGCGGCGAACGCCGGGCAGGAGAACTCGCAAGGCACAAATACAGGCAGCAGCACGACCACAGAATCTACCGGGTATGTCCCTGATAAACTGACGGTCCAATTCGTTCCTTCCCAGAATGCCGACACGCTTGAAGCCAAAGCCAAGCCGCTCGAAAAGCTGCTGTCCGACAAAATCGGGATCCCCGTTGCGGTCAGCGTATCGACTGACTATAACACGATTGTAGAAGCGATGGCTTCCAAAAAGGTGGACGTCGGTTTCCTGCCGCCAACCGCGTATGTGCTTGCCAAAGAGAGAGGCGCTGCTGAGGTTATTCTGCAGGCCCAACGTTATGGCGTCAAGGATGAAACCGGCGAGCCTACGGATGAGCTTGTGGATTTCTACAAGGCGATGATGATCGTGAAAAAGGATTCCGCCATCCAATCCGTGGCCGACCTGAAGGGCAAAAAAATCGCCTACCAAAACGTTTCTTCCTCTGCCGGTTATGTGTGGCCAGCCGCGGTGTTGATGGATAACGGGATCGACCCGCTGAAGGACGTCGAGCCGATTACCGTAAAAGGCCATGACCAAGCCGTCCTTGCCGTGTTGAACGGCGATGTCGATGCAGCTGCCATTTTCCAGGATGCCCGTAATGTCGTCAAGAACGATTACCCCACCGTATTTGATGATACGCGCGTACTGACTTATACGGAGGAAATTCCGAACGATACGATCACCGTGCGCTCCGATATGAGCCCGGAATGGATTGAGAAGCTGCAAACCGCGTTTATCGAGATCGGCCAGGACGAAGAAGGCCACAAGATTATCTCCGAAATTTACACGCATGAAGGTTATGTCAAATCCGATGACAGTCATTTCGAGATTGTCCGTGAATATGGCAACAAGGTTAAGACCGAGTAAACGATAAGGGAATGGGTGCCATGATTGAAATTCACAACGTTTCGAAAACTTACGCCAATGGAACCAAAGGACTGAACCATATCAATCTGACGATCGGCCGCGGCGAATTCGTGGCGATCGTCGGGCTGTCCGGCGCCGGTAAGTCGACCCTCCTGCGGTCGATGAACCGGCTTCACGACATTACCGAAGGCAAAATCGTGATCGACGGTAAATCGATCACAGCGGCCAAGGGCAAAGAGCTTCGCCGCATCCGTAGAGACATCGGCATGATCTTTCAAAGCTTTAACCTTGTGAAGCGCTCCTCCGTGCTCCGCAATGTGCTCGCCGGACGCGTCGGATACCACTCCACCCTGCTTACCATGCTCGGCCGATTTCCAAAGGCCGATGTAGATCTCGCTTTTCAGGCACTCGACCGGGTAGGCATCGTCCAGAAAGCCTATGCCCGGGCCGACGAGCTATCTGGCGGGCAGCAGCAGCGAGTCGCGATTGCCCGAGTGCTCGCGCAGGAAGCCAAGATCATACTGGCGGACGAGCCGGTTGCTTCTCTCGATCCTTTGACTACGAAGCAGGTCATGGATGATTTAAAACGAATTAACGCGGAATCCGAAATTACGACGATCGTGAATCTGCATTCGATCGATCTGGCCCGGCAGTATGCTACGCGGATTATCGGATTACGCGCCGGGGAAGTTGTATTTGACGGACCTGTATCGGAAGCGACGGACGAGCGGTTTACGGAAATATACGGACAACCATTCGGCAAGAATGAGGTATTGGAGGATACGGCTGTATGAAGATGGAACTGGAAACGGCGCCGTTCAAACCATCAGCTCAATCTCCCCTTCTTCGCCCGAAACCACCTGGAAAACTGAAGTATTACATGACTACGGCTTTCCTGCTCCTTCTCGTCTGGGGCAGTGCGCTGCAGACGGACGCTTCCTTCATGGAGCTTGTGGAAGGTCTGCCGAATATGCTCGACCTGCTGCGGGAAATGTTCCCGCCGAAATGGAGCTATCTCGACAACATTTTGGAAGCCATGCTGGAAACGATACGCATGGCGCTGATCGGGACCACGCTGGGCGCCGTCCTGGCCGTTCCGGTGGCGCTGCTCTGTGCAGATAACATGGTCAAAAATCGGTGGATCACCTATCCGGTTCGCTTTCTGCTAAACTTGATCCGCGCGATTCCCGACCTTCTGCTCGCCGCCTTATTTGTTGCCATAGCAGGACTCGGTCCGTTACCGGGGATTTTTGCCTTATCCGTCTTTTCACTGGGTCTGATAGCTAAACTCACCTATGAAGCGCTGGAAGCGATAGATCCTGGACCGCTGGAAGCGATGACCGCTGCCGGAGCAAATCTGCCGCAAGTGATCGTATACGGTGCAATCCCGCAGATTCGGGCACACTTCGCTTCTTATACGCTGTACACGTTCGAAATCAATGTCCGTGCCGCTGCCGTGCTCGGTCTGGTGGGAGCTGGCGGGATCGGTCATTATTATGAAGTGACACTCGGTTTTTTTGAGTACGACAAGACATGCATGATCATCATCTTCACCCTGATGGTTGTCCTCTTGATCGACTATCTTAGTGCGAAATTGCGGGAGAAATTGTTATGAGCCAATCATGGGACGACATCGTTCCCCAACCGAAAAAAAGCCCGCTCCGCTGGCTTATCTACGTTATGCTGGCCGTCGTTTATGTCTGGGCCTTCTCCGGTATTCCGTACTCTGGCATTAAGGAGACGGCTGGTCAGGTGACAAAGGCTATTTTCTCAGGTTTGCTTTCACCCGATTGGGATTTTGTCTATTTACCAGGCGGAGAGGATTTGCTGCGAGGCTTGCTGGATACGCTGGCTATATCCATTCTGGGGACGATCATCTCGGCGGTCATCTGTATCCCGTTCGCTTTCTGGGCCGCGGCCAATATGACCGGGTCCATATTCGCCTCCGGATCAGGCAAAGTGCTGCTCAGTCTGGTCCGCGTCTTTCCTGAAATCGTAATGGCACTGTTGTTCATTAAGGCAGTGGGCCCCGGCTCTTTTGCAGGTGTGCTGGCACTCGGTCTGCATTCAGTAGGCATGCTCGGCAAACTGTTCTCCGAAGAGGTGGAACAGATCGATACGGGCCCGACCGAAGCATTGATCGCTACTGGCGCGACACGGTTGCAAATCGTCCGGTTCGCCGTTTTGCCACAGGTACTGCCCGGTTTTCTGTCGTATATCCTCTACCGCTTCGAAATTAATCTCCGCTCCGCCACCATCCTGGGCGTGATCGGCGCAGGCGGCATCGGGACACCGCTTATTTTCGCGCTGAGCTCACGAAATTGGGACCGCGTCGGCATTATTTTGCTCGGAATTATCGTCATGATTACCTTGATCGACTTGATTTCGGGCGCGATTCGAAAAAAGCTCGTTTAACGGAAGGCCATGAATAACTTTGGAAGTATCCTCCATACTAGTGATGAACAACATCATACAACCAAGGAGGAACGATGATGCTCGACAATTTGGAAAGCGACTATAACTGCGCGAATGCCAGCGACGATCTCCATCAGCTCAAGCTAGAGCTTGCCGCTCTGCGGGAACAGGGTACAGAAGACCAGGAAACACAGGAACAACTCAACCGATTGGAGAATCAAATCTCCTTCATTATGAACAAATGCGATATTAACCATTAACGTTCAATCTACTCTCTTCTTCGAGATCTGCAATGATCTCGCCATTACCTGCATGACGTAATTGATTTTGAAAGATATCTGACACCTCGAAATCTCTCCATGATTAAAAAACCCGTATCCGTGAAAGGATACGAGTTTTTTTAGTTTCGCTATTATTCCTCAATCTGCTTGATTCTTTTAAATATGAAAGAAATATAAATTTCTAACTAAACAAGGCTTTTGTGACATTGCACCTATCTGTGCAGTCGAAGATAAGACATATGCAGACGGACTATATAATAGTTAAAGTAGCCGGGTTGTCCTACTTCTTCTCAAAAAAAATAAGAGAAAAACCGAACCTTTTTTAAATAGAGAGACAATATAGGGTGTAAGCCGCTTACCCAGGAGGGCCCTCTGAATGCAAAGTGAATGTATGTACGAATTACTCAAACAAATGAAAGACGGTGATCAACAGGCATTTCATACGATGTATGATGCCACCTATCAGGACGTCTATCGAACCGTTTCCTTTCTGGTAGATCATCAGCAGGATCGGGAAGATGTCATGAATGAGATTTATATGCAAATGTGGACGTCACTTGCCAATTACGATACGAATCGGCCTTTCCATTTCTGGCTGCACGGCTTGGTCATCCGTCAAGTGCAGAGATTTCGGGTCAAGCGCTGGCGGAGATTCCGAATTTTTGAACGCATCCGTTCCTTCTCTCGGGAAGAGCCGCATTGGGATCAACCTTCTGTGTTGATGGACGGCACGAACCAAATGATATCGCAGGCTATCCAAAAACTGACGGATAAACAGCGAGCTGTCATTATCCTCCGCTTTTTTCACGACTATACGCTGGAGGAAATCGCGACCATAATCGACATCCCGCTGGGTACAGTCAAGTCCAGATATCATGCAGGCATCCAGGCGCTTCGAAAAAACATATGGAATCTCCCCCCGGAAAGGATGGAAAAGATCAATGACTATTGAACGCATTATCCGTGAACACTTGCGCAAGGAAGCAGAAACGATGGATTGCCCTCCGGCAATTTCCAACCGAATAGCACGATCCTATTCACAATATGTGCAACAAAAAAGGAGCGAGAAACCTATGAAAAAACGATTAATAGCTGGAATAGTGACGACTGCGATTTTGATTCCAACCGCAGCATTTGCTGCCCCTCCGCTCATTGAAATGCTAACTAGAACACCGATGACGATTGAACAAGTCAAAACGGATGAGGTTGGCAAAGCAACACTTGAGAAGCTGTATCGCGCATTTCCTGAAACAAAATCGTTTGAGATTATCGAGGCAAGCAACGTTCAAGGTGTCCAAACCAGCATCATCCTCCAGGAAAAAGGGGGAACCGGCAAAAAGATTACACTGCATACAAACAGTATGACAGGTGAGATTGAACATGTGATTCAAGAGAATTGGGAGCCTAAGGAGAAGCCACTCACTGCTTTAACCGATCAAGACATCAAGTCGAAGGTTGATCATCTCATAAATAAAATGTATGGCAATATCGAAGAGTATGAGTTTGCTATGGAGCAAATGGAGAACCCGGATCAAAAAACGTTGATGCTGAACTACTCCCAAAAGGGATCAGAAACACCCTTATATCAGGTATTCGTTCAGGGCAATTCAATCAGTGTTTCTCTAATTGGAGGTGAAACGAAATCTGCAAACCATAAAGTAGAAGGTTTCTACACTACCAATGGCAAGCCAGATTATTTTGCAGATGCCTATTTGAATGACGACAAACTCTTTTCTTTACTAAACATGAGCCCAATTGAACTCAAACAAGAATTAGCAAAAGGTAGATCTGTAGTGGAGATCGCAGCCTCTAAAAATGTCTCGAAACAACAAATTGTGGATGTCATTGCAAAAACTCAGGTTGATATACAAATCCAAGGTGAAGCTAACGGGGAAATTCCGAACAACAACCTTTCAATGGAACAAATGTTAAAAGCTATTGAACCAAAAGTATTACAAGTTATTGAATACAAAACGGATGTGCCATCCAAGAAATAACGCACTGATCAAACATAAAAAGCCGGATTCCTTCATGTAGGAAGACCCGGCTTTTCTATATGAATCCGTTCTAGCTGTGAGAATGCGAGATAAATAATTGGAATTTTAGGTTATAACTCTTGTAAAGTTGCTGCATCTCGTAACAAATATTCCGCAACCTCGGCGGTGATATGATTCCCTTTTTGTGCATAGACTTCTGAAATGAAACTGCGCAGATTTTGTTTTTGCAATTTTTTCAGCAGACTGTTAGCAATCCCTTTGCTATCAATGGTTCCCTCGTCTGCGAAACGATGAACCAGTTCCTCAAGAGCGGCATAACTTGTTTTCACTTGAAAGTCTACGGATTGTATAGATGAGTTCCCTGCCAAATCAATTGCTTTTACCGTAAACGTATGTGTACCCTGCTCAAGTTTATATAACGGTATTTCAGTTAAATCCGTTAATACGTTTCCATCCAAGATGACTTCGGTTTTTGCTTGGTCGACACCTGACAGAAGGTCTGCCACTTCAAATATGGGTTGAAACACACCCGTGTTATATTCTGATGTTACAACTTGATGTATCGTAATCTCCGGAGCTGTCCAATCCACCGTAATGTGGCTGGAGGCCTGAAAATCACCATCTTCCGTCGTGGCCGTGATGACAGCCTTTCCTTCCTCTACGGCAGTCACGATGCCATGATCGTCTACCGTTGCCACCTGCTCTTGATTCGTGCTCCATTTCATATTCTTATTGGTTGCATGATCCGGCATAACCGCTGCGTGGAGCTCTTTACTTCGGCCGGAAGAGGAATTAAACACAAGCTCCGGTGTATCCATTATTATTCCAGTAACGGGTATGTTATCTGCGGTATGCTCAACGATGAGTTCATTTAACGCGATGTTCCCCCATATCCGATTCCCGTCATTAACCTTTAACCGAAGTTTATAGGCGTTTACCGTTGGGAAAGAAACGCTCTGGCGTTCTTTGGTGCTGTCGTTCAGCTTCCATTCCACCGATGTGCCAGATAATGCCGTCACCCAACGGCTACCGTCGAAATACTCCACGTCAAAATTAGTAATACCCTGGCCGATCCCAAAAAACGTGACTAACGTAACCTTGTTGACCGGTACCCTATGATTGCCGTAGTCAAGGGTAATATAACCTGGAAAGGTTACATCTCCGGTACTTCCCCATGCAGAGTTCAAATTGTTGTCGATGATGTTCGTAATGGTACCTGCCCCCGTCGCAAAGGTCGTGGTGACCATATCTTTGGATAGTTCAGGATTGTTATACAATTCAAGCTCGTTCAGTGCGATTCGCCCCGATGGGTTAGCACCCTCATGGACCTTCAATCTGATTTGAGAGAATCGAGTAAGTGGAAATTCCACGGATTTGATCTCATTTGCGCCCGTGTTCAAATCCCAAGTCAGATTGATATTGGTGCGTAGGGGAATCCATGCCGAACCATTACGGTATTCAAGATCAAAGTTCGTAATCCCCAAATCTTTTCCGTATCTAGTATTAAGCTTCAATTGATTGGCCATAAGCGTTTGCTCGCCAAAATCAAGCGTGATATCGTTCGGAAATGAAGGCGAAGTATCGGTTTCCCATGCCGTGTCGTAATCATTATCAATAATATTTTCAATTGGTCCTGAAGACGACGTTTGAAATGTCGTACTTGCAGCTGCCTGCGTAGCTAGATTGTCCACAGGTGTGCTGGCAGGCCGTTTCGGAACGATGACGATCGGATCAGGCATGTTCCCGGCTGGCGGAACACTACCCTCATATTCGTGGGCACCGATATCAGGAGCTCCATTATATAACGGGTTTCCGAAATAATCCCTTCCTCCGTTATCGTTTATGCGTATGCCTGCGCCTATTAATGGTGAAGTCGCTTGCAATTGGTACCCATTCACTGTATCCATGCCATTGCCGCCGCTTCCGGGATCAACAAATTTTGGATCGTCCGTTATCTTATGGGCATCAGCCTGCACCAATGTGTTTCCTCCGTAATATGCGTTGTAATCAAACGTTTGACCCGTCAAGTCCCATCCCTTATCGCCTACGCTGTAATACACATTATTAAAATTATGAATGTTGCGCGGGGCTCCCGAAGCCTTGGTGAAGTAATCGCTCATCACCGGGTTGCCTGATGATTTTCCTACGTAAATCGTATTATTGTAATTGTAGACGTTATCAATGGATCCGCTGTAACGGAATATGCTTTTTCTGTCGTTTTGGCTGATGTTGTATCTGACGATGGTATTGATTGTGTTATAAGTGTCGTTTACGAACAGCATGAAGCCGCCAGCGTTATCATGACTGTAATTGTACTGAACCAACGAATTGATGTTTCCTGCATCCACGTCGAAGCCATGCCCGTCTTCCGCGCCGTTCACACTGGCAAACGATTCGTTGAATTGAACGAGGTTATTGTCCGCATACGCCCACCAAATGGAAGCATTGGTTGCCAGATACGTAGCTTGTTGGACGGTGTTGCGCTCGACCACCGCTCCATCGGTGACATTCCAGGCGATCCCTCCAGTTGCTGCTCTGATGACGGTATTATTGGATATTTTCACTTGGGTGGACGGCGTCCAAGGTCCATATGGTTTAGGTACCCACGGCCATAAATCGCCCATTCCGTAGCGCAAGATACAATTGGAGCCAATGTAAATGCCATAGGCATCCACGTCCGTCAGTATATTACCGTCAATGAGAATATCGTTAAATGCGCTGGGCATAGTCGATCCAACCGAATCGAAAATAATGCCTCCCGAGCGTGTTGTATACGATCCATCGACATCATGGATGTTCATGTTTTGGATATAGATGTGTTTTAATATACCAGCTTCCTCATTCAAGATATAAACACCACGCCTTTGGCCCCGCGGATTCTCCCAATCTCGATCAAAAGGCAGCGGCGAGCTGTTTGTCACCTCCAGGTTGTTGATTTCCCAGTACTCCTGATTTTTCAAAAAGACGGCTTCCAGTTCGGACGTTATCCCTGCGATTAGCGGTTTGCTTCCGGAACCGTACATATCGATAATGATCGGTTTTCCGCTTGAACCGGAACCTTTAGGCCACAGCCTGCCATTCCAGCTTTCCCCGGCTTTGAACAAGATTTTGTCGCCTGGGGCAAAGGTAGTCGCGTTAACTTTGTCTAACGATCTCCACGCAGAGTCTTGGCTTGTGCCGTTATTCCTGTCATCCCCCCCTGTACTGTCCACATAATAAGTGGTTCCGGCAGCTAAAGCGTCCGACGGTGAAGCGGTAACCCAATGGCAAACCAAGGAAAAGATAGAAACCATACAGATCAACTTTTTGATAAACGATTGCCTCAATCATCTTCATTCCTTTCATTTTTATTTATGTAATGCCAAATGGGCAGTTACATTTGAAATTTACTGTACAACTCCTCATTCAATACAACGTGCGCATCGGTTATTCGCTCACGTATGTACTCTTCATATTTGTTATCGATGTAGTCCTTTAACACTTGTTCTCTTATTCCGTCAAATGCCAGAAACTTGGTTCCCCTCTGATCTTTCTCCACGCATTGGATGAGATAGAAGCGGCCGTTCTCTTCAATTATTTCGCTAACCTCTCCTGGTTGAAGGTCGGCAGAAGCTTGAGCTACCGGACTTCTGGCGTTGTGCCTGTGGCTATCCAAGTTATATAACTGCTCCGTAATCTGGCTATTTTGATGGATGTCCTTTGCTGCTTGCTCAAATGAAATACCGGATGTTATTTTCTGCCTAGCAGTCTCTAATTTTCTTATCACCCGAGTTTTGAGAAGGGTATCGACATTCCGATTGGCATCAAGAAAAGATAATGATAATTGTCGCACCTTCACGGTTGGTGGCGCATGGTACAACCGTCTCTTATTCTCCTCGTAAAACGTGATTAGCTGTTGTTCATTCAGCTTCCAGTCACGCTCCATCAGGTGGTTTTTGACCGCTAATGCCGTGGTTCCCATCACATATTCTAAATAGGTTTCCTCCGTATATTGAGCGGGTCCGAAAACAACCTGATTTTTCTTGATTGCTTGTTGCCTTCTCTCGTTTTCAAGCATGAGGTTTTGTACAAAACCGTCGTAACTGATATCAGAGAGCACGCCCTGCTCTTTGGCAAGGATCTGTCGAATTTTAAGATGGATGCTGTCTTCGAGCGCCTTCTTTTTGATCAACTCAAGCGGAGTTTCATTTAAGTATGGCGTGGACCAAAATTCGGTCGACTGCGCTGCATCATATTTTTCATGGAAATACTTGATCATTTCAGCTCGATTGGCATGAACAGCTCTTTGAAATTCGCTCACATGAATCACTTCTCCGTCAACTGTCGCGATATAAGTGTCCTCATGATATGGTTGTGAAAATTCAGGCTTTGCGATAAAAATGATAGTCACGATGATCAAAATTAAGATTCCGGCTGTATACAGCCATTTCAGACTGCAAAATTTCTGTACCATCATACCCATCAGCACCCTTGTCAATAGCTTTTTTAATGAACACGCTCCTACCTAGGCGACTCCAATTTATGTATAATTCATTATAATTTCCAGAAGAAAGCGCTATCAATTACTCCTTTTTTACATTCCTTTCACTTTCTTTACTTGTTCTCACACATATAAAAAGACGACAGAGGATTGATTCCTCTGTCGCCTACTCTTTGTTTATTCTGTTTTCTTGATTGCAGCAATGCGGCTCGCAACCGGATCATGACACTATATTCAGCTTGTCCGATTTAACGTGAAATAGAAGCCTGACATCCGCTCCGCTATCCGTTTCTATTCCCTTTTTTGAATTTCATGATGGACCAGACAACCAATAGCAGCAGGACGGACAGACATACGCTGATGCTGACCCGGTTCTGTCCGTCTATCAGAAACAGGACAGCGATCACCGACAGGCAGAGCGCAGTGACCCCGGTTATATAGGGGAATCCCCATACCTTAAAGCTTGGCTGCATCGGATAAGCTTTGCGCAGCTTCAGCTGCGAGAAGCAAATACAGATCCACACGAGCACAACGACAAACCCCGGCACCGCCATCAGAACCCGAAACAGCTGATCTTGCGCAATCAATCCAAGCATGGAACCCGCTAATAGTATGATCGCGCAGAGTTTCAGCGTATTAAGCGGAATGCCTTTGCTCGTGGTCTTGGCCAGGCTCCGTGGAGCCTCCCCGGCGGCTGCCATGGAATAGATCATGCGCGTCGCACCATAGATACCGGAGTTGGCTGCCGACAGCACAGCCGTCACCAAAATAAAATTCATAATGTGGGCTGTTCCCTGCAAACCCGTAGCGGACAACACTTGAACGAAGGGACTTGCCTCTCCCCCGAGCTGATTCCACGGAATCAATCCGCATATGATCAGAATCGGCAGCGTAAAGAACAATATCACCCGCAAAATAAAATTGCGCACCACTTTCGGCAGGATTTTCTCCGCATTCTCAGTCTCGGTTAATGTGAGACCTATCAGCTCGGAGCCGCCATACGAAAAGGTAACGACAAGCAGAGCCGAGAATATGGCGAACCATCCGTTTGGTAAAAACCCGCCGTGAGCGGTGAAATTTTGAAGGTATGGGGTGTCTGAACTCGGAATAATGCCAAACATCAGAAGACTTCCCAGCACAATAAAACTAATAATCATGGCGATTTTGATCCCGGCAAGCCAAAATTCCACTTCGCCAAAGCTCCCAACACTCATCATATTAATTAAAATAATGAGCGCTGCGCTTGCCAAGCTCAGCATCCAGAGCGGAACCCCCGGAAACCAGTATTGCAGAAAGCTGCCTGCCGCAATCACTTCAATCACGCATACCGACAGCCACATGAAACAATACATCCAGCCCATGACAAAAGAAACCCTTTTTCCAAAGGCTTCCCGTACAAAATCTTTCATGTTCCGGCCCGGATACACCGTAGCCATTTCCGTCATTGCTCCCATAACCACCAGAAGCAGCAGTCCTGCAAAGATATAAGAGAAAATAACGCCCGGACCGGCAAGACTGATCGTCTCGGAACTTCCTTTAAATATCCCGGTGCCGATGACGCCGCCCATCGCCATAAAGCTGATATGCCTTGGCCTCAATTTCTTCTGTAATGAAACTTCGTCTTGTTTTGCCATTAACATATCCCCCTGATGACTTTCAAATTAACCTATTGATAAGTATAACCTTTTCTGCTAAGGAAACAACTTAAGAAATTCGCAAAGTTAAGAAGGAAGCATGATAGTTCTAATGCCTCTTATTCCTTGATAACGGTTAACAGGTTGTTAGCGAGAGCGGACTTATAAAGAGCCCGGGTGGTGGCCCCATATTTTTGCCCGGATCATCCCCGGTCACTTGGCGAATCCATGACGTCATTTTATTTAGCTGTTATGGAGGGGCGACCCAAACCATTAACGAGAGGAACGGCTTCTTTTGTACATACAATACACCATGGACCAACTCTATCTGCCAGTGGATGCTTGCACATTTAGTTTACATAATATTTATTACGTAATGTTTACTTTTTAGGGTGTAATTCATGGATTTTGGATATAAGATCGACTGAATTGGTATGGAATGCTTCGTTTGAATCCGTCCAGGCCGATTTCAGAAAATAAGAGGCATGAAACCGCCATCCTTGATGATCCGGATTAAAATCCAGTTGAATCTCACGCCCCGGCCTTCCACGGTACACCTTGGAACCCGGCATGCGCCAACTGCCAATTCTAGTGATCCTGTCCGGATTCTGACCCGTGATATATGTAAACCGGTCATTGTAAGGAATATCCTTCAAATAAAACCTTGGACATCCTACAGCAAACACATGGATTCCCCGATAATTAAACTTCTCCTCCAAATAAAGCCCTGCCTTATAAGCGATCACGCCTCCAGCGCTGTGCCCGATCAGGATCAGCTGCTTCGCACCAGCTGCATGCTCATGGATGATTTGTCCTGCTTCCATAACCCGCTGAGACTGCTCTCGAACCAAATCATAGCCGACTTGCGTAAGCTGCCGGGCCAGTAGACGGACTAACGAGGAACCCGATATGCCGTTTGCCATCCCGTAAGGAAAGATCATCAAGATTTTGGCATTCGGGTATCTTCGGGCAACCTCGCTTGCAGCATCTTCAAAATTATTTCGATAGGTCAGGACACCGGCAAAAAAGCACACCACCGTCCGGCACTTTATCGAGCATGTGCTATAGGAGGATACGAAAATCTCTGTCATGACTTCACAGTCCACCTCCAAAAGTGTTCCATTCTTACGCTGTAACCATGTGAGAAAACCCCCATGACTACAACGCGATTTATATCTGCATTGTAGCATGAGGGTCCTCACACTTTCATATCCTGTTCGCCTTATTTTTTGGCAGCCAACCATTGGGACAGCACATTAATTTCGTCTTCCGTCAGCCTGCCTTGGAATGCCGGCATTCCATTCCGCCCATTCGAAATGATACCTGCAATTTCGCTGGCATCGTGCTTGGAGCCTACGTTTTGGAGGCTGGGAAAGTTTCCGCCCCCGCCTAAGTCGGTAGCATGGCAAGCCATGCAATTGGCATTGTACAGCGTCATCGCTGCATCGTTGTTGGCATCCCCGCCGGTTGCTCCTTCCTGTGGAGCTTGTCCCCCATTATCTGCTGGAGCCGGAGCCGGATCTGCTGCATCATTACCACCACATGCCACCACAGCAAGAGCAAAAGTCAATAGCAATACTAACAGTAATCCTTTTCTGAACATGGTTGAAACTGCCTCCTTTTGTAAAATGCAAGCTATACTAACAGCCCGCCCTTTTTGCTGTATTCCATAATTCCATCCACTGTGCGATAAGCAAGAGCCCCGACCGTGCCGGTCGGATTATAGCCGCTATTATGCGGGAAAGCGGATGCGCCTACCACAAACAAGTTTTCCATATCCCACATTTGCATGTAGTTGTTGACGGCCGAATTGCCAGGGTTCTCTCCCATAATCACCCCGCCGGTATTATGAGTCGATTGGTATGTCGTAATTTCGTAAGGTCCCAGTTCCTTCAATTTCATGATATTCTGGCCTCCCATCTCCTGCACAATCTCCGCGCAGCGATCGGAAAGATACCTGGCCAACTGGCGATCCTGCTCTTCGAAATCAAACGTGATTCGAATCAACGGGTCTCCGAATGCGTCCTTATAGGTGGGATCCAAATCCAGGTAATGATGCCGATAAGGCATCGAGGAACCTTGAGACCCTACGGTCAGTACACTGTTGGCATACTTCAAGGAATTCGCCTTAAATTCTTTACCCCAACGCGGTGATTCCTCCGGAACCGGATTGTTTTGAATAGGTCGTTGGCCGGTTACCGTATGGGCAATATTCCCCCCATGAATGAACTTCAGGTCCGAGTGATCGAAATTGTCGCCGTTAAAATCGTCCACGCTCATCCCTAGGCTTCCTGCACCGGCAAACAGATTGAATTTGTCCTCAAAAAATCCGGCGGCATTCCCCTTGATCACCTGATAGGCATAGTTTTTGCCAATCACGCCCGTCCCGCTGGACGAGTCGTATGGTTTGCCGATTTTCGAGAGAAGCATCAAACGGGTATTGTTAAATACATATCCCGTCGAGACAACGATATCGGCCGGCTGTTCGATTTCCTCACCGGTCGTTAGGTCCGTGTACATGACGCCCGTTGCCTTACCGCCCTTATGCAGAATTCTACGAACATAGGAATGGGTGCGGATTTCGAACTTTCCGGTTTTTTTCGCAACAGGAATCACGGTAACGACAGGATCCGCTTTCGCTCCGTATTCGCAGCCAAACCGCTCGCAGTATCCGCAATACTGGCAGGCCGCTCTTGAAATGCCATCCGGGTTCGTGTAGCTTTCCGACAAATTGGCTGAAGGCACCGTATACGGATTGAGTTTCAGGTTTTTCGCCGCTTCCGCAAACATCTTCATGGATGGCGTGTGAAGCATAGGCGGTGTCGGATACGGATTCGAACGTTTTCCTGCCATGGGATTTTCTTCGCCAGAGATGCCGGTCGTCTTCTCGAACTTATCAAAAAACGGCTCGAGCTGATCGTAGGTAATGCCCCAGTCCTGGATCGTCATTTCCGGCGGTATTTTATCTTTCCCATATCGTTCTTCCGTCATGCTCCGAATTTTAAAATCGTAGGGCAGGAAACGGAACGTTTGCCCGTTCCAGTGTACGCCGGCTCCACCTAGTCCCTCCCCTAACAGAAACGATCCATACTGCCTCATCGGCAGTGCACGTATTTTTTCGGTGCTCCGAAATGTAATCGTTTCTTTGGAGAGGTCCTGCATCAAATCGTATCGAAGCGCGTAACGGAGTTCATCGTGAGCCATGTAATAGTCTTCCGTTACCCTTTCTTTACCTCGTTCCAATCCGACAACGGATAATCCCTTCTTGGTCAATTCCGAAGCGATAATCCCGCCAGCCCAGCCGACGCCGATAATGACAACATCCGTTTTCGGTAATTTTTTGGCCATATGCGTACTCCTTTCGCTATAGATGAGCTGTTATAGGTGATCCTTTAAACTCTTCGGCGGGATGACGGTGAAATTCTTCTCGATAATATTCGTGTACGCCATTTGGTTACCCGGATATTGACGCATCGTCCAGCCCTGCATGTTTTTGTTCCCGCCATACAACGGATCACTGTAGACCCCTTCCAATGTGCTGCTGCGGAGCAGGTTAAAGAACCCGCTGGCCGAGATCGTTGTCAATTTGACCTCATCGTTCTGGAAGGCAGTTAACACGGCATCCTGTTCCTCTGGTGACAGGCTGGGGAAATCTTTCTGATACTTCTTTTGGCTGTAGTTCTGAATCTCGCGCAGACCAATGTAGAATATCTCCCGTCGTCTTAATCGGCCCTGATAACCTTGCGTTTTCTCTCCAACATAGAATGGGGGCTGCATATAATCTCTTGCATTGAACCCCCAGTCACCGGCCAGTTGGTGGTCGATGAAGAATGCTGCGCCGAGCTCTTTAGCGCCCGGACCGTTCTCATCCGCAGGAAAAATACGCTCTACGGCTGCTTCCGTGATCCTGTATTGCTCCTGGTTAAAGAACATTAATGCTTGGTTGTAGTTGTTATCATTCTGTTCAGGTGCCGGTGCTGCAGGCGGGGTTTCACGCTTCGGCAAAAGATATCCGAGTACACCGCCCAGCACGACACCTCCCACGGCATAACCGGAGTTTCTCAGAAACTTCCGCCGTGTCATCGTCTGCGAGCCGTCAGGCTTCGATGGTTTGGTTTGTTGTTCGTTTTGTTCGCTCAAACTCTCAGCACCCCTACTCTTCTTCATTTTTGAATAATGGGTATTGTCCCCATCAAAATTTCATTCATACATTATTCTCCATCCGGGCATGATAAAATTACTAACCGATATGGAGGCGAATGCTCATGAATCAATTGTGGAGCAGGTGGAAAGGCCCGATTATGGGCTCGGCACTGCTTCTTTCTTTAACAGCCTGCTTAAATCAAACCGACGACATTCAACAAAACGCGCAATCCGTGGAGCAGAATAATGCCGATGCCGTTCACTTGCACAGCACCGACGTGATCCCTAGCTATCATGGACCGAAAACCGAAACAACCAATGTCCATGGCAATACCACAAGCGGGATGGGCATGTCCGTGTACAGCATGATCGGCTCATCCAGCCTGCATGAAGGCGGTGTCTCTTCCCATGTCCAGTCAAGACTTGCAGGTCTGGGCATTGATGGAGTGAAAGCTTTTGTCCTCAATGACACGATTATTCTGGCACGTGCAGAATCACGCGTTTCTTCTAACCACTATGACAACATGCAGCAAAAGGTGTTAAGTCAGACGGAAGGAATGTCAGGCAAAGGCGAGCCGGATGAAGGAGTAAGCGGAGCAAAGAACGTGGACAACGATAATATGTCGCAAGCCAAAGAGCAAGTGAAGAAGATGTTTAATGAAGAAGTGCAAATTCTAACGGTAACGAATCCTCAAGCTCCTGCGCTGATCGACCGAATTGCCTCGAAGCTGCATGATGCGCCGCGCGACGAGTCGATCGCCAGAGATATTACTGAGCTGCTGCATATGGCATCGGATAAAAAATAAATAAAGGAGTTGATCATATGCCTCTGGGAAACATCGGAGTGACAGGGCTGATCCTCATTCTGTTGATCGCCTTGATTATTTTCGGTCCTTCGAAGCTGCCTGAACTGGGCCGTGCCTTCGGTCGAACACTGAGCGAGTTCAAAAACTCAACGCGTGAACTGGTTTCGAGCGAAGATATCCATGATGGAGATAAATTGAAATGACCCAGCACGAGCAAGAACAGGAGCAGCATATAATAGAGCACTTAACAGAGCTCCGCAAGCGGATTCTCATCACATTGGGCACCTTTTTGGTAGCCCTTTGTGCCGCTTTTCTATATGTTGAACCGCTGTATGAAATGCTGACTCGCGACGTGGAGGGTCAGCTTCAGATACTGGGACCAACGGACGTGATTTGGGTATACTTCATGATTGCAGGCGTTATAGCTCTTGCGGTGACGATGCCTGTTGCCGGATTTCAGGTATGGCGGTTCGTCGTACCCGGATTGAGTACTGTTGAGCGGCGTGCATCCCTGGCTTACATTCCTGCGATCGGAGCCCTTTTTCTATTGGGTTTGGCCTTTGGCTACTTTGTCATATACCCCATGGTCCTGTCCTTCCTGGATTCGCTGTCGCACCAGTTCATAACAGCATATACCGCCGAGAGATACTTCCGTTTTATGGTGCATATGACCGTACCGTTTGGTGTGCTGTTCGAAATGCCCGTCGTTATCATGTTCTTGACCTCGATTGGCATCCTGAATCCGCTCCGCTTAGCTAAAATGCGGAAAATCTCCTATTTGCTGCTGACGATTGCAGCCGTAACCATTACACCGCCGGATATCGTGTCGGACATCCTCGTCATTGTGCCCCTGTTCCTTCTATATGAGATCAGCGTTGGATTGTCTCGAATTGTATATCAGAAAAGAATGACCAGGCTGGAATTAATAGGTGAGTAAAAAACCAGCTTCGGATCAGGGACGCTGCGTATGAATACTAAAAAAGCTTGGAGATCTCTTTTAGATCCCAAGCTTTTAATATAGCCGATGTATATAAGTTAGAAAATCGTAGGCACCATTCCCCCATCCATACGGATTGGTGAACCTTTAAACGCGGATGCATAAGGACTGCACAGGAATGCAGCCAGTCTTCCGATTTCGAACGGCCTAATAAATCGTTGAATTTCGGATTGAGGCAGGTTTGTACTCATGAAAGCTTTCTCTTTTTCCGCAAAGGTCATATCTTCATTGGCGTATATGCCCTCGATAATATGCTGCACGTTCTCGGAGAGCGTCGGGCCGGGCAAAATCGTATTGACTGTTACTTCTGTACCTTTCGTTAATTTGGACAAGCTTTTTGCCAAGGATAGCAGCATGGATTTTGTCATGGCATACTGCGGCATTTGTCCAGAAGGCATCATGGCTTCTTCACTCGCCATGAAGATAATACGTCCAAAATCGTTCTTTAGCATGCCTGGCAAATAAAATTGAGTTAATCCGTTGGCTGCAAGCACATTCGTACGGAAGTAGGTATCCCAAACGTCATCGTTAACATCCTCGTACTGCATGATTTCGTATATCCCCATATTGTTAACCAGAATATCCACGTGAGGGTATTTATCAAATATAGCCTCTCTTTGCCCGATATCCACCAAATCGGCGGTCGCATTCTGAGGACTTGTATTCGGGAAATCCGACTTGATTTCATTAACGGTTCGTTGTACCTCTTCATCATTTCGTCCGTTGATAAGAACATGGACACCTTCTCTGGCAAGTTCAATGGCAATAGCCTTGCCTATCCCTTTCGTAGATCCTGTAACCAACGCTGTTTTATTGTTTAATCCCATATCCATAATATAAACATATCTCCTTTGTGCTCTGGATAGTGTTCATATTACATTGTATAGATAGCTGGGTAACTAGCATATCGCGCCAAAGTACTTGTATAACACGCCAATGGTAATTGATAAAGAAACCTGTGTTTTGATGTCCAAACGTTATGAATCCATGGTCAGCATATCTTGTCGGTGTTCGGATAGCGAAAGACTATTAAAATGTTCAGTGCGCCAATGGGATGGAGTATCTCCTTCCCAAAGACGGAATGCTCGGTAGAACGAGTTCTGATCTTCATATCCAATCAAAAAGGCAACTTCTTTGATATCGAGCGAGGGGTCTGCCAAGTACTCGATGGCCTGCTCATGTCTTGCTTGTGTCAACAATTGCTTGAAGCTTGCATTTGCATCCGTCAGCCTGCGCTGTAACGTACGATCACTCATATTGAGCTCCTTCGCCACGGACTGAATGTCAGGGCGCCCTCCTGTGAGACTGCGTTTCATGATCCATTTGACCAGGTCAGTAATGGAGCGGTGGCTCTGTAGTTCATCAAGCGAACGATCCAGAGCGGGAGTCAGAATCTCCAGCAATTCTTCGTTATACGAGATAAAAGGTCGGTCCAGATCTCTTCGATAGAGCGTTAATCGATTATGGTTTGCGCCCGTCCGGATGCGACAGCCAAAATAAGCTTCAAGAGCTTGTAAATCGCCCATAGGCTGCGAAAATTCAACCAATTGCGCGGTCAGCGGTTGACCTGTGCCCCGTCGTCCAAGCTCCAGAAGACATGCCAGTGTAATACCAACAAGCAGCGCCGGACCAGGTTGATCGCTTAGGTTCAGCCATTCCAGCTCGATGGTACATCGTTCGCCCTCCTCGGAGATTAGCAAGCCTTCGGGTGGACATAGCTGCTTATACCGAGCCATTCGGTTTATAGCATCCCGGTAGTCACGAGCGTGGTAAGGAGCTAAGACGGTCGGCGGGTATTTCGCCGTTTCAAAAGCGGTCGCAAGCTGGATGATGCCTTGGGCAGCGTCCCCCATGAGATCGGAATAGGCCTGCCAGATCGCGAAATATTGGGCGGTGGTGACTTCCTGCTCAGTAATGACGGTGAGCGGCAATTCCGCTTTGCGTGCCACGGCATGGGCGGAAATCCCTAATTGTTGTATTCCTTCCCATAATCCCGGCGGGATTTTAATTCGGTCAGAAGTATATGGCTTCATATATAATGCTCCTTTGACTACGGTTTATTGTAATGTTATTTATTCTCGATCGTGTAAAGGATGAAGTTTGTCATCCTGTATTGGACTTCTTATATTAAGCTCAGCCAAGTTGCAGGAGTCATCACGGTAGCTGTAGGCTTCGTTCTTTTGCCATGCGAGTAATACTCGAAACGTTATTATACAGCATATTAATGAAGATTGCAGACAATATACGAGTGGATCGTCGTGATACAAAATTGATACCTCCCGAAGGTACCGGGTTCAAATCGGCACTGCTTGTAATCCGAAGCTAATAACTCGCAAGAGCTACCACAATCCTAGTTGATCTTGAATTCACTGTGTTTTCGTTTAATCAATTCTAATGTGAGGCGAAGCAGCCTTTCGGATTGATTTTTGTTTAATATAACTTGAGCAATATCTAATTTCTTGTTTTGTTTATAAGCAGTCAGTGAATCTTTAGGCGGCAACTTTATGAAATGAAGAATCGGTTCTATTGCTTTCTGGACTGGCAGTCCGATAATTTTATAAATGAATTTGACCAATATTTGTAACAGCTTGTTACTGAATGCTTCCATCACCCCTTTTGTTTGAACGGCTCCGGGATTGAATAATACATACTTTATATTCGTATCTGCAGCACTTTGGGCAAATGCCAAGCCTAGCTGGTTATTAAGTCGGCTTCCATGCATGATAGCTTTAATGCTATTAAATGACTCCTCAGTTTGCAGCTGCAAATCATCCCATCTAATGTCCCCCTTCACGCCCGGAGCACATACGTTGATAATAAGCGGGGCCGCACTTCTTTTAAGTAGCTCTTGGAATTTAAAGCTCAGAGTAAATCGACTCAAATAATATAATGCAAAATGATGTTCAAATCCTTCTTTCGTCTCACGATATACTTTGTTGAATTTTTGGGATTGAGCGCAGAGAATCAATTGATCGATGTCGTTCACTCTATGCTTCACTTCGTTGACTATCCGAATATTTTCAGAGACGAGGCTTAAATCTGCTTTGAGAAATAAGAATCTATCTTCTCCATCTAACCGGGCTGCCTCTAGTCGCAAATCATCGCCTTTCTCAGAACTACGACCGATAATAATGACATGCTCTCCATTACGTAGAAGTTGTAAGGCTAATTCTCTTCCGATCCCATCGGTTCCTCCGGCTATTACAATCGTACGCATTGTGATTCTCTCCTCAACGATATATTTCTTTCCCATGATTGAATTACTACGAAGTATAATGGAATCAACCATGAGGTAACAGAAGGCACTTTATTCTTATTTAGTTTAATTAGATAAAGCTGCTTACTATAAGTAATAGCGAGGTGGGTTCGATGTATACACACAGCCAAAAAGAAGAATGTTCTGTTTCGATGGAGGAGGCCATGCAAATACTTGGGAGTAAGTGGACGTTCTGGGTCATCGGTGAACTTGCTACAGCTCCTCGACGATTCAATGCACTAAGGAGAGGCTTAGGTAACATTAGCACCAAATCGTTAACGGATGTTCTGCGCTCCTTGGAGCAGGCCCATATCATCCATCGTAAAGTGTTTGCAACTGTACCCGTAACCGTCGAGTATTCCCTGTCAGATAAGGGAAAGGATTTCCTTCGGGTGTACTACACCATGCAAGATTGGGGAGAGAAGTGGAAGGGTTATGATACACAGGAGAATGAAAGCTGAACGCCCAAGACCGATAGATGATTAAGCTGACGGATTACGATAGCTTAAATTACGACTTTTGGACACATGTAAATAATTCTGTTAACAAGAATAGCAGAGCGTATTCCGATTCCTCCATTTGACAAATCGAGTTTATTTTTTATACATTAGAGTTAGTTGTTCGAATAACTCACATACAAGGAAGGTGAAACGGTCATGGCGAAACCAAACGTCATCAGCAAACAAGAACTGCTCGAAGCTGCCCAAAAGTGTGTTGCAGAAAAAGGTATGGATAAATTAACTTTGAAAGCAGTGGCTGATCAAGCAAATGTCAGTCAGGGAACGGTCTATTACCATTTTCGAACCAAAGAGCAATTAATAATTGAACTCGTTGAGAGCCTATGTAATGCTTCATGGGTTTCAGTGGAGCATAACAATCGATCTGTTGAAGAAGCCATACAAGAAGCCAAGGAAAGATGCGATTATCATTCTGTTTACCATCGATTGTTTTTCTCTTCATTAGCTGCTAGCTTTCAGATCAAAGAGAACCGCAATCGAATGGGTTCCATGATTCAAGAAGAAAACAAACATCTGACTGATATTCTTACAGCCCGGTGGGGGGAATCACCCATAAAGAACATATCCATGGATCAGTGGGGAATTTTAATGAATGCTATAATAGACGGGCTGGCCGTGCAGGCTTTGTTGGACGAGGAGTTTCCGAAGGAGGATGTTTTTACCGCTTTGCACGTGTTTTTTGATTTCATGACCAATGAGGTGAAGCGATGAACGCACAACGGATCAAAAGCCGGCATGCTGGTCTTTTCTTATTGTGGGGATTCGTCCTTTGGCTGATCGCGACGATCATCTTTCATTATGGGGGGAACCTGCTGATTGATATCAGGCACCCGTTTAGAACCGCCTTGAGTTTTGCTGCCGCCATCCCTTTAATTTATGGATGCATCGCACCGTTGTTCTCATTTCTTAAGGTTCCGTATTCAGATCGTATCCGCCGTTCCGTCCAGATTGCTCTGCCTGGCATGTTCATGGACATTTTTTCGATTCTTTTCCATGATGTCGCTTTCCCTTTAATCTCAGAGCAGAGCCTCCCCCTATTGGCAGCCTGGCTCTTCTGGGCATACAGCTTGATTCTGCTGGTTGGGCTGAGCCCCATGAAATTTCGGTTCTCGTCACCTTTCATTAAGAAAAAGAAACTCCTTTTAAAATAGCAAAAAAAGAAGTCGCCGATACTGGCGACTTCTTGTACCTGTGTAATTTTGTTCTGTTGATATAAAGCATATACGAATAACTATGGCAGTTGCCGATATTCTTCCTCCAAAATCGACATCAAAATCATATCATGGAATCTTCCGTCCCAACATATCGAGTCCCGCAGGATACCCTCCCGTTTAAAACCAAGCTTTTCATAGACATGTATGGCCCGAGGATTAAACGCATATACACCTAACTCTATTCGGTGTAGACGTAAACTTTCGAAACCATGACGCAGCATGAGCTTCATGGCCTCCGTGCCGTATCCTTTATTGCTGTACTGACCGGAGATCGATATGCGAATATTGCAGCTGCGGTTGTTGAGGTTGATTTCGTTCAGGACCACTTCACCAATTAAACCGTCCGTTTCCTTCTCCGCAATCATCATATCCAGTCGATCCTCATGGGCGTATCCGATTTTATGAATCCAGGCGGCAATCGAATCCTTGGTAAACGCCTGCTGCGTTCCCGTTAACCGGTTAGACTCGGCATCCTGCAATAATCCGAAATAGGCATCAAATTCATCTTCCCTTACGGGGCGGAGCACTATGCGGTCCCCTTCGATTCGTGTTTCAAGCTTATTTTTCACAGCCCTAAGCCTCCAAGCCATTCATCCTTTTATTAGCGAGATATCAGCTAATTATAAGGTACCACCGATTCGTCGATCTGTCAGTCTACAAAACATTTATAGATAAACTAACCTGCCTCCAAATATGGATGAAGTCTTCACCTTGCAAAGAATATTAAACCCGAAATAGGGAACTTTAGATCGTATGAATCTTGTCAAAGCGAGCTGATCCCATGCCCTTTTTTAAACGAACAAAGCGAACCCATTCGAAAACGGCACTCCTTCATCATAGCGAGCAAACGGAGCAAACCGCCGAATCCTCTCGTCTCTCCGACCGCTTGGATCAGAATTTACATAGAATCAGAGAACAAACCGGCCACAGTCGGGATATCATCATTCGCACCCTAAGTCATATGTTCGGAAGCGATTGCACCCTGGCCGTCATTTATATCGATGGACTGGTTGATACGCTCACCATCAATCACTCGATTATGGAATCCTTAACCTCAAAGGATTTCGATGAAAAGCTGCATCATACCTCTAACCCTGCAGAAATCTTGTCCATCATCAAAAACCGTTTCTTATCCATAGGCAGCATTAGCGATTTTGAGCATGTGGAATCCTTGATCTCCGCTATGCTTGAAGGCAATACTGTCATTCTCATAGACGGTTCATCCCGAGGCATTATCGCCAGCTCTATCGGTGGAGAGGAACGCGGTGTAGAAGAGCCCCAATCTCAGACCGTCGTTCGCGGCCCGAAAGAAGGATTCACCGAAAATATCCGTACGAATACGGCCTTAATCCGTCGTAAAATTAAAAGCCCAGACCTCTGGATCGTGGACCGCAAGATTGGCCGCGTCACCCAAACGGATGTTGCCGTTATGTATTTGAATGGCATCGCCAATGATAAGATCGTGCAAGAAATATTGAATCGTTTAGACCAGATCGATACCGACAGCATCCTGGAGAGCGGGTATATCGAAGAGTTTATACAAGATACAACGTTCACCCCCTTCCCTACCATTACTAATACGGAGCGCCCGGATGCTATCGCTGGTGCGATTCTGGAAGGGAAAGTTGCCGTTTTGGTTGATGGGACACCGTTTGTGTTGATCGCCCCCATCACCATCTTCAAACTGTTTCAATCGAGCGAGGATTACTACCAAAAGTTCGATATCGCGACCTTTTTGCGGCTGTTGCGCATCATTTCCTTTATGGTATCGATGCTTCTCCCTTCACTTTATATTGCCATCTCCACGTTTCATCAAGAAATGCTGCCAACGACCTTGCTGATCAGCCTTGCAGCACAGCGGGAAGGCATCCCTTTTCCCGCCGTTGTCGAAGCCTTGGCTATGGAAATTACGTTCGAAGTATTAAGGGAAGCCGGTGTTCGTATGCCAAGAGCAATGGGCTCCGCGATCTCCATCGTAGGCGCGTTGGTTCTGGGTCAAGCTGCTGTACAGGCCGGCTTAGTGTCTGCTGCCATGGTTATCATCGTTGCATTTACCGCCATTGCAAGCTTTGTTGCGCCTTCTGTGAGCATAGCCAACTCCGCCAGACTGCTCCGTTTTGGTTTTATGATATTGGCGGCAACTTTAGGGCTCTTTGGAATTATGGCAGGATTAATCGCCATGCTGATCCACCTATCCGGCTTGCGATCATTCGGTTTGCCATATCTTACTCCGTTCGCTCCATTTATCCCATCAGACCAAAAAGACGTTCTGGTCCGTGTTCCATGGTGGGCCATGCTGACAAGACCGACCCTTATCAACCGTACTAACGCGAAACGGCAAAAAATGAACCAGCGTCCATCGCCTTCCGATGGCAAGAAATAATATATAACCGGTATAACTCGGAGGTGAAGAACAGATGAACCGGAAGCTGAATCTCCTGATTCTCATGTTGGCTGCCTCACTGCTGCTCAATGGTTGCTGGGATAGTCAAGAGTTAAACTCGCTTAGTATTGTATCGGCGACGTCCATAGACCGCAGCGAGGACGAATGGGTCATCTCCTTCCAAGTCGTCATTCCGCAGTCCATCGCCACCCAGACCGGCGGCGGAGCCGGGGGAAGCCAATCTCCGATCACCATCTTCTCCACCAGGGGCAAGACCATTCGCGAAGCGATGCAGAACGCGAATTTAGAAGCGCCGCGTGCGCTGTTTTTTGCCCATAACTCCGTACTGATTATCAATGAACAAGTCGTTCGGAATGAAGGCGTACGGCAAATCCTTGATTTTTTCCTCCGTCCGGTGGAAAGTCGGGAAACGATGTCGGTTCTCCTGACCAAGGATAAAGCCTCCAATCTATTGGAAGTGCTCATTCCATTAGAGAAAATAACAGGAAACGCGATTCAACGGGTCATTACCCAAGGACAAGAAAATCTGTCCCAAGTAAAAAATATTAAATTGATTGATTTTGCATCGATGGTCGCCAATCCCTACAAAAGCGCCATGGCTCCAGAGTTAAGGGTGTCCGGCAACCAAGAGGAACAATCTAACTTGGATGCCTTAAAGTCAACGCGTAATCAAGCGGTACTCAAACTTGGCGATTTGGGCGTATTTCGAGGAGACAAACTGGTGGGATGGATGAAGCGTAAAGAAAGCAGAGGCGTCGCTTGGCTCTCGAACAGCGTCCATAACCTGATCATTGTTACCCCATGCAGCGATCGAGACGCTTCCCGGTTGTCGAGTTACCGAGTCATCCAATCATCGACCCAAGTGGACCCCAAAATGGTCAACGGTTCGGTCAACATGATGATCCATATTCAAACAGTGGGGGCTCTCGATGAAACCAGCTGTACGATGGATTTGACGAACCCGGACGTTATTTCGAAACTCGAGGATACGATTGCCAAGCAGATCAAGGATGAGGTGCTGGCTTCGTGGAAGAGAATGAAGGATTTGAATGTGGACGTGGTTGGTTTCATGGATATGATTCACAGAAAGTATCCTGCTGCCAGCAAACACCTTACAAATTCGGAGAGACCGCTCCAGGAACTGGAACTTAAACTGAATGTAAAAGTCACCGTTGAACACACGAATATGATCAATAAACCCTTCTCGAATTTGATTGAACCCAATAAGTAGAACGCTATCGATACCTATAACAAGGAGGTCCCAAATGGAGAAGATCGGTAAATACCAAATCATTGCCATGACCATCTTGTTTATGATCGGCAGCACCCCTTTGTATGAACTGGGGATTGAAGCTAAACAAGATGCGTGGCTGGTCGTGCTGGTTGCGATGATCACGGGAATGTTACTGCTGTTCATCTATTTATATATCCAGAACCAAAATTCGGAGCATGCTCTTCCCCAAATTTTAAATCAGCACTTCGGCAAATATATCGGTTCCATCATTACTGCAGCCTATATCGTTTATTTTGCGTATGAATCCATGAGGAATACCCGCGAGTTCGCGGACATTATCAATATCTCCTTTCTCCCCAGCACACCGCTGTACTTCCTGATTCTCTTAATGGTGTTGCTGTCCGGTTATGCCGTATGGAAAGGCATTGAGGTATTCTTTCGCGTCACCGAATTCCTGCTTCCTTTCACGTTGATCGGGTATATCCTGATCGTTCTCATGTTCATCGGTTCAAATATCATTCATCTTGAGCGCCTTATGCCCATATTAGAAAACGGAATCCTGCCCGTGCTGCGAGCATCATTGCCGGAGGTGATTAGTTTTCCGTTCGGTCAGATCGTAGTATTTCTCATGTTTTGGAGTCATCTCGAAGACAAGAAAACGCTGTCCAAGGCATCCTTGTCGTCCTATATATTCGTAGGTATCTTTTTATTGATATTCAATATTTTAAATCTTGCGATTCTGGATCCCACCATAACGAGCAT
The DNA here is from genome assembly GCF_025142895.1 of Paenibacillus sp. p3-SID867. Classification (NCBI taxonomy): domain Bacteria; kingdom Bacillati; phylum Bacillota; class Bacilli; order Caryophanales; family Paenibacillaceae; genus Paenibacillus; species Paenibacillus sp. p3-SID867. The sequence goes on from NZ_JAMBDM010000007.1 coordinate 81,045, forward strand.
ATCGACTTTTCCGCTGCTTCGGTCGGTTCGTCTCATTGAAATTGCCGATTTTCTGGAGCGTCTGGACCCGTTAATCATCCTGCTGATCTATATTGGCATATTCGTTAAAATGACCGCATTCTACCTCGGCGCCGTACTCGGTCTTTCCAGCCTGATCAATGTCAGCCATAAAAAAACAACCGTGATCGTGGGTGCTTTCATCTTTACCATTTCGTTCGTCTCTCCGAACTTTATTTATCATATCTGGATCGGGTTTGCTCAAAATTTGAAATACCATTTTCCTATCTTCCAGATCTGGGTCCCTTTGATTCTAGCGTTGATTATTTTAATCAAAAGGTCTCGCTCTTCCAAATCCGGCTGATTGGGAACTCAATACATTACAAGAATTTGTATTGAACCCATGAAAGAAATCCCCTCCAAATAGACTTTGATGCGCCGGGAAACACACTGTCTACTTAAAGGGGAACATATTCGCGTCCTTATTATCCGGATATGTGAACGGGGAGGATGCTGTAGTCACTCTCTCTGTTGTTTCGGTTGCAGTGAAGCATTACGCATCATCGGATAGGTGGTTAACAGCGCTGCCAAACCTGCGATTCCGGCTATCGTGAAACCGGTCATTGCATTCATATTTAATGTCGACAACCATACTATAGGTGCTTCAAGCATTCCCGAGTAGTAAAGAAACATAACTGCGATGGCAATGATCATGATACCGATTAATGTCCTTGTCATGCCCGCACGATACGTTATGCAGTAGATAAAAAAAGCGCCGCCGAACAAGATTAGTCCGACCATGAGATCGATCCATAAGTAAGGCAAAAATTGGTACTCACTGGAATGAAACATCCCCGCATGCGTAATGGATACCGAGCTGACTCCGCGATCGTATAATGTCCATAATATACATTGTAAGAGGTTTAAGACTAGCATATACACAAATACACTTGAAACGCCGATGACATAAAAGCTTTTCAGCATTTGAGTTCGTGTGCCTCCAAGGCTGACAGCAATAGGTAGAAGGCTTTTGAACCCCATGATCCCATAGAACGGGATAAAGAAAAAATACGCGGGGCTTGAAATAGAACTGAGTGTCTTATCCATATCAAAGGATGTCCCGATAATAATCCAGGCTGCGGTTAATGGCAGCGTAATGTACAGCAGAAGCAGCTTCCCCAAGAACCAGCTTGCATCTTCATAGATTAAACGAAACGTGCCGTACGTCGCGCTCATCGTACCCCCTCCTTCACATTATCCGTCATATGAAGCAAATAATCCTGAAGATGCGCTTTCTCCACGGAAATTCCATTACTGCGGCCTAGCTCTCTCCATTCGTCGGAGAACGGGACATCAATCATAACTTTCTTCACGGAACCGATGGTGCTTTCATTTAGGATCTTTTGGTTACCGATTAATTGATTCACTCGTTCGTGTTCACCGGTTATCCAGATCCCCCGTTCCCGCACCTCTTCCATCGGCTCATGTAACAGCAGCTTTCCGTCATGAACAACCACGATGGATTCCAGCAATGGTTGTAATTCCTCGATTTGATGTGTCGACACCATGATCAGGCGAGGAAACGCATCATAGCTATCCAGCAGCCGTTCATAGAACTTTTTTCGCATTCCTGCATCAAGCCCGTTGGTCGGTTCATCCAAGATCGTAACATCCGCCTGGCTGGCCAAACCGATCACAACCTGTAACGCCGTTTTCATCCCGGTCGACAGCTTCTTGGCTTTTTTATGCTGCGGCAGTTTAAACGTTTCCAGCAGCTCTTCTGCCAATTCCTGATTCCAGTTCGGTTTGAAATATTGATAAAACCGCAAGGCATCGCGTATGGTCCAAATATCACTGAATGGATGATCTTCCTGCATGTAACACAAATGTCGTTGGGCTTCCTGGTTATTGTATGGCCGGTGGCCCATAACCTCAATGTTTCCCTGACTAGGAATCTGATGCCCCGCAATCAGTTTCATCAACGTCGTTTTGCCCACACCGTTCCGTCCCCATAATCCCGTAATGACTGGATTTTGTTCAACGTATGACAATTCCTTGATCACGGGAACATCTTCGTAGGAAAAAGATACCTGCTTTAAAGAAATCATAAGTTCCCCTCCTCCTCCACTATGCACTCCATAACCTCCTCGACCGTCATGCCGATTCGCCTCGCCTCTTCCAGCATCGGACGAATATAATACTCCCGATAATGCTTTTGTTTGTCACGCAGCACCTGTTTCCTGGCCCCTTCCTTTACAAACATTCCTATTCCTCTCTGTTTGTAAATGATGTCCAGGTCTACCAAGGCTTGAAGCCCTTTACGCGCAGTAGCACGGTTAATGTTATAAAATCGGGACAACTCGTTCTCAGAAGGGACGCGCTCTCCTTCCTTCACTACACCATCCACAATATCATCCATTATCATTTGAGCGATTTGTTGAAAAATGGGCTGGGATTCATCCAACAAAGCTTTCAAGGTGAAGCCTCCTTTCTGACCGTTATCATCCCCTTAGTTGTTAGGTTGATTACTCGTATAACCAACTGTACAACATGGTGCTGCAATTGTAAAGGGAGAAATGTCCGTACGGACATGCATTTGATTCCTTCAAAACAAAAAAAACCGCATTTTCGCGGCTTTTTCAATCCGATTCCAACTGTCCTGAAGCTGCTGCAGGTAGCCATCCTTCAAGCAGTGCTCCACCTTCCGGATGGTTGCTTGCGGCAAGTTCGCCTCCGTGCTGCCTAACAATTCTTTGTGAAATGGTTAAGCCTAATCCGCTGCCACCGGTTGAACGACTTCTGGATGCTTCCCCGCGATATAGAGGTTCAAATACACGCTCAAGCTCTTCCCCAGAGAAGCCCGGCCCGGTATCGCGTATCGTAAACTTAACCTTATCACCGACTTTATTACACTGGACTTCGATTTCACCACCCGCAGCTGTGTGTCTTACGGCATTATCCAGAAGATTGTTCATGGCTCGCTCTAATAAATGCATATCTCCATGGATGATGCACCGATCCGTTACATGGAACGAGATGGAAACTCCTTTTTGCCGAGCCAGCGGACTTAGACTATCCATCGAATTCCGGACGACCTGGTTAAAATCCACCGTTTTATTATTCAGTTGCGACTCCACATACTCCATTTTTGTAAAAGTGAAAAGATCCTCTACCAAACGATCCAATTGGGCCGATTTGTCCTTGCAGACTGCAACATATTGGACTATTTTCTCCGGAGATTGAGCGATCCCTTGCTCCAGACCATCCAAGTAGCCTCGCAAAGCGAACAACGGTGTCCGTAAATCATGCGCAACAGCCGCAATGACGAATCGGCGTTCCTCTTCCAGTTCAGCCTGTTTTCGATAGGACTGCTCAAGTCCCTTGACCATAACATCGAATCCATCGCGGACTTCAGCGATTTCGGTGACCCTGGACATGGGTAACCGAACATCCCAATCCCCTGTTGCAATTTGTCTTGCTGCATTTCCCATCTTCTCGAGTGGTTTGAGAACGAATCGCCTCATTTCCATGCCGACAACAAAGATCGCAAGCAGCAGCCCGACAAAAGCCGACATCACTTGAAATTGATTAGACTTAGGTAAGTACAGAATAACCCTTCCCAGCAGCTGGCCGTCCTCGATGACGGAGAACCGCTCGGTTGATAAATTAGTGCCTCGTCGGTCAGGGTTGGAACGATAAATTTCCCGATCTTCTGCGGATTGAATGAGCACATCCATCTTCGCTTCACGAAGCGCGGAATACAATTGGTTTTGCCAGACTGGATCTGTCCATTGGTCTGTGTCCGATTCAATTCGCTGCGTCATTTCCGATATATTTCGTTGCAGGGTCTCGTTTTGCAGCCGACCTTGTTCGAAGCTGAGTGTCTTGGTTTCCATAAAGTGCGCAGTAACAAAGAAGATCCACGGCAATAAGAGGATAAAGAAGAAGCAAAGCATAGTAAACGTACGAATGCGGAGTGACCTCATATTACCCTCCCTCAAAGCGATACCCTACTCCCCATACGTTGACCAGGAATATCGGTTTATTCGGATCAGCTTCGATTTTCTCGCGAAGCCGACTAAGATGGACCCGAATTGTATGCCTGTCGCCCACCCCATCCCAAAACTTTGCAAGTAATTGTTCATAGGAGAAAACATGTCTCGGATGTTCCGCAAATAACCGCAGCAGCTCATATTCCCTGGGTGTGAGCACGATGTTGTTTCCATCCACTAGTACTTCTCTAGTGGACAGGTTTAACTTGATGCGGCCGTAATCCAAGACCCTGTTATCCAATTGTTGTGGGGAAGCGGAACGCCGCAATACGGCTTTTACTCTGGCAACGATCTCACCCGGCGAAGCGGTTTTGACGATGTAATCATCGCCTCCGAGAGTAAGGCCTCGAATCTTATCCACATCATCGCTGCGAGCACTCAAAAACAGGATTGGTACATTGCTCTCCGCCCGAATCCGGCGGCAAAACTCAAATCCATTTTGTCCCGGCATCATAATGTCAAGAACAATACAATCAACAGAGCTTTCCTTAAATATGTCCCACGCTTGAGCGGTGTCGCAAGCGGTTTTCACTTGAAAGTGGTCATTCTCTAGAAAATCCCTTAATAGCTCAACAATATCCTGGTCGTCGTCTACAACCAGAATCGTCTTTGATTCGCTCATGTTTATCCCACCTTTGCTTTCCTAGTTTATCATTTTTTTTAATAAGAACTAATGCGAGCGGATGTATTGTGATGATTTGTTTATACTTTTGTGACCTTTTTTCATCTTTGTTTGAGATATTCGTTTGGTATGCTTCTATTTGCGCACACGACCAGCCCCAACTTCGGGTGATCGTCCCGCACACCTTGATAAAGGAGGTATACATATGGGTTTGGAAAATAACGCCTTCTCGTTCTTTCCTTTCGGCGCTTTGTTTTGTCTCACGCTGTTTTCTTTCCTGGCGGTTCGAGTATACGCGATTCGTTATCGTTACAAAAACGGTCATCAAAAGAATGACATCGCTATGATTCTGAAGAACCGAATGGCCAATGGTGAAATTGATGAGACGGAGTATCGCAAGCTGAAAGATCTTTTGACTAAATAGAGACTTGGAGGATTTATGGATGCTTAACGTTCAAATTGTGTTGTTTGACGGCTTCGACCTTCTGGATGCGATAGCGCCTTACGAGGTATTCTGTGCTGCAGCCATGAATGCTGAAAATGCCTTAAACGTAGAATTGGTCACCGCCGAGGGACCAAGATCCGTGCCCAGCGGCATCAACGGGTTGAGGATTGAAGCGAGTGGCAGACTGGACCCTGAACGAGCGGGCATCATTCTCGTACCTGGCGCGTCCGGCGACGTCGAGGGAGATGGGCCCGATTCGGTTCCGGCTATTCTGGGCCGGGCCATGAATACCGAATTGACTGGCATGATCAAGCAGGCTCTCCAGCAAAAAGACATTACAGTCGCTACGGTCTGTGGCGGTTCCCTGATTCTTGCAATGGGAGGCCTCTTAGAAGGCCGGCCGGCGGTAACGAACCATCTGGGCATGGACTTACTTGGTGCAACCGGAGCAGTTCCCATCTCGGCTCGCGTTGTGGACGACGGCAATCTGGTTACCGGTGGCGGTGTAACTTCAGGACTCGATGTAGCGCTATATCTGGTGGAACGTGAACTTGGGCCTCGTATCGCTCACGCGGTTGAGCAATTATTCGAATATGAACGAAGAGGCACGGTTTGGAAGGATACAGGGATAAAGCCTAACGTTAATAAATCAGTGACGAGCGACGAACCAAATGCCGCGTTGAACAAAACAGCAATGATACCCACGCCCAGCTCCCAGCATAACAAAATCATACAGGCATCGGTCTTCGACGGGGATTGGGAGACCACTATCGCTACGCCCGTCGGGAAGATGGAGGTCAAGCTCTCTATATTGACAAGGGACGATTTGATCCATGGCACGGCAACGCAGGGGGATGAAACCATTGAGTTTATGAACCCTGTACTTCAGGATAACAAGCTGGCCTGGTCACTACGAATCACGAAACCCATGCGCTTGAATCTCAAGTTTGAAGTTGTCGCCGATGGAGATCACATGGTTGGTATAGCCAAAGCTGGCTTACTGCCTGCATCCAAGTTAACAGGAAATCGGGTTACCTAATCGTAAGAAAGAAAATCCGCGGCATACACGCGCTCTGGCTTCCAGGTATGTATGTCGATCGTGTTTTTCCGTATTCTGAAATGGTGTGTATCAAATATGGAGCTTCGGGAGTTGCGAACGGATGAAAAAACGAAAATCGTTATATCTATTGCTGGCCTGTGTCAGCATTCTATTTATACTACACGCCTTGGTGAAAAACTATTGGATCGATCCAGATGCTTCGGGATTTTTAATCCATAAGTCCGGGCTGAAGCGCGAACTCAATCTCCCGGTCTGGCTTAATGTCATGTACGTTCATGTTGCATTCGCATGTGTGGCCATGGCATCGGGACTGATTAACTTTTCGAATCGAATATTTGAACGAAGCCGCAGGCTGCATCGCATAAACGGCTATGTATATATCGTATCCGTACTGCTGGTTGTGCTAACTTCCGGATATATGGCCCCCTACGCGACAGGCGGCAAAATAAGCAGTATGGGATTCAATCTGCTGAATATGATCTGGCTGGTTATCACCATTACGGCGCTCGTGCAAATCAAGAGGAAAAGGATCGTTCGACATCGCAACTGGATGATTCGTAGTTATGCCTTTTGCTTCACAAACATGTTGATCCATCTCATTACTTCCCTTTTTCATCAGGGATTCGGGTACGTTTACCCTACTAGCTACACCATCGGCGTTTACGGCTCGATTGCGCTGCTGCTAGTTATTCCTGAAATCATCATCAGAACAAATCGAAAGGAATTGGTATCAGGATGAAAAAAATACTTAGTTTACTCACGTCGTTAACGCTCGTTCTATGTCTATTAGCCCCCGCAGCAAGCGCAGAAAGAAACAAGAACCCAGATCCATCCAAGGGTAAAAGCGTGCATGTACAAATCGTATTATTCGATGGGTTTGATCTGCTGGACGCATTAGCGCCATATGAAGTATTTGCTGCTGCCGGAATGTACACTGGTGGAAAAGTCACTGTAGAATTAGTATCTGCAGAAGGTAAGCGTTCGGTACCGAGCGGGCTGAATGGACCTGCCCTCGAAGCGCAAGATGTGTTAGACCCTAATCGTTCCGGGGTTATTGTAGTTCCTGGCGCTTCGGGGAAGCCAGCGGGGAATACCGCAGATGCTATTCCCAACTTATTGAGGCAGGCTAAGGATACGGGGTTAACAACGATGATGAAACAAGCTATGAATAATAAGGACGTTACGGTGGCTACCGTGTGTGGAGGTTCATTGCTGCTGGCTATGGATGGATTGTTGAAAGACAGATATGCTGTCACCAATCAGATTGGCATGGGTGCATTAGGGGCTCTCGGTGCAATTCCGGTCGATGCAAGAATCGTGGAAGATGGCCCTCGCTTGGTAACTGGCGGAGGTGTTACTTCCGGACTTGATGTGGCATTGTATTTGGTTGAGCGTGAAGTCGGACCACAGATTGCGAATGCCATAGAGAAGTTATTCGAGTACGAGCGTAGAGGAACGGTGTGGCAAGCAAACGGCTTACCGCCGATTAACTTTGAGACGAGCAAGGAAACGCCTAAAAAAGAGCAACCGTCTGCACCGGGGAACAAAGACAAAAAGTGAGGAATCGAGGCGATCGGGGAGTTTGGAACCGTGTCGCTCCCACATACCGTTATTAAACAAGTCGCAATGAATTTATGTCGTTTCATCTACTCTAACTGTATAAAATCATTAAAAAGCCGCAATTTTGCGGCTTTTTGCGTGTATACATTGCCTCTCTATCAAGCAAAAAATTTATTGATTCCCTTGTAATTCATGCCGCGATTGTTCCATTATCCTCTCGCTAAAAAAGCAGCAATCAAACCAGCAAGTTCGTCTGCATGCGTCAGGGTAGCCATATGGTCAGCCCCCTCGATTACCTCGAAACGGATGTCTTGAACACGCTTGAACTGTTCCGCAATTCGTTGCATATCCTCCCATTCAACCGTTCCCTGAATAAACAGCGTCCCTGCAGCAAGCTCCTCCAACCGCTCGATCGCTGGCGGCATGGGCCATATCACCTCGAAGCTCTTCCACTCACTAAACACTCTGGTCATATACAACGTGTGCATCTCGCGCAAAAAGTCCCGTTCAGAGCTGGACATCGTCACACGATAATTAGGCCCGCTCAACGATTGTTCGACCAGACGGTCAACATCGGGTGCGCATGCATTTACTTGGGCCATCCAATCGATGAATGGCTGGGCGTGATCGAATCCGGTTAGCGATGGTGCGATTAATACTAAATGGTCAACCCTGGAAGGGTAAGTCAAGGCAAAATCCGTAACGGCCTGCCCTCCCATGGAATGACCGACAAGCGAAGCGCTGTTAATTTGCAGATGATCGAGCAATGCCCGAAGGTCTTCAACCAAGCTGGTTGGTTTTTGCGGCGCTGGGGATCTTCCCGTTCCCCGACCATCATACGTGATGACTTGATGGCTCCGCGCTAAATGCGGGGCAATATAGTTCCATTCTCTTGAATCCACACCTGGACTGTGTACCAACACAACAGGTGTCCCACTGCCTTGAGTTTGATAAGCTAAATCCATTTGAAAACTCCTCTCTCCAATGGATGATTCATCCAGATTATGATTCTAATATAATTTAAGACTGAACATTCGGTCAATATTAAATTGCATGAAATCCGAGTTGCTTTTCTTAAATGGGTTAAGAACAGTCAAAGTCACAACAAAAAGCCGCCAGTGGCGACTTCTTAAACACGCGATAATCCTAGCAAGAATTGATGAGGAAAGCCCGGTTGACCCTTGAACGTCAGGATACGATCACTGACTAAACACCAGATTCTGTACATAATGAAGGGATAACTTATACGTTGCTGTGAAATTTCCATTAATTTTGTCACGACTTCTCCAGCGTTAACCAAAGCACCTGGATGGTGTTTATCTAGCAACTCCATGACCGATTTAACAATAACCTCGTCCAGTTTATCCTCTTGGCAGCCTATCACTTTTCCCTCTTCCCAGAGTCGAAGCACATCATCCTGTCCTGCCAACTCCATCCATTCTGATTCATATCGCTTCCTTAGATCAGAATTCAGAAGGATCCCCTCACCATAATTTCTAACAATATCGATGTATTTGTCTCGTTCGACCAATGCCTGCGCTATTGGAGGATTACCCTGCCCCGTTTCTGTGAGTATTTGTGTCACATTGACCACATGGACTGGACTCTTCCGCTCCCTCAGCAGATACATTGCAAAACGAAGTCCCGTCTGATCATGGGCGTTATCTCCGCACCATATCACAACGGTTTTGTTCTCCGGTATATTCTTTAGTGTATCTATCATACGCTCAATTTGGTGTTCCTGGTTTATAATGTCTAAATAATATGAATCCCTGTCATGTTCCATCAACCACATTCGCCTTCGGAGCTGCCCTTCATTTGTGCTCAATTCCGTGATCGGACCGACTGAAAACCAATCATTAAACGCGACTACCCGAGATTCCTCCCGTTTACCAACTTTACTAAGCGCAACTTTTAATGAACCGGCTTCAGAGAGACTGAACACAACATGGACATGAGTTTGACGTTTCTCTTCTTGCAGTCGCTGGTTGTTAACGGCATCTATGTGTATTTCCATCAGGTTATACAGTCTCTGACCGAACACTCTGTCTTCATGCTCACCATTCGTCGAATCGTATATTGCAGTATTCAGCAGGTGACGAAGTAAAAGCCAATGTTCTCTTTCTCTAAACCCGTTTAATTTCTCTAAGAGTTTATCGATTACGATCCCTCCCAAACTTTCGGCTTAATCATATTAAAAAACAAGAAGTTCATCACTTCTTGTTTTCCGCACAGCTGCCACGCTTCGATGCCGCATCCAATACCGACTGGATCGTTTGCTCCTCCAAGTATTGGTACAATTGCCGTTCGGCGCCGTCCATCACCTGTTTGACCAGACATACGCACTCCCGGGGATTATCCTCGTGCATCTTGGCAGCCTTCTCTTCGGCTAGCAGGCGATGCTGCCGCGAATTGAGATTGGAGCATTCAAACAACTGCTGTCTTCCTTCAATGACCTGTATCACTTCAAGGAATGTAATCTGATCGGCCTGCTTGGCCAGCTCGTAGCCTCCGTTCACTCCCGGTACAGCCCGCACGATACCATCCTGCCTCAGCTTGGACATGATTTTGGATAAGTAGCTTTCCGAGACGCCCAGCGTCGCCGATAACTCCTTGATTCCGATGTTCTGATCACGCTCCGAATGAGCCAAGTGGATTAATGCGTGCAGAGCGTAATCAACGCTTTTGGAAAACTGTATAGCGGTTACCTCCCTTAAATTCGAATTATATAGACCTATGATATCCATTATAGTAAATCGGATTTGTTTTTGCAATGAATCCACGCTTCATGGATGAGCATGGCTAAACTTACCTTCTGATTCATTGAAGAATATGGTTAAAAAAAGCCGCCAACATGGCGACTTTAAGAGCAAATCATATGGACTGACACAAGCCAAAAGACTATTTCGGCGTGTTGCTATTCCGAGGATCATATAATCCCGACGTGTCCTTGAACCATTCGAAGATATGCGATACACAAACCTTAAGGACCGCATAGCCGGGAACGGCTAACAAAATGCCAACCACACCGAACAGATTGCCGGCCGTGAGTATAACAAAGATAATGGTAATGGGGTGAATCTTGAGCGTTTTACCCATGATTTGCGGTGAGATGAACTTCCCTTCGATTAATTGCACGATCGTCCATACCGCCACCATCTTCAGCAGCATCACCGGAGAAGTAACCAGAGCCACAATGAGCGCAGGCGTAATCGCAATGGCGGGTCCCAGATAAGGCACCACGCTGGTGAATGATGCAATAATCGCCAGAATCAACGCGTAATCCAAACCGATGATCATGTAACCGATATACAGCAGAATACCAATACAGAAGCTCACAATAATCTGCCCGCGGATAAACGAGCTGATCTGATGATTGATATCCTGAAGCACATGCAAAATTCCGGAACGACTCTTCGTCGGCAGGAAAGACAATATTTTCAGAGGGAGCTTCTTGCCGTCTTTCAGCATATAAAACAGTACAAAAGGTACCGTCACGATCGACAACACAACCTCTGTGAATGCACCCAGAAACCCGCCAACTCTGCTCCACGTGTGGTTTAGAAGTTCCGTTGCCTTCTGCGTGACGGTGGTCCACCATTCCTGGGAGTTAATGTTCATGGTTTCTTGAATCTGGTTATACAACTCGCTGCCCGTTAGATCTTCAAACTGCTGTCTAACCTTTTCGCTATATGTCGGAAAGTTATCAATCAGCCCCATAATCTGGTTGCGCAGCACCGGAATGACCGCGAGCACCACAATCGTTAGAATACCGGCTATAACCAGATAGAGGATCAGGATGGACCATCCTCGTTTGATTTTCCATTTCCCCATCACATCCACCAGAGGATTCAGCAAATAATAGAGTATTCCTGATAAAATGATCGGCAAAACGATCGTCTTGATTAACACGGCGAGCGGATGCAGCACAAACGAAATTTTGCTTAAAACCAACACATTGAGTCCAACCAGCAACAGAACAAGCAAAAGAAGCACAAATTTATTGTTCAGAAAAAAGCGCTTGAACCGGTCCGGCCAAATACGGGGTTGCTCCATACATGTCCTCCCTTACTTATGTATACATATTCAAGTTGTAAAGCTGAGCATCGATTCACGACACCGAAAAAAACCGACAAAACGACGCGCTCTTCATTCTTTTAACTATAATGTTTGAACGGGGCACATGTCCAGTTTACCAAGAACGAACCGGGAGATATGTTTAGGTATTCACAGACATCAGTAGCAAACAAGCCCGCATGTCACTATGACACGCAGGCTGTAGCTGTTCGGTATGATGTTACAAGTATCGAGAAATGATCCGCACCAGCTTGGCTGGCAGCTCATTCAGGTTGGTTATATCCAAAAACCTCTCGGCACCATAGATCTGACTAATGACATCCTTGTCTTGGCCAATGGCTGCCGCCAGAAATTTGACCCCTTTTCTTTCGTATTCGGATAGAGTCTGCCGCATGTCTTGAATCGCCAAACTACCGGTATAGTCATCCATGGCTTTAGGCTGCCCGTCGCTGATGCTTATCAGCAGCTTCGTTTGTTTCGGTGAATTTGCTAACCGTTCCGCCATAATTCTTAAAGCCATACCATCCCGATTATTGCTTCTTGCCCGAATTCCCATCAGCCTGAACCGGTCGCGGACATCCGGTTGATCGTAATCAGCATAAGCGAAGATGGACATCTGCTCCAAACGGGAAACATCCGCAGTATCCCCATAAATTAAAACAGGTATATGGCAAATTTGGCAGAATTCATAGACCGCGATGACCGCCCGCTTAGCCGCCTCGAGTCTCCCGAAAGCAGCCATCGATGCAGATTCATCGACCCTCAAACCGACGACAAGACCAGGGAATTCCGTCGGAGGACGTTTCTTGGCAAAATACCTGAAATCACGGTAAGCCACGCTGTCTGCCTGAAACTTAGAACCATAGTAATGGTTCTTGGCATATTCCGTGATTATCTCGTGCTCCAACAGCGGCATCGTCTGTCTGGCGATTTCCCGCACGATGGGCATAATGTCCTTACGCAGACTCCGATATTCCTCCTGCTGGATCGGGTCAACATCAGGACGGTGAACGATCAGCTTTACAGCCTGATGAATCGAATCGGACACGATGGCCCTGGAGACTTGATTCAGCTTTTTGCGGAAGTCCCGCTCCTTCTGTATCTCCTCCTCTGTCATGGGTTCAGGATTGGCTTGGTGATATTGCGGTGATCCGTCCTCCCCCGAATCCGTGCTTTCCATATCCGCTGATTCATTCGCGAGGATGGATGTGCTGTCTTCGCTTTCAGCGGACTTTTTTAACTGGAGCCCTTCTTCCTCAGCTTGCCCGTCAGGAATGGAATCCAGGTCTATATCGCTCTCCCATGTCGCGATCTCCACTGCCTCTGCGCTTCGTTTTTTATTCATTTCAACCGGGACTTCCTCCAGCATATCCAGCAAACCTTCGCCTTTCAGCGCTTCTTCCAGCAGTGTGATCTCTTCCGAATCGGTTGTTATCTTGTAAATCACCTTATGATAAAGGGATGCCGTTGCACAAGCACCTTGCGCAACGGCATCCACCCAATAGAAATAAGAGCGCATGCCAGCCACGCCTTTAATGGCATTAGCTCGGGCAGTTTTATCCAATAGGATAATGACCCTTGCCAGCACATCCAGCATTTCATCATTTTGATAGCCGGTTTTGGCCATCGCTCGCTCGATCATAATCTCTTTGGTCGGGAGGTCCATCTTCTCCGTATGCTGCACTCGGTCACGCAATGCCTCGTTAAGCGGCCTGGATCCGGCGTAACTACGATTTGCCGTGATCACCGCTATGAAATCCGGATGCCGCTGCACGATCTCCGTTGGGAGATTAAGACTGCCACCCGGCTCCAATGCGGAATTCAATGCCATTAATACGCCGGCATCCCGAATCACGTTCGGTTCCTGGATTTCCAGCAGATAGCCCTTCTGAAAAGCTCGGACGATCTCGGAAGCGTAAAATCGATATTCTACAGCTCCATCCTGAGCCATATTCGCGGCCAGCTTCAATAATTGCTTCATCTTTGCGGAAGCCATCTCTTGTGTAATCTCCAGCGCCTCCATCAAAATCTCCGTCGAGCTTCGAAAGCCGTCGCTTTCGTATAATGCTTTCAAGGCCGCTTGGTCCGCTGATTCCAACTGCTTCATTCGATCAGATGAAATAACCGGTAAAATGGCTCCGAGGATATCCGATTTATCCATATCGGCAAAACAAGTTACTTTGGTATAGGGTAACCTGAGGTTTGCGGACAACGCCTTGGCAAGCTGCGTTTTTCCGGAACCGGCATCCCCTTCCAATAAAATCGTGGCGATTTTCATCTCGCCGCGATGCCAATTACGCTTGATTTCATTCGTGATTCGCCGTTCTTCCTCGCTTGCTTTATGTGATAATGGTTTTTTCCAGACAAGACTTTTTTCTTCCTCGGTCAATACTCTCCCAGGAGACAGCACGTAAGTTTCATTATTATTCTGGTCTTTCATGACCGCTCACCTCCAAACTCTCGTTAACTCTGAACGCGGGAATGGGTTCATCACTCCCAATCCGGCAGCTTACTCATCGTACATAACCCAATTCTTCTAACATTCTCGTCAAAGTGCGAAGACGTTCTCCTATCATCTCGCTGTTGTCGCTCAATGCCTCGTTGAACAGCTTGATATCCTCCTGAATCTGTTCATTATCCGTGCAAACGGCTACCGTCATGGCGTTCCCCTGCAATCCGATCCGGTCGATCACAGGATGTTGCGGGTCATATAAATCTTCAAATCTATAGGCTTCGCTAAAATGTGTCAGGGCACTGCAAATGAGGATGGATAAATCCAGAATTCGATGAAGAGGTAACTCATCCATTGGACCGGCCCCTTGTTCCTCAGCAGCTCTCCATACTTTGGCAGCAATATGCGCCCTACCATCCTCGTTCTGCTCGCTCAAACCCAAAGATAATGCACTTACATCTGTCTTATATGCGAATCGCCCATCCACTTTCCCATAGTTGTCCGAAATAATCACAGGTTTATGATTTGTAGAAGCAGGTATATTCATTGTGTCTCCTCTTTTCTAAGAATTAAATCGTAACCACAACTGTGTTCATAGCTGCCTATTTGATATAGGTTTGAACATATTAATATAAACCGATTGATAAACAAAAATATAATTAATCTATTTATATAATAGACAAAATTAATATTGTTGTAAATATCAGCTTGAAAACACGCATATCGAATCGTTTCCGAGAATGTGCCGGATTCCCCAAAATACTGTGAAGGCCGATGTCGATATGTCTAAGCCGGAACAAACGAAAGGCTGCCGCACTATTCACGCGGCAGCCTTGGTACAGCTGAAGATATTCCATTCTTTTACTAATCCAGATTAAATGCTGATTCGAGCTCGCGAATCCGATCGTCATCGATGTGTATGACATTCCCAAGCGTTCTGGCCGACAGAATGGACTTGGCGCTGTACTCTGCAACTTCCAATCGATCAAAAGCATTGAGCAGGCTCTGTCCCGCAACGATGACACAATTATTGTTCACGATGGCGATCGGCGTATCGGGTCTAAACAGCGAAGCGGTACGCTCGGGCTCATTGTAAACCGCATTAAAGGGAAGCTTGGGCATTCCGCGAAGCAAGATATAACTCTCCGGAATCGTTCTTGAATCGAATACGGCATCCGTTACGGCAAATGCCATGATGTTAGGCGGGTGCGCGATAATCACCGAATCGACATGCGGCTGCATTTTGTAGATCGCTTCGTGGAGGAAGACGGATTTGCTTGGCTGTTTGCCGGCCTCGGCTTTGCCGTTCTCTATACGGACGAGATCACCCGGCTCCAGATGGTTACGGTCTTTGCCGTAGGGTGTAATGACAAAATCATGACCAAATAAACGATGGGAAAAAGTGCCCTGCGTGCTTGTAAACAGACCTTGTTTATACGCACGCCGCATGAGTGCGCACATGTCCCGGCGAATTTCTTTTTCTTCCGACGTGCAGGTGTCGCGGATATACGTATCCAGCTGCAGCGTGCTTTTGTTGCGGACAATGTCGTAATCCTCATCAGTCAACAGGACGGGATTTCCGATTCGCCGCGCCTCGATTTCCAGCCTCGCACAGAAGTCCAGGGTTTCAAACCGGTTAAACGCTTGCGGAAGATCCCCGGCTCCGACCACAACCCCATGGTTCTCCAGCATGACCGTGTCGATCCCGCTCTTGAAAACAGCCGCAATGTTCTCCCCGAGCTGTTCGCTTCCAGGCAGGGCGTAAGGTGCAATCCCGATCTCGCCGCAAATCTGTCGTTCGTTCGGAAGCAGCCTGGTATCGGGAATGCGCCGGACAATGCTGAACGAAACCAACGCTGGCGGATGGGCATGAATGATCGCTTTCAAATCCGGACGGGCTTGATAGATAAGCCTGTGGAAGGGAAATTCGCTGGATGGTTTGTGAATTCCGAGGGGCGTACCATCCTCCTTCACGCATACCATATCTCCCCGTGTAAGGGAGCCTTTGTCCACCCCGGCGGGTGTTATCCAAATATCTCCGTTCTCGTCCCTGATAGACAGATTACCCCCGGATGTGGTCGTCATGCCATGGTTATAAATACGATTGATAAATTGAAGGAGCAGATCTGCCGGATGCAAAAACTCCTGATTCATGCTTACCACCGCCTTATCCGAATGTCTTTGTTTGTTTTTGTTTGTTTTTATTATACTGTTTTTTTCTATTGATAAGCGATCAAGATTGTGACAAAACCGAGGAAGGAAATGTCTTTACTTTATAAAATCAACCATAGGATAGTCTTCAAACGGGGAGTCCAGCAGCGGCTGTGGAGCACCCTTTAAATGAAAATCGAAAAAGGCAGCGACATAATCTCGATGGGCAGCGATTGTCTGTTTCGGTTCGGCAGTTCCGATAGATTGCTGGACTACTCGCGGCGAAAGGCTCAGCTTATCTTGAAGCTGTGGAAGCAGCGTCTGATAATCTGTAAACGTATAATGTGCTCCCTCGGGAATACTTAGATCGAGTTTCCATCCGGTCGTATGCTGCCAGAACGATAGACGGTCCATCGCGGTAAGATGGGAATCAACCTCGCCCTCCTTATTGTAGCCTGAATTCATGAGCATGAAGGGGCGATCCAATCCGTGCTGCGCTACCGGGAGCGGGTT
The DNA here is from genome assembly GCF_025142895.1 of Paenibacillus sp. p3-SID867. Classification (NCBI taxonomy): domain Bacteria; kingdom Bacillati; phylum Bacillota; class Bacilli; order Caryophanales; family Paenibacillaceae; genus Paenibacillus; species Paenibacillus sp. p3-SID867. The sequence continues at coordinate 97,974 of NZ_JAMBDM010000007.1, forward strand.
ATCGGGCATGTGCCCCATCGTTCCGTCCATGTCGATGCCAGCGTCAAAGCGATCATCCTCGTACATCACCTGAGCAGCAGTAGCCCCGCCGGCGGAATGTCCGAATATTCCGATCTTAGACAGGTCCCATGTTTGTTGAAGTCCAGCGGGCAATGGTTGATCGCCTGGTTGACGGCCTTCCTTGATGAGTTCGAGTTGGTCCAATACATATTGGATATCATCCACTCTTACCTCCAGCATCTTCAAAACCGTCTCTGCACTGAAAGGCGGTAATGACTCCGTTGCCACACGTCCATCGGGAAATTGGACCGCAGAGGTTTCATACGTATGATCGACTGTAACGACCACATAACCTCTGCTGGCCAAGTCTTCGACTACAGCCGTCCCGAAGTTTCTTGGAACAGACCCGCCAGGTGAGTAGATGAGGAGCGGCCACCCAACGTCGTTGTTCGCCGGCGGTGCATTTAACCAAGCGTGAGTGCCGATACCGGAGAGATCGACCCGACCGGGATCCAATCCGATCGTGGAGATTGCGTTTTCATCGTAATACTTTGCTGCTTCGGGCTGCATGTACACAGCCTTCTGCTCGCTTTTTCCCGTGGCGGGGTACCATATGCTGATCATGAGTTCCCTGTCTCTGTCCTGTTTCCATGGGTCCACCCGGTTGTCATCCTTGAAATGCATTTCCATCGTTCCCACAGAATATTCTCCAGTAGGTTCTGGCAGCTGTAATTGGATTTTCTCTGCCTGGCCCCTCTCATCCTGCGCTGCAGGGGTTTCCGTGCCGAAGAAGATTCCAATCAGAACCAATAGACAGACCATGATTGCAATAGCCGCAATTCTAGCCACGGGGGCAGACTTTCCATTGACGATCCTGCTGATGGAGTTGACCGTGAGCACATAATAAACCGTGTAGATCAGGAAAAACACAGCCACGCAGATCAGGATGGGCAGCATAAGACTAGCACCTGCCATATTGCTGAATAATCTTTTCAACAATTGCAGGATGACCATGTAATGTGCAAGCCCGATCATAAGCGGCAAAGCAAAAATAAATGCGTTCTGCCTAATGATTGCGATACTTACTTCTTTTCCGCTTACACCGATTTTTTTTAGAATGTCGTACCGTGGTTTGTCTGCTGTTGCTTCAGTCAGCTGCTTGAAATAGATCATGCTGCCTGTTGCCATGACAAAAACGAGCCCAAGAAATCCTAAGATAAACACATTAAAGGCCGCTTCTTCGATTCCAAGCCGATATTCGGAATAATATGAAGATAAATTCGATTCCGGAGTCTTCAGCGACGCCAGCGCATCAGCCGTGTGCTTCGTCGTCTTCTGTTCCTGCACGGCATACCCGACATAGCGGGTCGGAGAAACTTGCGCCTCCATTTTGTCGTAAATGGCGTCATTTACAACAATCATCACATCCGGATAACTCCAATTGATGATTCTTTCTACGGTCATCCCCGCAAAGGCAAGGGTTATTCGTTGATCCGGCAATTCGATATCAACCGTTTCGCCTTCATAATCGGGCCATTCATAGTCCGTATACATGGGCCGGATCGCTATAGCTTCATCCTGTTCGATCGGATCAAGTACAGGGAGGCGCAGCGCAGCTGCCACCTGGTTGTATTGATCGATCGAGACCACTTTGAGCGGGGTTTTGTCTGCTTCGATCATTCTCTCCGGAAGGATTTCCGGTTTGGAAGCCTCCCCTTTTGTCTCCAGCACCGGAATCGTCATTTGCGCGATAATCGGATGCGCTTCATCCCGGCGTATGATATCGTCTACATTTTGATTAAAGGCGTTGTCCTGGGCAATATACATGTAGCTAAATGGCGCGGTAAGCTTCGATGTTTTGTCAAACGTATAGTATGCGCCTAAACCGACACTGAAGGCACACAACGCCGCAGCGGATAACAGGGAAATGACGCTTAACAAACGAGCGTTCCCTTTAATCCGGTACACCAAATTAGAGGTGATGACCAAATTCATGCCTTTATAATAACTTCGTTTTCTCTTCTTGGCGGTTCTCAGCAAGACAATGACCAGCGAGGAGAAGAGCAGAAGCGTTCCAGCGATAATTCCGACAGTCATCACACTCAGATTGACAAGAATTTCTTCGGAGACTGAAAAATCGCGAAAGGCGAATCCATATCCCGCAGTCAAAAAGAGAACTGCACCCACTGCCGATAGAAACGACGCTTTCGGCTCCTGCTCCCCTTCCTGCTCCGCTCGAAACAATTCGATGAGTTTAAAGCTGTAGATCAATCGATAGCCTTGGATCGATGTCGCCAAAATAATCACCATGAACACGATGAGCGTATGAATCAGAGCTCGAAGAGAGAAAGCCATGCCTACCTGTACCGGCGTCCCCAGCAGCTTGATTAAGATCATAGCGAACAGCTTGGACAACAATGTGCCAATCAAGATTCCTATGATTAAAACCGTTACCCCAATGATCAGGTTTTCATAAAACAGCATTTTTCCGATCTTTTTTTTGGGTAGACCAAGTAACGCGTACAATCCTACTTCCTTTTTACGCTGCCTGGAGAAAAAACGGTTGGAATACATAATAAAGACAGTAACAAATACGATCAAAATGATGGATGCTATCATAAAAACGGATCGCATGCTCTGCGATGATTCGATTGAACTCGTAATTTCTTGGCTGTATTGCAAAGAAAGAAAAGTATAATAGATAATGACGCTGAACAGGATGGAAATGAAGTAGATCGTGTAGTTTTTGAAGTTCCCTTTCATGTTCTTTTTCACGATGTCAAACAAGGTCACTTGCATTCCCTCCCAGTACGGTCAATACATCCAGTATTTTTTTGAAAAAGTGTTTGCGGGATGTTTCGCCTTTCGTCAGTTCCGTGAAAATGCGACCGTCCTTAATAAACAGCACGCGCTTGCAATAGCTTGCTGCAAACGTGTCATGGGTGACCATCAGAATCGTAGCCTGATCATATTCATTCAGGTCCTTCAGGCTCTCCAGCAGGTCAGTCGCCGATTTCGAATCCAGAGCGCCGGTCGGCTCATCGGCCAGCAGCAGGCTGGGGCCGGAAATCATGGCGCGTGAAGCCGCAGTCCGCTGTTTTTGCCCTCCTGAAATCTGATACGGGTATTTCTCCAGAATCGGGGTGATGCCGAATTTGTCCGCGATCTCCTCCACTCTATGCTCCAGTTCTTTGACATTCATCTTGGCCAGAGCCAAGGGCAGCAAGATGTTCTCCTTCACCGTTAAAGTGTCCAGCAAATTGTAATCTTGAAAAATGAATCCCAGTTTATCCCGGCGAAAAGCGGATAATTGCTCCTCATCCATCTTCAGTACGTCTACCCCGTCAATCATCACCTCTCCCGAGGTAGGCTGATCAATTGTCGCAAGCACATGGAGCAAAGTCGACTTGCCTGCGCCGGACGGCCCCATGATTCCCACGAACTCTCCCTCCTGCACGGTCAAATCGATATCATCCAAGGCGGTATATACATTTCCTTTTACACCATAAACCTTTCTGATCTGAGAAGCGTTCACTACCATTTTCATGTTGATCTATCCTTCCTGGTTATCAAATAGAAACAAGGTCAATACATTTTCGACATCATGTATTCCTTATCCTGATCTTAATACAGGTCACCTTTACTTTAGCTTACAACTTCCCCCTCTACCTTACATTCCTGTCACATTAGACAAAGGAAGCTGCCCCGGATACTTGCTTGTCTGCCGCGGGAAGATCGTATACAATGTGTTTAATTTGCCGCTAGTAACGCCCGGGAGGATCGTTTATGAAAATCATGATCGTAGAGGATGACCCGACCATACGCGGGATGATCCAGTTAGCTTTAACCAAATGGAGCCTGGAAACGGTAATCGTCGAAAACTTTGACCTTGTCGTACAGTGCTTTATTCATAACCAACCCCATCTTGTGATCATGGATATTAACCTGCCTTCGTATGATGGATTTTACTGGTGTCAGAAGATAAGAGAAATTTCCAATGTACCGGTGATCTTCCTTTCTTCCCGCGATTCGCCCATGGATGTTGTTATGTCAGTGAATATGGGCGGGGACGATTATATTCAGAAGCCGTTCCATATGGATGTGTTGACCGCTAAAGTTAATGCGCTGCTGCGCCGAACCTATTCCTATTCGGACATGCAATCGGATGTGCTCGAACATGAGGGGGTCATGTTCCATCCGGAGAAAGGTATTCTCTCGTATGAAGGGGAAAAAGCGGAGCTTACCAAAACGGAGGTCAGTATACTGAAAATCCTCATGCAGCAAAAGGGAAAGGTTGTTGACCGCAAGAAAATCATGCGTCATCTTTGGCAGGATGAAAGCTTCGTGGACGAAAACACGTTAACCGTTAACATCGTCCGCTTGCGTAAAAAACTGGCCGGCATCGGCAAGGAAAACTGGATTGTTACCAAGAAAGGGCAAGGTTATATGGTCCCATGAGTTTCATACAATACATAAAGGACAAACGTTATTTTTTGATGTTGTACGCGGGTATGATGGGCTTTATTTCAATAATCATGACTTTATCCTTCAACCCGGCCCTCGTGTCTGGCAACTTGCTGTACATTCATATCGTTTGCTTTGCCTTGGTCTCAGGTTACTTGCTGATTGGCTATTATTATCGAAGATCCTATTACCGGAAGCTTCAGCAACTGATCCATCTGGACCGAGAAGATTGGCCTGTCGTTGCCCCTGAACCACAAAACTTGCAACAACGGCTGTATCTCGAGCTTTTCACCAAATTGCATCGTCAGCATGAACGTGACCTTCGGAAACTGAATGAAGAGAAGATCGATCATCAGGAATTTATCTTGTCCTGGATACATGAGGTGAAACTTCCCATAGCGGCAAGTCGTTTGTTAATGGAGAATAGCACCGGGGAAACAGCCGATTCCCTTGCCGATAAACTTGAGGATGAGCTCGACAAAATTGAAAATTATGTGGAGCAGGCATTATACTATTCTCGAATTGATTCGTTCTCCAAAGATTATTTCATCACGGAAGAACCATTAGACGCGATCATTAAAACCTGCGCGAAAAAATTCGCGAAAACGTTTATCAACAAGCGGATTCGGTTTCATATGGAGGACATTCGGCAAACGGTTCATACCGACCGGAAATGGCTCGGATTCATCCTTGATCAAATCGTTGCGAATGCTTTGAAATATACGAATGAAGGCGGAACCATCACATTCATCGCCGAGGAGGACCGACAGGAAAAAAGGATGCATATTATAGATTCGGGCATCGGGATTCAGCCGGAGGATCTTCATCGAGTTTTTGAAAAAGGATTTACCGGTTCCATCGGAAGAAGCCATGCCAAATCGACCGGCATGGGTCTTTACCTCGCAAAGCAATTAGTGCATAAGCTGGGCCATCATTTATCCATCCAGTCGGAGGCGGGAGCGTATACCAAGGTCACGATTCATTTTCCTAAAACGGATACGTATCACAGCTTGCTGTAACGGTTTGAGCCCGCTACTCAACCTAAATCAAAGGAAGCCGCCAGTATGGCGGCTTCTTCAGCGTATAGTGTAATTATCGACTGGCAGTCATCAAAGTCATCCTATCAGACCATATATGTTATGATCGAATGCCAACATCACGAAGCAGAATGCTTCCCCGCTTGGTTAGATTGAACTCGATGCGAATCTTGCTCAACTGCTGCGGGTTGAAGTCCGGATTCATTTTGTGATAATCGTCTAATTGGAAATCATAACTTTGAAATACGGGTTCTGAAGTATTGCCTGCATACGAAAATGGCCATTTGAGAAGTTTACCTTCAATAACAGGCGGCAACTTGGATATGTGGCTGAGGGGAAGAGTTGCCTGATGGCCCTTCCTATCTTCAACCGTAATCGTAAAATTGATAAGCTCTTTCGGGTCGCCGCTTTCTTCTGTTTTGCGTGCATCTGCCAGCGAAAATACGATCGAGCTATCCCTTCCTGTTTCCACCCCGTTATCCGGCAAAGTAACCGTATAGGACGCAGGCTCGGACGAACCGTTCGAATTCCAGCCTAAGCGAACCGCGCTGTAATCCGCTTCGCCCCATTTTGTCTTAACCTTTTCTTCCTTCCATTGCTGCAGGTTCTCGCCCCGCAGGCTGCCGCCAGGAAGCGTGGTGCTCAGCAGATCGATGTCTTCATGAAAATCGGCGATCAAGGTCGTCTGCGAATCGTAATAATTGCCCACATACAGATTGTCGGGAATCCATTCCTTGGCGTAACCCAAATCCTTGAACACCTCCCTAAATTGCCGTTGGTCCTTCAGCGTGGCATCCAGGAACGAAGATATGAACACTTTTGCGATGGTTTCCTGCTCATCCCGTGGCATAATTTGACGTAGGTTAAACAGTTGGTTCCCCAACCCTGCCCCATCCCCTCTGCCCCAGCCTCCGTTAAACTGGCCGTGGTTGGCTCCATAAATATAGACCAGCGATTTCATGTAATTTGTGCCCTTGGTATAACGAATCCGGTGATATTGCTTCGCACCGTCCAGGCTGTTGACATCCATATCATGAGCTCCATGCAAAGACAGATAATTTACGTCTTGCAGCGGCAGAGGTTTGCCTTGGGGCTTATATTGCCCGTCCGTTCCCGCAATGGAAATGAGCGAGCGGATCGAAAAGTTATAATCAAACTTGATATCCCCATGGTCCGGATGACGGCCAAGTTTGTTATACGCTGCCGCGATCGCGACCGCTTCGCCGCCCCGGGAATGACCGATGAGGGCGATTCGTTCCATATCGACCTTTTGGTAAAACGGGTTGTCCGGATCGCTGTTCCAGTCCTTCCAGGTTTGCAAATGCTCCAGCAGCAGCAGACCCCTTGCCGGATTTTCACTTAGCAGCGGGCTGATCAGGAATAGATCCTCATATGGGGAGAAATTGAGGAAATTTTCATCCACGGAGACAAATATATACCCTTTGCTCGCGAGCAGCCTGCCGAGATATTCATAACCCGGATCGGAATAATCATTCATTAAGTGATTGCCATGTACAATCAAAACAAGCGGAAAGGTGCCCTCCCCTTCGGGATACCACACTCTTCCGTTTAACGGCATGGCCTCGGGTCCGAACCCAAGCGACTTCGTGCGCAACGACGACCATTTCTCAACAAACCTGGACGCATCCACCGTTTGGGTGGTTAGGGAACCGCTTTGGTTAAATTCTGTCCGATAGTTGTCAGGACTTCCGTATAACAGGCTTTGGACGGGATACTCACCTTGTTCGGCCGGGTTATTCATCGTCGAATCTACATACCGGGTTGAGGTTTTCAGCTGTTTCAATGTGATGTCCGGAGCGGCATCATCTCCGGCCCGAATCAGCCAGAAGCTGCCCGCGCAGATCGCGATGGTGATCAAGGACAAACAGGTCATCGCGCCGATTTTCCTGGTTTTAGACACTTGCTTGTAGCTTCCCGCTGCAAATTTATAAGCCAATGCACCAAATAAAGATAAAACAATGGCCAAAGAGACGATGAAGACTGCCGATACGCCCGGCTGCACAATAAAACAGAACAAAAACATGATCAGGGAATACAGCAACATCCAAATATAACGGCTTGGTAGTTTCTTGACCCCATGCAGCAACATTGATGCTAGGCCGCTTATAAGGGCTGCCGCAAAGAGAAACAGGAATGTGCCTACGCTGAATATCGCGATACCATGCCCCATCAATAGATAGTTGGCCTGTATCAGAATAAGAATAAAGCCGGTGGCGCCGAGCCCAAGCGACGCACCTTTCCACCCCGGGGACAACGGCCTAAGTCGCTTCCGGTTTGCCATGATTCTTCGAAAAAAAGTAACGCCTTTTTCTTTTTCTTTCTCTTTGTGAATTTCCAATCTCTCCAGTCCTCCTGTATCCCTTAAAATGTTGGTTCTACTTCTGAGGTTACCGGATAACTCTTTCGCTCCACTTTCCTTAATCTTTCAGTTATCTTACAATTCGTTAGGAAGAAAAAGAATGAATTTCGTGCACCCGTTCGTGATCAGCCTGATGTTACCCCCATGTTTTTCAACCACTTGTTTGGCAATAGCAAGACCCAGACCCGTCCCCCCATCGCTTTTTCGGGCCTGGTCTCCGCGGACAAAGGCATCGAAGACCTTTTCCTTTAACACATCCGGGATTCCGATGCCATCGTCTGTAATGTGAATTTCGACTCCTCCCCCCGTTGCTGCCAATTTCAGTTCAACAGCGGTACCGGGCGGATTGTATTGAATAGCGTTTGACAGGATATTGGAAACCGCCCGATATAACCAGGTCGTGTTGAATGGGACGATGATTTCACTATCAGGAATATCGTAAAGGAAATGAAACTTCTGTTCTTCGAACACCTCGTAATACTCGGCTGCAATTTCCCGTGTGAATTCTGTAATGTCGGATGCCTCAACGGCAAAAGGATAGTCGGGACTATCCAGCTTGGACAGCTCGAAGATACCGTCAATCAGCTCCGACATCAGACTGGCTTTGTCGGAAATCAAATGCAGGATTTTTTGCCTTCTCTCTTCCGAATCAACGAGCCCCACTTCCATCGCTTCGATATAGCCCTGAATGGTGGTCATCGGTGTCTTCAGGTCATGGGAAATGTCGATCAGCATTCGCTGCTTGCTCTCTGCAAGCTCTCGCTTTTCCCTCTCCATCCGTTCGAGCCGTTCAGCCATATCATTGAAATCATCCTGAATCTGCGCAAGTTCATAGCTCGCTCGAAAATGTAATCTTTCATGGTAATGTCCGCGTGCAATGCTGCGGATACCATCCGCAATCGATCGGAGCGGGGTCGTGAGCCGGGATGCCGTCCATCTTCCGAAGACATATACGGTAATTGCAAACAAAGCGAGAAACAGCAGCAGCGTTTTCAGTGCCATTCCATAAAACACCTTCTCATGCTGATTGCTGTCCATGCCTGGCACGGCTGTCGGACTGCCTATGGCTCCAGCCTCCGCCTTGACCGGTCCGGGAGCCTCCATAAAATAATCCATGATCAGCGCATTTAATACAAATAGCGAAAACGCGGCAATCAGCGCAATGGTAACAAAGAAAAAAACATATTGGCGAATCAGCGATCGCTGCAGGCGATTAGGTGAATTCATGGCTGTAACTCATCTTTCTTCGCAAACCGGTAACCGAGTCCGCGAATGGTTTTGATATAGACAGGCTTCCTGGGACAAGCCTCGATTTTGTCGCGAAGCCTGCTGATTTGGACCATGACGGCATTATCGTCAGCCAAATAAAGTTCATCCCAGGCATGCTCAAAAATTTGCTTCTTCGTAAATACGCGCCCCGGCTCCCCCATGAACAGCTTCAATAATCTGTACTCGATCGCACTCAGCGAAATCGGCGTTCCCTTGATGTATAACATGCATTCCCGGTGATCCAACTGCAAGTCCCCGACGCAGGTTTCGGATACCGCTGGAGCTTCCAACGGCTCATTAAACTCACAGGAGCGTCTTAACTGTGCCTGAATTCTCGCCATCACTTCGAGCGGGCTGAACGGCTTGGACACATAATCGTCTGCCCCCAGCTTGAGTCCGGTTATTTTATCAATCTCCTGATTTTTGGCCGAGATGAGAATAACCGGGATTTTATAATCCTGCCGCATTTTGCGGAGCAGCTGGAATCCGTCGATGAGCGGCATCATGATATCGAAGAGTGCGAGATCCACGTGCCTGCTTCGCAGATGCTCAAGGGCAGCTTTCCCGTCGAAAGCTTCGAGCGTCTTATATCCCTCTGCGTCCAGATAAAGTTTAAGCATGTCAATGATATCCGGATCATCATCGACTACAAGTATGGTTTTAGGCATAGATGCATCCTCCTCCAAGTAATATATGGTTCTCCTTGGGGAGCGAATTTCCTTTTTTGGGTGGTTTCGTCAGCATCGCGGTATGTAAATAACCTCCCACTTGGATCATCGGAGGTCATTTTATGATTGATTTTAGCGGCGTCCAACGAAACCATATAAGAGAAGCTGGATAAGTTCCGCCATCTTAGTTTTATAATTCCCAGCTCTTGCCCATGAAGCTTGGAGCGTCCCGACGACACTTAATAATTCCAATAGGGTCTCTAGCGAAACAGAGGAATGAATCGCCCCTTCCTTCTTCCCCAGCTCAATAAATTCCTGAATAAGCGCAATTCTAATTTGATTCGTGTTTTCACTATATAAGCTCGCTAGCACCTGATCCTCCACGGCACCCGGTGTACCAAGCAATTGATAGTCTTGATCTGCACAGATCTCCAAAATCCGAGATATCTTATCTTTAAAGTCGATATTTTGATGCAAAAGCTCCTCAGCCATTTGGATCGTATGTTGCATCAGAACATTCGCACATTCCTTGACCACCCCTTCTTTGCTGCCGAAGTAGTTATACAGCGATACCGACGATACGCCGGATTCATCGGCAATGTCTTTAATGCTAACATGGACGAAGCCTTTTTCTTTAAAAAGCTTTAATGCCGCATGAATGATCGCATCCTTCTTTTGCTGCGTTCTGATTTCGAATTTATTCATCACTCTTCACTCACTTCCCGTGTTCATCACTACAAGTAGTTTAACATAATGCGAATAGTTTTTAAATTTCACAGTCAATATTTAAAAACTAATTGACATCCTGGTTGATGTCCATATAGAATCAAGCTGTGGTTTTTAAATTTTGGAACGAATATTTAAAAACTTTGTTAAAGAGACAAGGGATGCGCTTGAGCAAACATGGTTTGATCCAATCGTTTAACCCAAAATGGAGGGACCCACGATGAGAATATTAGTTTACGGCGCAGGGGTTCTGGGCAGTTATTTAGCCCACGAGCTGGTGTGTGGAGGGCACAACGTCACGATGCTGGCAAGAGGACGACGAGCAGAGGAGTTGGAAAAGAACGGCAATGTCATTCGGCATTATTTTCAGTTTCAAACCACGGTTAATCAAGTAAGGGTCATCCGAGAACTACAGCCGGACGATGTTTATGACCTTATTTTTGTTGTAATGAAATATCCGGATTTCGAGGCTGTGCTGCCTGCCCTTGCGGCGAATCATAGCTGCCATATCGTTATAATGGGTAACAATGCAAGCCCTGGGGAAATGGAGAAGTATTTGCAAACCCATAGTCCGGTAGCGAAACAGGTTGCGTTCGCTTTTCAGTCGATTGCCGGCTGGAGGGAGAATGGCCGGATCATTAGCGTGCGCGGCCCAAGAACCAACATAACGATCGGTGGTTTAGGAGTGGATCTGTCATGGCGCTCAGTGATCGATCAAGCTTTGGTTAACACCAAATATAAATGGACTTACATTACAAATATGGATGAGTGGCTGAAAAGTCATTTCGTTATGATCTTGCCTTTGAATTCCATAGCTTCTTCATATAACGGTAATTTGCGCAGAGCCGCAAAAGACAAGAAGCTTCTTAATCTGGTCATTCATGCGGTAGATGAAGGGCATCAAGTATTGGAGAAAAACGGCTATACGGTTTCACCTGCCGCTCAAAAGCAATTCGCACGCAACAAAAGAAAGCTGTTCTACATCCTGTTGAAGATAATGTTGTCAACCCCGATTGGCAAAATCCTGCTGAGTGATAAGGCTGTGTCATCAAACGAGATGACTGCGTTACACCAAGCTTTTGATCATTTGAAGATACGCGCGAACATAGCTACGCCTCATTGGGATGAGCTTCAACATTATTCCCATCCCATAGAGGGATCATAGAAGATGGCTTAGTCGATCTATCACTTAGCCAGATAAAAAACAATGTTCATTAAATATCGGACACTTATTCCCGAACCGTGTTCTGTGGCGGCTAATATGGAATGAAGATTCGGCAGAACGTGCATGATTCGCATATGTGTCTTTTCTTGAAGTGTTCCCTCCATAATCTGCGTATGATCTATAGCTGATCCAATCTTGAGCACACAGCCAGGCTTCGAACCGGCCGGGATCATCACAGTCGATTTTTTAAAATCATAAGGTGCAACCAGCACAAGAACATGACTGACTTGATTATCTGTGAACTTTCGAGCGAGTTACTTTATGTATCTGTTCAACTTATAGCGAATGGGCTATTCTGCACGACCCTCAGCCATTCACGTGAAATCAATTGATGCCCGGCTGTCGTGGGATGAATGCCATCCCATATCCAATACTCTGCGCCTGCTCGTTTTGCCGCATGATCAAACGCTTCTTGCAGAGGGACAAACAGCGTTTCAAACTCTCGAGCCAATTGCCGGACAACTAGGCTATATTCATCCAGCCGTTGACGCCATTTGTCCCAATTCTGCACGGTGGCGCCCGTTTTCAGTACGAATGGCTCACATAAAACCAGTCCCGTCTGTGGAAGTACTTCTTTCGTTTCCTCCAGTATGTGACGATATGCTTTTTCGAACCTGTCGGTAGCTCCGCTTGGCGAGCCTTCGATGATCCGACCTGCGTCGTTAACGCCAACCAACATACTGATCAGGTCAGGTCGCAGGCTAATCGCATCTTCATTCCAACGCGCGTACAAATCCGAGACGCGATGGCCGCTGATTCCTCGATTGATGAACTGTGGCTGGCTTTCCGCTAGTGCATAGCCCAGCTGAGCAGCAATAAGATATACGTAGCCATGTCCATGAATATGATTAAGATCGTTGTCGCGCCCCCACTTCCCGTCCGTTATGGAGTCACCTTGAAACAATATGGTTTTGCTTGTCTTTGTCATCCTCTTCACTGTACCTTTCTTCAAATGGATTCGTGGACCTATACGGATCTTTGTCACGCCTTAATGTTACCGCTTTCAAAACTACCCCTTACATAATGATAAACCAAGCAACTAATCGAAAATACCCTAGCGATTAGCTTAAAAAGCATATCAACATTAGATATGAACCGGATATCTTTTGAAGATCACGACGGAGAGTTCATCGGCATCATGGTGCATTGCCACAGCATATCGAATAAAGAGCAGAAATACATCATAGGTGTATTTCTGCTCTATCGGCCTGTATAAAATTAAGTTACACAGAGTATTCTGAGTTTCTATTGCTTGTTTTCTTTTGCATACAGGCTTTCTTCAGCTACCTGCGCTAACTCCTCTGCTTTGATACTAATCTCATGGATCGTTGCAGAGAATTCCTGAATCGCCCTTGACTGGGTATCGGTAAGCGTGTGGATATCGGAAAAAGCATGATTTAAGCGCTGCAAAAATTCCTGAATATTCTTCGTAATGCCATTAATTTGATCCACGTTCTCTTTGGAGCTTGTCGCCAACTTCCGAATCTCATCGGCAACGACCGAGAACCCCCTCCCGACTTCCCCAGCTCTTGCCGCTTCGATAGAAGCATTAAGACCTAACATATTGCTCTGATCCGAAATCTCCTTAACAACGCTGGAAATCTTTCCAATCTGCTGCGCGCTGGAGCTGACATCCGTCATTTGATTCGTTACATCGGTTACACGTTCGGTAAGGTGAGCAATCGATTGGCTGATGTCTTCAATGGACGCCGTGGTCTGTTCAACAATTGCCGAAAAACTCTCGGCCATCTCAAACAGCGCATTCGCTTTTTCAAGACTTGTCCCCATGCCTACACCGCCGATAACCCTGCCTTGTTCGTCGTGAAGCGGGATCGCGCGTGCAGCTAGCGGAAATCCAAACAGCTCTTTCGGAACGACAGCCGATAAAGCTTTATTATTGCGGATGGCATCGGTTACGATATCCCCCTCCACTAGCGGGTCCCCAGGCTTGACATTCAGCGAAAAGGTTCTTCCTGGAATGTTGATGATAAGCTTCTCCGTATCATAAATGCCAATCGTGATGTCATCATTCGTAAGACTTTTCAGCAATGGAGCCACCTTTACAAAGGCGCTGATCAGCTCATGCTGTGTTTGCTCTTCAGTCACATTATTCATGCCTATCTCCCCCAACCCTTAATACGGGAATTTCCTTTGTCCGTAATGAACCGATATCCATTTCATGGTCGTAAATTCATCCAGGCTCCATTGTCCATTCAGACGACCCAACCCCGACTGCTTCTCTCCGCCAAATGCTACAATCGGCTCGTCGTTAATCGTGACATCATTTACATGGATCATGCCTGTGTGGACCTTCTTCGCCATTTCAACCCCACGTTCAAGATTGGAGGTGTGAATAGCTCCGCTAAGCCCGAAACGTGTATCGTTAGCGATTGCGATTCCTTCCTCTTCCGTTTCGAACGGGATGATACACACAACCGGGCCGAACAACTCCTCTTGTGCTACCTCCATATCCGGTTTGACATTAACGAGGACGGTAGGCTCCACCATTCTGCCGGTGATATTCCCTTGCACCAGTGGAACTGCACCTTGCTCAATGCCCTTCTCAATCAGCTTTTGCAGTGTCTTTGCCTGCCGATGGTTGATGACGGGCCCGATAATGGTCTGCGGATCGCTCGGATCACCTGTTGTTAGGGTGGAAACCTTTGCTTTGTATTTATCTACAAATTCCTGATAGATCGGCTTCTGCACGAGAATCCGGTTGGCCGACATACAGATCTGGCCTTGATGCGTGAATCTGCTGAACGTTGCCGCTTGTACCGCATAATCGATATCAGCATCTTCCAGTATAATGAACGCGCTGTTCCCGCCGAGCTCCAGCAGCGGCTTTTTGAAGTGCTTGACGGCCAACTGACCAATATGGCTTCCAACCTTAGTCGAACCCGTGAAAGAAATGATTCTCGGAATCGGATGCTCCACGAACGCATCGCCAATCTCCTTGATATCTGTCACCACTACATTCAACAGGCCCTTCGGTATACCCGCTTCTTCGAAAATCTTGCCGATCAGCGTTCCACCCGTAATCGGTGAATCCTCATGCGGCTTCAGCACGACGCCGTTGCCGGCACCTAATGCCGGGGCGACGGACTTCATGGACAAGAAGAAAGGAAAATTAAATGGACTGATAACCCCAACCACGCCAGCCGGGATCCGATACAGTCGGTTCTCCTTGCCATCTTCAGTGGAAGGTAAAATCTTCCCCTCCATTCTAAGGGGGAACGTAGCCGCTTCCTTAATCATATTTTTCACAAGACCGATCTCGAATGCCGCCTTCAGACGCGTTCCGCCCAGCTCCTGAACGATAATGGACGTAATATCTTCCTCATGCGACTCAATATATTGAACAGCATTTTCAAGGATGTCGCGTTTACGGTAAGGGTTAATTTTGTCCCATTCCAGCTTAGCTTGATAGGCAGCCTGATAGGCATCATCAATGTCTGCAACGCTCGCGATTTGAAAAGCCGTAATGACCTCATCATTATATGGATTGATGTCAGGCAGCGTTTTACCGCTTTTACCGTCTCGCCATTCCCCGCCTATGAATTGTTTTCCCAATTTCGAATAATCCATATGAACCCTCCTGTGTCGAATAATTCCAACTGATATATTTATCGACTGAATACAGGGAATAGTTAAGTGAATTTTATTTGATCTCTTCTCCCTCCCGGGGAAGGAGTCTGCACGCTAATCACGCTCTAACAATAACGCCCTAACCATAAGGTTAGGGCGTTATTGTTAGGGCGTTATTTTACACGTTCGATAGTCATCCGAGCAATTCCTCACCCAGCTTAGAAGGGGTTCTAACCAACGTTATACCGCTTGTCGAATCCACTCAAACAATATGTTGTTTTCCAGATGGATATGCTCGAAGGTGTCCTTTTCAAGCATGGCCAACCGTTGATAGACCAGCCGATACGTGCCGCAGGCATCCGAGGGAAGTTCGAAATCAGCGGTTACTTCCCTGAGCTCTTGAAGCAATCTGCCGGCGTGAGCATGTTCATCTTCCAGCTCAGACACATGCAGTTTAAGCTCCGCTGCAGCTTGGTGGTTAGGCTCTGCAACAAATTTCAAGATAAGCGGGAATACATGCTCGTCCTCATCCTTCGTATGATCCAGCAGTTCGTTTTTCAGATCCGAGAAAAGCTCCTGCACCCGGAGAAGCTCGGGATGATGCTCCCCATGTACACGGGCCAACTTCGTCACATACGGCGTTAAAGCAGGTAATTCATCCAGCAAGAAGGCATGATGTTTATGCTGGATGTATTCAATCAATTCGGATTCCTTCAGTGAAGCCGGACGGCTTTCCTGATAGTCGGCAAACTTGTTCTCCAGGGATTGAACCTTCTCCAGTACGGCGGCAGGTTCCAAATTACGCTGTTTAGCTGCTTCTTCCAGTGGCACCTGCCCTCCACAACAAAAATCAATCCGGAGTGATCGGAATAAATCCGCCGTTTGCGGGATGGATGTAACAATATCGGATACCTGGCTCTGAAGCGTGAATGAACTCATAGTCAAACCTCCTTAGACTAAACCCCGTCTTTGTGAACTATTTCACTCTTACAACCCAAGTATATGAAACTCCTGTCTCCGTACATGTGATTGCAGTCATACTGAAATGGAACACTATGTGAACGTTCAGGATCCGAGAACTACGGGAGCCAGAACAACACAAAAACAGGGATCTCATCATCCCTGTTTTTGTGTTGTTCTGGAATAGAAGCATCATGATATCCAGCGTGATTCAAAATTTGAGGGCTTTAGAGCTAATATAATCCCTTCCCTTAATGCCTCGGCATGCCGCAGCAGGATGTCCGCCGCCAGTTCTGACACATGTTTGCCCCGCTGTGCCCGGACCTCGTTCTCAAAGCTGCCCATATTTCCCTTCTCCAGCTTCTTCGTCAAACTGTTGGCGATACCGGCATTCCCAATCTCTCCGCTGCTCAGGAACCGTTCGATCAAAGCGATCATATCGCCGGTGCTCGTCACCGTCTGAAATTCAATCTCAGCTACTGACGTATTGCCCGCAAGATCTGCTCCTTCAACGGTTAACACATGACTCCCGAGCAGAAGCTGATACAGCGGGATGGCTTCACCGGGTTGAACGGGATTACCGTCCAGCTTGATAACCGTCCGGCTGTCGTCGACGCCGGAAACAGAATCGCTCATTTCAATGATCGGCGTCCAATCCCTGGAGACATTCCATCCTCCCTCCTGTGCCGGTGTTTCTACGTGAATTTCCGGTGGGGACAGATCCATGTTCAATACAATGGATTGGATGCTTTCCTCAAGACCTGCAGCGTTGACGGAGCGATAGTATATCGCAGCCGCGGCCGCTTCCCGGTCCAGAACGATCGGCCCCGAGTACGGAATCCAGGTGGTACCGTCTAAACTGTAGACGGTTTCGGTAACAGTTGAACCGTCGTCTTCCGCACTCAATTCAACAGTAACCGGCACCGTATACCAGCCGTTCAGGCCGTTCGGTGTTTCCGGTGTTATTTTGGACGATGTGTGCGGAGGTGTATCGTCTTCTTCCCCGTAAGGCTGCGGAAGAACAGGCATTCTAGTCGGATCCCAACCATCCGATCCCTTCATCATCATTGGAATCGTGTACAGATTCGCTTCCTCCGGCGTGAGCTGCTTCGACCAATTCGCGCGGGCTTCGGCTGCCGCACCAGGTCCGGTATTGTTATATTCATAGTATTTGGCGGTTTTCTCGTTATCCGGTCGTCCCCAGTTATGCCAGCCTTTATCGTGCACGATTCCTTCCATTTCCGTGTTCATGAACAGCACATGAGCAAAGGGTCTCCATGGTCGTCCAAGGTAGACATCTTCGATTCCGTCCGTTCCTGTAATCTTGCTGTTGAGGAACAAATATCCGTAGGGCTGATTTTCTGGCGTGCTGGCAGCGGTAATATATCCGCCTGAACGGACATTGTGAATGACGCTCTGGTCAAACACGGCGATTCCAGGTCCATAGATAAAATCCACCGCTCCTTCAATATAACTGTTCTTCACATACACCCGTTTCCCGGCATTGTTCACAAAGAACGTATCCTGATAACCGATCATGCGGACATGGTTGAAAAAGGCCCGATCTCCCCGAAGGTCCAGCGCGGGCGCCGGGCCTTGAGGACCCGCTCCATTCGCAAACGTGATGTTCTCGGCGGTAAAATCATCGGATTCGACGGCGGTGGCACGTTCATTGAATCCGGTGCCCGTTATCCCGGTATAGGTAATGACCGTATCTTCCTTGCTCTCGCCAATAAAACTCACGGCATGCTTCGTCTTGGGAACGGTAACCTGCTCCTCATAGATTCCATTCCGGATATAGATTATCGTTCGGGCCGTATTGCCCTCCGGGATGGAGTCCACCGCGGCTTGAACGCTGGTAAACATGCCTGTGCCGTCTTTCGCCACGACGATGACGAAAGCAGGCGTTGCTCCTTGAGGGTCGCTTCCGGCTCCCGGTCCGTTCTCGTTCACCGACTGGACCGAATAATAATAGGTTTTGCCGGTAACGACATCCGTATCGATAAATCCGGGCTGCCGCCAATCAGAGGCGATGACGCTTCCTGCTTCGCTTCTTGATTCCGATCTTCTGATTTGGTAAGAAGCTGCACCTTCTACGCCTGACCAGGAGAGCTTAACGTGGTCTTTGGCCGGGTTTAGTCGAAGATCACCCGGAGGCGGCGTAGTATTCGCAGGGAATGGCATGACCCGAACCGCTTCAGTATTCATGCTGGAAGCGATGCCGTTATGTGCGGAAACAACATAATAGTAGGCCGTCCCGTTCTCCAAGCCGCTGTCCTCATAGCGGATATCCTTTACTTGATCGGCAATGACCTTGTATGGACCGCCGTGAACGGTGCTTCGCTTGATCTGATAACTCGAAGCATCGTGTGAGGCATTCCACGAGATCACCGCCGATGCATCTCCGGCACTCGCTTTAACATCCGCTGGCGACTCTAGCGGCGCCAGCGGGCGGACCTCGGCCGGGCCCGACGCCTCGCTCTCGCCGGCAACGCTTGTCGCCGTCACCGTATAATAGTAGACTCTACCGTTTACAAGCCCCGTATCTCTAAAGAAAGGCTCTTCTACGCTTCCTGCCTCAATATAAGGCCCTTCCTGACTTTCGCTTCGCTTCACCGTATAGGTGACCGCATGCTCCACCTGCTGCCAGGTGAGATCAGCCTGGGTGTGACGGCTAAGTCCCGCGAGCTCCGCCGGGGCTTGCGGCTTCACGGCATTCACCGATGGCGTGACACGCACTTGGTTCGAGGGATCGCTTTCCCCTAAATGACTCACGGCGGTAACCACATAATAATAAGTGGTTTCGTTGATTACGCTTGTATCCGTATACGATGGATTGGAAGCACTCAGATCGGATGCCACGGTCTCGTACGGACCCCCGTTTGCGGTGCTTCTGTTGACGGTATACGATAAAGCGCCTTGGGCGTTATCCCAATCCAGCTGAACCTTCCCGTTCCCAGGGATCGCCCGTAGTCCTTTAGGTGCGGCTGCCGGTTCTACGTATACCTTGATGTTGTCAAAGTAATAGGTTCCCTTGCCGGTTCCGGGCGTTCTGCCGAACAAGGCGCTTCCCAGTCCTAACGTCCGCATATCCTCTCTAAGCTCAACCTGCTTGGCTGCCAGTGCGTTGTCTACGTAAATATCCATGGTGTTAGCCGCCGCATTGGCAATGACCTTCAGATTGTACCAGCGGTTAGCGGCCGGAAGGTCGGTTAGCTTTACGTCTTGCCCATTCTTGTTCTTGTAAACCAGGGCGTACGCATTCTCCTGAATCGGTAACTGAGGCTTGCGCACCTCAAGGGCAATCGGCGTCTTGGTGCCCCCTGCATCCTTAATCTGAAGCAGAACCGATGTGCCGGGCATGGCTGGGGACATGAAATCCGTCTCGACGACAACCGTACCCAACTGCTGCGGGAAGCTGATTGTAAACCCTGTGCTGCCTACTGCATTATCGTATACCTTTAGCGCCTTTTCTGAATCGTTACCCGTAGAATTGACGGGAACTTCCTCCACGGTGACCGTATGATCCGCATCCTGAGGCTCCGGGATCACGCCATATCTGTCAGGCACCGAGCCGGCTTCAAGGTTTTCAAAATCATCGTTCACATAATATACGGTTTTCGGGCCGCTGCCTGTATCTGCCGATATATTGATGTTGGTAAATGTCGAGGTATTGTATTTCCATGTCTCATTGTTCACTTTACCCGCATCCGCCACGAGGCCGACATAGGCTTGCTTAGGCAAATCGACTTGGACGTTTCCGACCGTGGTCCAGCTGGTTCCATCTTGAGAGATCATTGATGTGAATTGGTTATCCTTACGGACAAGCTTGATCCAATAAGGCAGCTGAAATTCCTGCTCCGGCTGAATTCTCGCAACCTCTCCGCCCTCCTCGGCTCGACTAAGGGTAACACCTCTTTTCCCTGTACGAATATAAGGGACGACCAGGGAAACGAATGGAGCATCCTCCTTCAGAATCTCGCGGAACATGATGCCCGCTTCCGCTTCCTCATTCGTGGGGGTAATGCTCTCAACCCGGGCCACAATTTCAGCGTCCCCCTCGATCTCCTGATAGGCAAAATGAAAGACGTCCTTCGTGCCGCCGATATCTCCTGCTGCCTTGACGGTCATCTCGCCGAGGGCATCACCAAGCTGGGTGTGTCCCGGTATTCCCGGACTGCCTATATCGGCCGACTTCCAAGGCTTGACGCTTCCTTCGGTGTTCGCATGAACGACCAAGCTCGTCGAGAACGCCATCGTTCCCGTATCGTCGATCGCTTTCGCGGCCCAATAATGGGTGCCGTCCACAGCGTCTGTCCACTCATAGCGGAACGGCATGCTGTCATCCTCTCCAACCTTCTCTCCGTTCCGGTAAAACTCGACCTTCGATACGCTTCCGTCTTCATCGGACACGGACGCTTCAATCGTCACGTTCGATCCGGCTTTGACCACCGTGTTGTTCGCCGGAGCGGTAATGACTACAGAGGGATTAGCTGATCCGTTTCCCGTTATGGAATTCAAATACAGCTCCAGATTCGTGTATCCTTCCTCATTGGCCAGATTGCGGTCACTCGGATCTCTCGGGTCCAGCCCGCGAGCGATCTCCCAATCATTCGGCATACCATCATGATCGTCATCTTCTAACGTGGATCTAACCGTCTCTACTAGCGGATATCCGCCCACCTCATTCTGGGAATTGATATGCATGCCGGTTCGGTGAATAACGTCATGGATGATTCTGGCATCGACGGCATCCCGTTTCGGCAGGGTGGCTCCGGCGCTTTGCGTAACCGCTTCATAAGCCTCTTCGGCGGATTCGGTCGGCAGTGGATTGGCAAAGGAAGCGGGAGTTTCCAGCTTCACGTAATCCGGATACTTATGAACGCCGGACCAGTTATCCTGAGTATATTCCGGATAGCCGTCCATAACGTTGCCGTCAATATAGTAACTCCCGGTGCTCTCCGCATTCATAAACCGAACCGCTTCCGTTTCAGGTCCGGGCTTGTAATAATTGTTGACCATATTGGTAACCGCGCCTTTGCCTCCGTACGAAGCAAAGAATCCCCAGTTGTAAACAACATTATTGCGAAAATCATGGGAATTGCCTGCCGTGCTGTCAAACGCCGGGTTACGGCTGGAGTTGTGGGCGATCAAATTATGATGAAAGCTGGTGTTCTTACCGCCCCATATCCCGCCGTAGCCGTGTCTGCCTTTGACATGTTTGCTAATGTGCATGGCGTCTGCTATGATCGACCACTGCACCGTGACATTTTCGTTACCGTAAGGGCTGAGCACTTCGTCGACGGACCAGCTGAACGAGGAGTGGTCGATGATAATGTTTTTCTTATACCGTCCGCCAAAAGAGTCTGCTTCCGTTTCATTCATATCGCCCAGCCGGAATCGCATGTAACGGATGATCAGATTGTTTCCATCAAAGGACGTTGGATACCCGATGACCGTAATCCCGTCGCCCGGCGCCGTTTGACCGGCAATCGTCAGATTGTCTCCGAGAATCTTAAGGGGAGATTTCAGCTCGATAACGCCGCCGACTTTAAATACAACGGTCCGGTTTCCAGCACTGACCGCATCACGAAGCGAGCCTGGGCCCGAGTCGGCCAGCGTCGTTACCTCGTACACATCGCCGCCCCGGCCGCCGGTCGTATACTTTCCACCGCCTTCGGCCCCCGGAAATGCCGGCGTTCGCGAGGAATTGGACGGGGTTATGATTTCTGCGCCCTCCTCAGCATAAGCGGCTCCGCCGGAAAAACTTGTAAACAGCATGGTGAGGACAAGCATTTGCTTTAACCATTTTGCTGCTATCAATTGCGTACCTCCTTATCATTTTGAAATGCTTGCAACGGTTATAATTCGATCACCTCCTCTCTAAGCCTTTATGAATCCAACAGCAAAGCTACTTGATCACGACCTCCTCCGGTTCCACTTCAGAAGAAATCATAATCTGCCTAGCCTTATCGGCCTTCAGCCCCGAGCATTCGATTTGCCTGGACCGTTCCCCGGTCACCACCAGCAGGCGGTCATCCTGTGAGCTCCCTTCTCCGCTGACATTCGCCACCTGAACATTTCGGCTTTGGTGAAAAAGAAGCAGCTGATTTTCCTGATTGCGAAGGACGATGTCCTGAATGCTGAGGTTCTTTCCATTTCGGCATACAATGCCTTCATGACTTGTGATTGCCGACCGCTTCACCGTCAAGTTCTCCACCGGCATCTCCGGCAAGCCGTTGATGAGCAGCGCAGTATGCGCGCCGCTGCACACAATATCCTGAATGACAATATTCCGGAATACGGGGGTTTCCTCGGTAACCGGCAGCATCACTTCCGTTTGATACTCGCCGGAGCCGGCTTTCCCTTCGTAATATAAATTGAAGGAGATCGCATCCCCGTCGATATCCCGCATCCGGATCCTTTCAATGAAGATGTTCTCGACCACGCCGCCGCGACCGCGGCAGCTTTTAAAACGAATGCCGATATCAGTGCCGATGAAGGTGCAATCGGATACGTATACATCCTTGATGCCTCCGGACATTTCACTGCCGACCACGATGCCGCCGTGGCCGTGATAAACGGTGCAGTTCCGGATGCTGATCCGCTCACTCGGCTTTCCCAGCAGGCGCCCGGCTTCATTTTTACCGGACTTCAGACAAATCGCATCATCTCCTACATCAAACGAGCTGTTTTCCACGATTACGCATTTGCATGAATCGATGTCCAGACCGTCCCCGTTCTGGGCATACCATGGATTGCGGACGGTGATGTTCTGAATGGTAATCTGCTCTGATGCCCAAGGATGCAGGCACCAGGCTGCGGAGTTTTGAAAGGTCGGGCCGCTGAGCAGGATCCGCTTGCATTTTCTAAAGCTGAGCAGATTGGGCCTCAGGTAGTCTCTCACAGGCGCATAGTCATGTGGATCCTCGCTGCCTGTCTGTTCGATCCGGGCCAAGTTCTCCTCACCGTCCCGAGCTACCGGCGTAGGCCACCACAGTCCCTTATCATCCACAACGCCGCCCGAGTGAACGAAGCGATCCCACTGGCTTTCCGTCAGCTTCCCTTGCTTAACGGGCCTCCAGGCTTCGCCGCTCCCGTCAAAAATACCACTGCCCGTGATCGCGATATCCTCCAAACCTTCTCCATCGAGCGGAGACTGACAGCGGAACATCTGCCTGCCCTCATAGGTGGACATCCGGATTGGATAAGCTTCGAATTGCTTGCCGAACACAACAAGCGCACCGGCAGAGGCGTGAAGCTCAATCCGGCTCTGCAGGGTCAATGGACCGGTGTGCCAGATCCCGGGAGGGATGACCACCTTCCCCCCACCGGCCTTTGCGCAGGCTTCAATCGCTTGATGAAATGCCTGGGTGTTGTCATATACGCCGTCTCCAACGGCGCCATAGTCCGTAATCGTTACGGTATAGTCCGGGATCACAGGCAAGTCAGGACATATCGCTTCTTCTGTTTGTTTGATCATGTGTACCTCCGTATTTTTAAGATTGCTTATTCGATTTATACCGGCAGGACGATGTAAGCGCTTATAAGAAATTGCTGCCGATTCCTGCCAAAGCCCTTGAAGATCGTCAGCAGGCATGATATATAATTTTCTACGAGCCATTCTGGCCGTTATCCGCTTCTCCGACCTGTTTAGACATAACAAGCTGCACGAATGGCAAAGGGATCGAGATCTGTGTGAACAAAGGAGTTAATGAGGAATGAATGACCGGCTGCAGCCCAAGTACCATATCGGAGATCATGATTTCTCCATCCAATACATGTCGCGAAACGGTTCCAGCAGCATGCCCCGTCCGCATGAACATCCCTACTTTGAGCTGTATTACTTGCTTAACGGTGAGCGGGTCTACTTTATGGACGATAACGTGTTTACCGTCAAAAAAGGGGACATGATGATCGTGAACCCGCATGATCTCCACTCAACGGCAAGCTCCGATAAGCTGACCTTCGAGCGGGTGCTGATCAGCTTCTGCAGAAGCTTCATCGAACAGGGCGATGCCGGCGTCGCCAAGCTGCTCGATCACGGGACGTCCAGGCTCGTTCGCATTCCCCTGAAGCATCAGCCCGAAATCGAACGGCTGCTCCTCTCGATGCTCGCAGAATGCCAAACGGAGCAGACTCACTACAGCTCATTGGTTCGCGCGTGGATGAACGAGCTGCTCATCCGCCTTCATCGGATCGAGACCACGCTTCAATTCCAAACCCATGAATATGAGCATCCGATGCACCAGAAAATTTCAGAAATTGCCCAATACATCAAATCCAATTATCATGAAAGGCTTACGCTGGAGCTGGTCGCCAAGCAGTTTTACATCAGCCCTTCCTATCTCAGCAGAGTGTTCACCAAGCTGACAGGCTTTCACTTTCGCGAATACCTGCAGGTGGTACGAATTCGCGAAGCACAGAAAATGCTCGTGAACAGCAGAGAATCCGTACAATTCATCTCCGAGCAAGCCGGATTTGAGCATATTGCCCACTTTAATAAAACCTTCAAAAAAATCGCGGGGACCACGCCTCTTCAGTACCGCAAGCGTCATGGATAGAATCGGGGCTGTTCCAAAGTTGTTACCGTCTTGGAGAGCCCCGTAATCTTTCTCTTTCTATATCTCTCCTCTTCCAACCCTAAACCAGTCGATATCCACATACCCTCTATCCGCTTGTTCTTCCGTACTTGCCGCGAACAATCCGACTTTGGCACCGACCCAGTGACCCTTTTCGGCTTCGAACTCCCTATCTCCGAACGGCAAGAAAGGACCATCGGCAGAAGCAAAATAGAAGCGGCATTGAGCACCGGGATGAACGGTCACCCGAATCGTTACCTTCCCTTCATCCAATCCGTCGGACCACATCACATTCTCCTCCGAGCCGTTCCCTTGGGCCTGGATGATTTCCATGCCGGAGCCGTCCGCCTTCATCTGAATGGCCGCATAAGCGAATGTACGTCCGAATACGATCAAGCCCGCCCGTTCGCCAGGCTTTAGCGCCGTTCCATCCAGTTTGGCTTCCGCATGAAATACTTCCGCCGGGAATTTCTGCATCAGCAAGTGAGGAGCATCGTAGATCGTGCGCGAAGGCCGGTTCTCCGGCACCGGGAAGGCGAATAATCGCAAATGGCTTTCCTCCTCGAATGCATACCAGGCCGGATTCGGATTAGCCTGCCACTGCCACTGAAGGCCAAGCTGAGCGTCTTCGAACTCATCTGAATCGTCCGGTGCCTCAATCCTGTGTTCCCCGCCGACGTTTGGCTTCGGATAACGCAGAACCGGTTCGCCGATCCCGTCTCCATTCGTATCGGCACCCATTTCCGGCCAATCATCCACCCAGCGTATCGGCTGCAGATGAACAATTCTTCCGTATGCCCCTTTGTCTTGAAAATGCATAAACCAGGATTCTCCCGAATCCAACTCTACCCAGCCGCCCTGATGCGGGCCGTTAATCGGGCTATCGCCTTGATGCAGTACGATTTTGTCTTCATAAGGGCCAAAGACCGAGGTTGACCGAAGCACGGTCTGCCACCCCGTTGATACTCCCCCGGCAGGCGCAAAAATATAGTAATAACCATTTCGTTTATACATCTTCGGCCCTTCCATCGTCGGATGACGTTCGGTCCCGTCGAAGACAATCTGACCTTCATCCAAGAGGTGCTTTCCGTCCGGGGACATCCGGCACATTCTTAACAGATGCTTGATGCCGCATCTACTTTTGGCAAACGCGTGAACCAGGTAGGCCTGGCCGTCATCGTCCCAGAACGGACACGGGTCGATCAAGCCTTTCCCCTCTTGAACCAGATGCAGAGGCGTCCAGCTGCCTGCCGGGTCCGCAGCTGTGCTCATCATGATGCCGACATCCGGATCCCCGTAGAACACCCAGTACTTGCCGTCATGGAACCGAAGGGCCGGAGCCCAGACGCCGTTCCCATGTTGAGGGACGTCATAGCCCGGCAGCTCCATCCGGGGCAGCACATGATTAATAATCCTCCAGTTAATCAAATCCTTCGAGTGCAGAATCGGCAGTCCCGGCAGATGACCGAAGCTGGAGGCCGTCATATAGAAATCTTCCCCGACCCGGATCACATCCGGATCCGAATAATCCGCATGAAGCACCGGGTTCACGAACGTCCCGTCTCCCTGATCCGACAACCATGATTTGTTCTGTAATGCTTGCAGCGATGACGATGAGTGCATCATTTAGTTCCTCCTCCTATCACGAATCTGCTAACCGCTCCATTTCCAGACTGGCAAGGATGAAAGGCGCTACGCCAATATGGGCGTCGGACACCACTTGTTCACTGATGTAATATTCATACGAGCCGTTGCGGTCATCGCTGAGCCCCGCTCCATGACATATGGAATGAAGATGCACGCCGGTTTTGCCAGCCTCAACAAACCGCTGAATCAAACCTTCGTAAGCCCGCTCCGCAACAGGTCTTGAAGGCTGTTCCAGATACTGGAGCCGAACGCCCTTGGCCAAAGCGTAAATAAACATGGAGGAGCCGGAGGTTTCAAGATAATTGCCTTCCCGGAAGCCCTGATCGAGCACCTGGAACCACAGCCCGCTCTCTTTCTCCTGATAACGTGCCAGCGCTCGGCTTAGGCGTTCGAATATGCCAATCATCGTACCTCGCTTCGGATGATCTACCGGAAAAAATTCAAGACTGTCCACTAGCGCCATCGCATACCAGCCCAAGGCCCGGCTCCAAAAATGCGGGGACCGCCCGCTTTCCGGATCGGCCCATACCTGTTCCTTCGCTTCATCCCATCCGTGATAGAGCAGGCCCGTCTTGGAATCCCGGGTTCTACGCTCCACCAGCAGAAGCTGGTGAGCTACCTCGTCGAACAGTTCAGGCTGGTTATAAGTTTTGGCATACTGGGCCAGAAACGGCGATGACATATAGAGCCCATCCAGCCACATCTGAAACGGGTATACTTTTTTGTGCCAAAAACCGCCGTCCGTCGTTCTGGGCTGGCTGATCAGCTGGGCGGCTAGCGTATGGGAAGCCTTTTCATAACGGGAGTCATGAAATCTGGCACTTAGCGCAAACAAATTTTTCCCCTGGTTGATCTGGTCCAGATTATATTCTTCGATTCTGTACCCCCGAATGTCCCCATCAGCCTGAACAAACAGATCCATATGCCGCTTCATGAAATCAAAATAATCGTCCTTGTTATAAAAGTCCCCTGTGCGGGCGACCGCCATGAGCATCATCCCGGGAACATACGCCCACCGGCGGGCAATTTCCGGGTGAAGTCCCTCGCTGTCCGCTTGACAGAGAATGGTTTCCGCCGTCCGGACGGACCAATTGTTCTCTTGCTTCAATACCGCCTCACCTCAATATCCTTGGAAGATTTAATCTCAAGCCTCATTATAAAGAAACATAAACGATAAAAATTCCGGATTTGATGCTGAATCAATCGCGTTTTTTGCATTTTATGCTCTGTTTCTCTGTTTACTTTCCCTCTAGAAAACAAGTCTAAGAAGCTGTTTTTTTTCAAATCCGGCAAAAAAGGCAAAGAATGACACGATTTAAACATCGGAGATGTTTTTATTGGAATCTCCAATTCGATAACATAGATATAAAATCCATAGAGGAGCGTGTTCATCGATGAAAATCACAGTTGATCACAACGGGCAAGGCGACTTCGTGACGGTGCAATCTGCAATCGACTCGATTCCCGAACAGTCCGATTGTCTTGTCATCATCGAAATTAAAAAAGGTGTTTACCGTGAGAAAATCAACATTCCTTCATCGAAACCAGCCATCCGTATGATCGGTGAAGGACCTGAAGAAACGATTCTTACTTATTCGGATAACGCTCACACCTTAGATGAAGATGGACAACCCCTCGGGACCTTTCGCAGCGGAAGCTTCTATATCTGCGCAAATGATTTCAGCGCCGAACAATTGACCATCCGCAATGATTCCGGTCCTGGGACGGGTCAGGCAGTCGCTGCCTTTATCGATGCCGACCGGGTGTCCTTTCGGTATGTAAAACTTGAAGGTGATCAAGATACGCTCTATGTGTCCGGCGGACGTCATTACTTTGCCGAATGTTATATCGAGGGCGATGTCGATTTTATATTTGGGCCTGCAACGGCCCTATTCGACCGGTGCACCATCCACTGCAAGCGGTCCGGTGGTTACCTGACCGCAGCCAATACGCCGGAGGAAGCGGAGTTTGGCTATGTCTTTATCGATTGCAAAATCTCGGGAGCACCCGGTGTTGAGAACGTATACCTTGGCCGGCCTTGGCGTGCTTATGCCAATGTGGTGTTCATCTCATCCGAGATGGACGGCTCCGTTCATCCGCAGGGCTGGCATAACTGGAAGCAACCGGACCGTGAAGAAACATCGCGTTATGCCGAATTCGGCAGCCGCGGCCCCGGAGCATCCCCCTCCTTGCGGGTTGCGTGGTCCAGGCAGCTCACTGAGACCGAGGCTAAACGGTTTACCCTCGAACATGTGCTCAGTGGCCAAGACCGTTGGTATCCGCCCTACACTCCCGGTACATCCAATCAGACGAGAGGTTGATGATGATGACTGCACTGGCTCGAGTCCGTCCGGAGGAGGTCGGTATTCCTCCTTCCGCCATTCTCCGCTTTATGGAGGATATGACGGAAAAGAATATGAACCTGCACAGCTTTATGCTGCTTCGGCATGGCAAAGTGGCTGCCGAAGGTTATTACTCCCCTTTTCACAAGGATTTAAGGCATCCGATCTTCTCCGTCAGCAAAAGTATGACATCGGCGGCCGTCGGCATTGCCATCGGAGAAGGAAGGATCTCCCTGGAGGACAAGGTCATTCATTTTTTTCCGGATAAGCAGCCGGAGACCGTACACCCGTACACAGCCGATATGACCATCCGGCATCTGCTGAGTATGCAAACCGTCCACCGAAAATCAACCAATAAAGAGGCCCGGGATATCGTGTTCGAGTATCTTCATACGCCACCGAGTCATCCCCCGGGGACCGTCTTTGCCTACGATACGACAGGTACGCATACGCTCTGCGCCATACTCCAACGGGTTACGGGGACAACCGTGCATGACTATCTCGATGACCGCTTGTTCCAGCCCCTCGGGATGCAGGATATCGAGTGGGAGACCTGCCCGCTCGGAATTAACCAGGGCGGAAGCGGAGCCTATTGCACCACGGAGGATCTGGCCAAATTCGGTCAGCTCTATCTGCAGGACGGGCTGTGGAACGGAATCCGGATCCTGCCGGAGGGCTGGGTAGAGTTAAGCACGTCCAAGGTCGTTGATAACTCCAGCGCCGGAATTCTGCTGGAAGGACGAAGCGGGTACGGATACCAGTTCTGGCGGGCCAGGCGTCAAGCCTACTGCGCTTTCGGCGCAGGCGGGCAATTCGTCCTTGTCATCCCAGACCATAACGCCGTTTTTGTCTCGACGGCCAACACCATGCTGAACCGGGATGAGCACCAAGGAATCCTCGATTGCGTTTGGACCCATCTGGTTTCTTCCATGCAGGAGCCCTGCCCTTTCGATGATGCTGGTTATGACCGGATGCAGCAGCGTCTGAGCGCCTTGAAGCTCCATCTGCCGGAGGGAAGCGCTATCCCCAGTACAGCCGTGCAGGACTCGAGGCAGCAATATCGCCTAGCTGCTAACGAATCGGGATGGACAGGATGCTATTTTACGTTCAGTGAGCAATCCTGTGAGCTCATCCTCGTTCATGAAACCGGTCGTCCCCGTGTTGTATGCTTCATGAATGATTGGCGTATCGGTCCTGATCCTTTTTTCGGCCTTCCCTCCGCCTGTGGTGCCGTATGGGCAGACCCGTCGACTTGCCTGATCCACATTCAGCTGCTGGAACAACAGCAGATGTTTATCCTTACCTGCCGTTTTGACCGCGATGGTCTTGTGCTGCAAATCAAGCCGGCTGGCGCGCTTAGAACGAATCATCTTGATCTCGTGCTAATTGGAACGAAAATGGACAATCCATGAACCGAGTGCTCCTAATTTGCCTAACTATATAAGTTGATTGAGTGATTCGCCTATAAGGCAGCCGTGTGAAATGTTCTTTCGATCATTAATACAGATATATAAGTAGTGAGAGACAAAGCAGCCAAACACACCAAAGGCACTTCCTTTTACTTGCCAGCTTTGTCTCTCGTTTACATGCTCCTCAATGACTGCTATTTTTGAGTCGTGTTAGATTCTTTATATTCTGCAGCCATTTGATCTCCGCCGCTCTTACGCCATCTCTCCACTTCCGCCTTCCAGCCGGCCTCGTCAATCTGCCCCATAATGAACTTGGTTTGCGCATCGGTGATGATCTGCTCCAGCTCTCCGCCGCGTTCATTGTAAGTCGTCGATTTCAGGGTAAGCGCCGGATTCGGTACAATGTAATTCTCGTTCTCATACACGATTTGTTTGTTCTTGTTGAACAGCTCCGTTCCTTTCGGTTTCTTCTCCATGTTGTACAAATCGCCCCGTTGTGGAAACGTATCGCGATAAGGCTTGACTTCTTGAGCGTCCTTATCCGCATCGATCGTTACGGTATAATCTCCTTCGACTTTGTAATGCACGCCTTCGATGCCTTTGTTAATAACATTGACCATCTCGGGATCCAGCAGCTTGTCAACGAAGGTCAGCACTTTTGCCAGCTCTTCTTCAGACTTGACCGTCGATCTCGGGATTGCCAGGAAGCCGGTATTTCCGCTTTCCCCCGGAACGCGAATGCCTTCTGGACCTTGCAGTGGAGATACGTCGACAACCGCTTCCGGAACAACCTTCTCCAGCTTGGTTTGCAGCGATTGACCGTTACCGCCGGAGATCCGGATATTCGCGCGGCCCGATTCATACACCTTATTGAGCTCGGAGGAATCAACCACGGCGAAATCCTGATTAATCAGCTTCTCTTCATATAATCTTCTAAACAGCTTCATGACATCGAAGAACTGCTCGGATACGAACTCCGGATAGAAATTGCCTTGCTCGTCGATGCCCCATTTATTAGGTGCACCTTGCGAAACGGCAAGCCGGGTCAAGGTCGATGCTGTACCCTGGTTATAGCCTTTGTCGAGCATCATTCCGTAGGTGTCCCTTTTTCCGTTGCCATCAGGATCCTCCTCCGTGCTGTAACGGATAATTTCATACCAATCATCCAGAGTGACAGGCTCCTTCAAGCCTGCTGCATCGAGCCAGTCCTTGCGGTAGCTGACGATCGCCCGGCCCATGTCCCGGAACAGGGGGATGCCGTACACTTTTCCGTTCACGCTGATGTTGTCGTAATAGGCCTGCGGCTGCGCGGCCAAATTCGGGTAATTTTTCAAATGGGATGTGATGTCCCAGAACAGATCGGCTTCGAGTGAGCTGATCGTCGTTGGCGTATAGTTCAGCTTGATCAGCTTCGGAAGCTCATTGGAAGCGACCATGACGTTAACCTTCTCGTCGTATGCAGAGTAGGGGATCCACTGAATCCGCAAATCCGTATTTGTATATTCGCGTATTTTTTCCTCCATCTGATTTTTCGGGTCGGGTATTTCCCCAACCTGATTAACCACCAGGGTGAGCGGATAAGGTCCGTCGCCATTGACCCCGCTCCCGCCGCTTTTGTCTCCGCAAGCCGTTACAACCATCATCCCCGCCAGCATTGCCATAACGGTTGTCATCCATCTTTTCTTCATCTTTAGCCCTCCATCATATTCATTTCTATTGGAACCCCTCTTACTGGGAAGAAAGCGCATCCAACCGGTTATCCTTTCACGGAGCCCAGCATGACGCCTTTCGCAAAATGCTTCTGCAGAAAAGGATACACGAGCAGAATGGGCACGGTGGCAAAAACGATGACCGCCATACGAATCGTTAACGGCTGCACGTCCATTTCGTCGAAGCTGGAATCCCCTACCCGGCTCTGTGCCAAAATCACGATTTCCCTAAGCAGAACCTGAATCGGCCATTTCTCGTTATCATTGATGTATAGAATGGCATTAAAAAACGTGTTCCAATGAGCAACCGCGTAAAACAAACCGAACGTGGCCATCGCTGGCAGCGACAATGGAAGCACAATTCGAATCAGAACTCCCAAGTCATTGCAGCCATCGATTTTAGCCGAATCCTCCAGCCCGTCAGGAATTTGCTGGAAGAAATTCTTCAGCACGATCAGGTTAAACGCACTGATGGCACTTGGTATCATCAAGGACCACAGCGTATTGGTCAGATTCAACCCGTTCACGACGAAGTATGTTGGGATCATCCCCCCGCTAAACAGCATCGTGATCAATACGCCGAGCAGGATGGGATTTCTGCCCCGGAGATGAGGCTTGGACAACGGATAAGCCATCAGCGATGTAAACGCCAGGTTGATCAGTGTTCCTACTATCGTAATATAGATCGAAACGAGCAAGCTTCGCGGCAGTGTGTCGGACGAGAAAATATATTGGTACGATACGAGCGACCATTCTTTGGGCCATAGAATCAACCCACCCTTGGCGACTTCAGCCGGACTGGCAAACGAAACCGCCAGCACATACACGAATGGAAGAACACACACGATCGCAACGATGAATAAAATCGAATGGTTAATGATATCAAACAGGCGATTGCCCCAGGTTTGATCTTGACGCACGTTTATTCCCTCCTGTCATTTCAAAAAATGCATCCGCGGCATCCTCCTAGTACACCCCTTCTTCCCCGAATCGCTTGGCCATCCAGTTTGAACCGAGAACCAGAATCAATCCGACAAAGGATTTAAACAAACCGACGGCTGCGCTGTAACTGTACTGTGCCTGCGTCATCCCTTTGGTGTATACATACGTATCGAATACTTCACTCACTTCCCGGTTTGTCGGCGTGATCATCAGGAAGATTTGCTCGAAGCCCGAGTCCAGGAAGTTGCCTAAACGAAGAATAAGCAAAATGATGATCGTGCTGCGGATGGCCGGCAGCGTGATATGCCACAGCTGACGCCAGCGTCCGGCTCCGTCGATCCGTGCGGCTTCATACTGCTGCAGGTCTACGCCAGCAAGGGCGGCAAGAAAGATCACGGTGCCCCAGCCTACTTCCTTCCAGATCGACTGGGACACAATCATCGTCCGGAACCAGTCCTTCTCCAGCAGGAATGCGATTTTCTCTCCCGTTATCTGATAAATGATTTCATTCAGAATGCCGTTCTCGGTCGTAAACAAGATATAGAAAATACCGACAACGACAACCCAGGATACAAAATGCGGAATGTAGATCAAGGTTTGTACAAACCTTTTGAAGCGCTCCCGCCTTAGCTCATTCAGCATGAGCGCCAATATAATCGGCAGCGGAAAGAAAAAGATCAGATTATATAAAGCTAAAATGATGGTGTTTCGAAAAAGCATCCAAAACTGCGGTTCGCTGAAAAAGCGCTCGAAATGCTTGAACCCGACCCACGGGCTGCCGAAGAACCCGGTATGCGGCTTGTAATCCTGAAAAGCCATCGTCACCCCGTACATCGGCACGTATTTAAATACGATAAAATACAGCACGCCTGGCAGCAGCATCAGATACATCCACCTGTCCCTGACCAGATCCCTTAGTAAGAGCTTTCGTTTCTCCAGGCGCAGTTCCCTCTTTACTTGCGGGCCGACTGTCGCCGGAGCTTGATTTGTTTTCATAGCACCTCTCCTCAAAGTTTTGTAAGCGTTACTTCTTTGAATGAGATTCGAACAAAACTCACATCGGAAGCATGCCCTTAGTTTTGTGAGCGTTACTTCCTTTATCAGCTTCGAACAAAACTCGCTTCGGAAGCATGGGCATTGCCTGTTTGAACATCGTTTTTGTTGTATGCGTTTTCATGGATTAATTATCCGTCACCATCCTCGTGTCCGGCTATACTCCGTTCATGACTTCACGCACCAGCCCTCGGTAAATGCCTTTCCAGCAAGGATTACAGGATTTCACCATTTCCCCGGCATATGCCGTATTCCACCTTCTATATGCCGCATATGACATGCAGATAAGAACAGGATCTTTGCCGTCTACATTAGCCATGAAATAAATGGTCCCGAATCTATATTTATAATGGCACCGTAAGGGCGTTCTTTTTCGTGAAAAAAAGCTGCTCCACCGCAGAACATTCTACGGATGGAACAGCTCCATTAAGTTCTTGTTATGGTGGCTTACTCAAAATTGAGCCATCATGCAGCCGGGTATGTCTTCATCTTCGGATCGAGCTGCTCATTCTCAAGCTAACCTTCTTCACTATGCTGCTCCCGGTACTGGCCGGGAGTTACCCCAAATGTCCGACGGAACGTACGAATGAAGGCGCTGATATTCGTGTAGCTCACTTTCTGGCCGATTTCCGAGACCTTCATCTCCGTCGTGGCCAGCAGATTTTTGGCTATATTCATTCGGTACTCGCTTAAGTATTCACTGAAGGATACACCCATCTCTTTCTTAAATACCCGGCTGATATAAGCCGGATTAAAATTCATGACCGCCGCGCAGTATTCGAGTGAAATGTCTTTATCATACTGCTCTTGCACGATCTCCACGATTCGGCGGGTAATGCTTACGAATTGCTTATCTGCCATGTCCTCCAGAATCCCGATCACAGGTTTAAACAATTTGGAGTGGAACCAGCTCGCAATTTCGCTTCGTGTCTGCAGCCTGAACAGAAGCTTCAACTCCTCTTCGCCATTCCATAATTGCTGCATCGACAGTCCCTGCTCCTGGGCTATGCTTACGGTCCTCGACGCGAGCTGCAGCAGCAATAAATGATGCTCTTGATAAAGCCCGTCCTTGCACAGCAATTCATCCAAATAACGCTGAAACTGCTGCTCCACCTTCTCAAGCTGCCGTTCTTCAAGGGCAAGCATCATCTGTTCTTCAATCAGTCTTAATTTCGTGTATACTGTCTTCTCTGCACTTCCTTGATCCACAATATCGGCATAGCGTACGATGATGTTCGATCCGAGAATAAATCGTAATTTGAGTGCCTGGCTGCTTTCTTTATAGGCGCGCTTCGCATTGGACAACCGCTTGAACGGAAGGCTGATGCCGATGCTGCATTCGAGCCCGAGGTATTCCTGAACCTTGGTTTTGATGTGCTGAGCGGTCTCATAGAACAAAGCTTGCCCGGCTTCGGCATCCTCTTCTTTACAGGTCAGCAGCGTCACCTGGGAATGATTCAGCACGATCGGACTGAAGCGGGCCTCTTCCGGCAGGGTTTCCGAGACGATATTGCTTACCGCAAACAGAAGAAGCTCCCGGTCCTGTTCCTGGAACCGCGACTGCTGAAGGTTATCCAGCTCAAGCTGCAGCACCCCGAGGCTTCCCCAGCCCGTTGGAAACCCGTAGCGTTCGGAAGCGTACTTGTCATCGGCTCCGGACATTTGCTCAGTAAACAGCTTCAGGACATAGAACTCTCGCAAATGGACCGTTTGGGATTTCATCTGTTTGTCCAGCTCGTTTCTGGAAACGGCAAGGGAGGTCAGGCTCTCCCGAATGAACTCAAACTCATCTTTGCGGTTGTCATCGGCCTGCTGCGGCTGAACGTTCGTCGCGAACTCATGGAGTCTGCGGATTGGAGAATACATCCTCCGGCTGCCAAACCAGGAAGCAATCAGCACGGTCACAATAATCCCGAAACAGGCGGCGGCGGTAATCAGCGCAATGTTTCCTGTCTGGTCCGTTACTTTATCCAGGGATACGACGGATACATAGGTCCACCCGTTATATTCCGATTTGGCATACAGCACGCTCACCTTTTTACCTTCGCTCTCCGCATGGAATGCACCTTGGAGCTGATCGGACTGCTGAATCCTTGCCGAAATCTCTCCGTTGATCGAACGGTAAGCCTCACGATCCTGAACTGGCGACAGGAATGCATCTCCCTGCTCGTTCAGGATATACTGGGCGGCCCGCAAATTGACGGGCTCCAGCATGCTCCGGATATCTTTGGCGGTGATTTGCAGAATCAGAATACCCGTCGGCGACGCGTTCTTCGACAGCAGCGGTATTTTATGCACCAGCCGAAGGGTTGTTGCCGTTTGTTCGGCGCTGTTCCAATGATCCGTCTCCACCGGATTCGCGGTTTGCGAGATTTCTCCCGAGCCCGCTGCCCAGAATATGCTTTCATTGGTATCCAGATACCGCTCGAACTCGGTTTTGTTCAATCCCTCCAGAGGTTTGAGGGAATTTAAATCCACGACCCATTCATGCTTCAGATTAACGACATACACCTGATTTAATATGGTCTGCGTCTGCAGGTTAAACATTTCCTTCATCAGTTCCCGGACCTTAATAAAGTCCTGTCCGCTTAACTTGCTGTCCATCACAGACTTCAGCAGCGAGGAGTTCTCAAACTGCAGGGCTGTTCTTTGCATGGAATCGAGCACCTGCTCGACCCTCATCCGGGTCTGGTTCAACAGATGCATATTTCCCTCGTTTACCTTCTCCTCCACATCTTTGGCCGCAATGAAATAAGAGAAAAATCCGATGAGAATCGTCGGGAAAGATCCCAGCAGTAAACTGTAAATGAGTATTTTGGATTTGAATGTTCCCAATATCGTCTGCTCCTTCTTGGTATTGGATGTAAAGAACAGGACCAACAGGACATTGTAAATCGATATGTACGCTTCTAATGATAACGCTTGCAAAAATAATGATTTAAAAATCATACCATACCCTGGCCATAATTTTTAGTCTCCACATGCTTTTTTGCCAGCATTTTGATCTATTTATGTCAAAAGCACTTCCCTGTGTTTTTTCGATACAGAGAATCCAAAAGTAATTGCTGATCATTGCGAATATAGCCCTGGTCCATTCATATGCAAACAAGCTCTTGCGAAATCACAAGAGCTTGTTTGCAATAGCCCATCATTAAGGCTGGAACATGATCTTATTCTGCTGAATCGGTGACCGCACCTTTAGATGCTGAGGACACTAATCGTGCATATTTGTATAATACGCCTGTGGAAACCTTGAGTGGAGGCTGCTGCCATGCTTGTGCCCGTGCAGCGAAATCTGCATCCGATACGTCGAAGTTCATTTCTTGCGTTTCACTGTCGATGGTGATCATATCTCCATTCTTCAGCAGCGCGATCGGCCCTCCTACCTGTGCTTCTGGCGATACGTGGCCAACTACGAACCCATGGGATCCTCCCGAGAACCTACCGTCCGTAATCAGAGCTACCTCCCCACCGAGACCTTAGCCTACAATGAGAGCCGTTACCGACAGCATCTCCGGCATACCCGGTCCGCCTTTTGGACCGCAATAACGAATAACTAACACATCGCCCTTGCGTATTTCATCTCTCAAGATCGCTTCGGTTGCATCTTCCTCGCTGTCATACACCTTGGCCGGTCCGACAAAACGCAGCTTCTTCATACCCGACATTTTGGCAACCGCACCTTCAGGTGCGAGGTTACCTCTTAGCACAACCAATGGCCCATTTGGCTTCAACGGCTTATCGATAGGGTGAATGATTTCCTGGCTGTCCATTAACGGTGCAACCTCCGCCAGATTCTCTGCCAAGGTTTTGCCTGTAACCGTCAGGCAATCCCCATGCAGAAGTCCCTCGGCGAGCAACAATTTCATGACGCCCGGTATGCCGCCCACTTCGTTTAAGTCCTGCATGGCATGTCGTCCGCTTGGCTTCAGGTCTGCGAGATGAGGAACTCGCATACGGATTCGCTCGAAATCGTCTAACGTCAAATCTACGCCAACCGAATGAGCAATGGCAAGCAAATGCAGGAACGCGTTAGTTGAACCGCCCAATGCCATGACGACCGTTATCGCATTCTCAAATGCCTTTTTGGTCATGATGTCCCTGGGATAGATTTCATGCTCCAACAGCGAAATGACCTGCCTTCCAGCCGCAGCGCATTCGGCTGCTTTGTCAGGTGAAATAGCCGGTGTGGAGGAGGAACCGGGCAGGCTCATCCCCATGGCTTCTGCCGCAGCAGCCATCGTATTGGCTGTATACATGCCCCCGCAAGAGCCCGGTCCCGGGCAGACGCTGCATTCCACCTTATGTAACTGCTCCTCCGTCATTTTTCCGTCATGATATTGCCCCACCGCTTCGAAAGCCGTGACGATATCCACGTTCTTGCCTTCGAGTTTCCCGGGTTGGATGGTACCGCCATAAACGTAAACCGCAGGAATATTCATCCGTCCGATCGCCATCAGGCATGCGGGCGTATTCTTGTCACAACCGCCGATCGCCACGATACCATCGAATCGTTCGGCTCCTGTCACGATCTCAATCGAATCCGCGATCGCTTCGCGGCTGGGCAGGGAGAACAGCATACCGCCATGTCCCATCGAAATGCCATCCGAAACCGTGATCGTGTTAAAAATAAGCGGGGCGCCGCCATGGTTGCGTACCCCTTGCTTGGCCTCTAAGGCTAACTTGTCTATATGCATATTGCACGGAGTGACTTCACTCCAAGTGCTGGCTACGCCAATCATCGGTTTCTTGAAATCCTCATCTGTAAAACCAACAGCCCTCAGCATCGCTCTGTTCGGTACCCGATTGACACCCTCACTGATTACTTTACTGCGAATACGCAAGTCTTTTTTGTTTGTCATCCTTCCCTCTCCTGTCTTTTTAGAGTAATCCATGCAGTTCCTGCATGGGACGCATGAAATTTTGTTTCATCATCGCCTGTGCCCGATTACTGTCCTTCTGCTCGAAAGCACTGATAATCGATGCATGCTCATCGACCGAAGCTTGTGTAGCAGCGATCGGTTGTTTTAGGAACACGTATTTAAACCGTCGGATATGCATTTGAAGAGAAGCGCTATATGCAGCGACATAAGGATTATCGGAGAGTTCCACAATGAAGTTATGAAACTGCTCATCCAACTCCATAGCTTGATAGACTTGCCCGCTTTTCATGACATTCTCAAAATCCAGATTAATCGCTCGCAATTGCTGGATCTGCTCCGGAACAATAATGGTAGCGGCCACTTCGGCAGCTAATGCTTGAAGAGCAGCCATGGTCGAATACATCTTAAAGATATCTTCCCTCTCGATGGCTGTAACTTTTGTTTCTTTTCCAGGATGCGTGGACACGAGTCCTTGTACTTCGAGCAGTTGAAAAGCTTCCCGGATGGGCGTTCGGCTTACGCCAAGAGACTCCGCCAATTCAGCGTCGAGCAATTTTTCTCCGGGCTGCAACGTGCCATCGATAATCCACCGTTGAATTTGGGAGAACGCTCTTTCCTTTGCGGTCATCCGCACGGGAGAGACAAAATTCTTTGGTACAGGCATAGTTTTAATCATCCTTACTAATGTTGTTATATGCAATATATCGCATGCGTATATTAAATACAATACATTTTCACGGTTTATTCACTTCCTTCAAGATTATTTTCTCTGCACCGGACTCCTAACATGCGATTCAATTGCTTTCATTGATAAAAATAACAACCAGAGGAAATACTTAAGCAAAATATCCAAATGCTGTGACCCGTTGAATCAGGAGAGGTGTTTGTATAATGTCATTTTCCACATGGGCGGGTTCGAACCAGCCCAACAATAGCAATAATATATCTGCCAATCCGAATGGGAAGAACTCAGAGGATATGGACATATCGGTGAATCTGGAAGAAACCTTATCCGAAATCAAGCAAGTGCTGGGTGATAGTGACGATTTTATGGTATATGGATTCCAAGTGTTCGGGCAGCATCCGGCTGTATTGTTATATTTCTCCGATATGACGGATCATGCCGTCATCAATAACACGATTTTAAAGCCCCTTAAATATGGGCCGCGCCATATCGACGTTCATAACCTCCCGCACGATGCGTTAATGGAAACCATCATGAAAGATACGCTTTATCATAGCGAGGGTTTTTCGGAAAGAAAAATTTCCGTTATTACCGACAACCTGCTAAGGGGGCAATCCGTCGTAGCCATTGAAGGGCTGGACGAGGCGATTATCATTGACACACGGCAGATCACGCAGCGCGCTATTGAGCAGCCGGCGACGGAGCAGGTCATTCGCGGGGCCAGAGAGGGATTTATAGAGTCCCTGGGAACGAATATTTCTCTACTCCGCTATCGGCTGCAAACACCGGATTTTCGAGTGAAATCCATGGAGATCGGAACGAAGACCAAATCCAAAGTTGCCATTTGTTACATGGACGGCATAACCAATCCCGGCATCATAAAAGAAGTTCAAAAACGGCTGGATGCCATTGAAATCGACGCCGTTCTGGATTCCGGTTATTTGGAACAATTCATCGAAGATAACCATTGGTCTCCGTTTCCGCAAATCCAGTATACCGAGCGGCCCGACAAAGTCGTGGCGAATCTGCTGGAAGGGAGAGTCGCCATTCTGGTTGACGGCTCCCCTCTTGCCTTAATCGCGCCTACGGTGTTCAGCCAGTTCTATCAGACCGTTGAAGATTATACCGAACGCTTTGTCCTGATGAGTGCGATTCGAATGTCCCGGCTGGTTGCTCTAGTATTTTCATTGGTTTTTCCCTCACTGTATGTGGCGATTATATCGTTTAATCCGGAGCTGATC
Organism: Paenibacillus sp. p3-SID867; assembly: GCF_025142895.1. Taxonomy (NCBI): domain Bacteria; kingdom Bacillati; phylum Bacillota; class Bacilli; order Caryophanales; family Paenibacillaceae; genus Paenibacillus; species Paenibacillus sp. p3-SID867. The sequence continues at coordinate 138,784 of NZ_JAMBDM010000007.1, forward strand.
CCCACAGAATTCGCGGTCGCCGTTGCCGGCGGACGTGCCGGCGTTCCCTTCCCAGCCGTGATTGAAGTGCTTGTCATTGAAATCTCGATGGAGGTTCTAAGGGAAGCAACCATACGCTTGCCGCAACAGGTCGGCGGAGCTTTATCCATTGTCGGCGTGCTCGTCATCGGGCAGGCTGCGGTAGCGGCCGGGTTCGCGAGCCCGATAACCGTTGTTATTATCGCTTTAACGACCATTGGCTCTTTTGCAACCCCGGCCTACAATGCGGCTCTGGCTCTTCGACTGCTTCGTTTTCCGTTGATCATTTTAGCCGGTATCTTCGGTCTATATGGTGTCATGGTTGGCATCATTTTGATTACCAATCATTTATTGTCACTTAAATCGTTCGGGGTCCCCTACTTAAGCCCATTTGTGCCTGGCAACTTTCAAGGCATGCGGGATCTCCTGACCCGTGGGCCGTTGTGGAAAATGAAGAACCGGCCTTCTTTCCTCCATCCGATGAACAAAACAAGATTGGGTGATCAAATGAAGGAACAGGTGGATCATTCTACATCCCATATCATGGATCCCGTCCATCCTAACGACGAGAAAGGGCGTTAACGATGAGAGAACAGCGCCAAATCACTGTCTTGCAGGCTTCTGCCGTTACGATCAGCACCATCGTTGGAGTAGGCGTTCTTGCACTTCCGTTAGCTGCGGTGAAGGCAGCGGATGCAGGAGCTCCGCTAGTCACTTTTTTGGGAATGCTGCTAGCGTTTGTCGGACTTTTTTTCATGACCCGGCTTGGCATGCGGTTTCCGAATGACTCTTACATCGAGTATAGCGAGGTTATCATCGGCAAATGGCTCGGGAGAATCGGAAGCCTCATATCGATTGCTTTCTTTGCTGTCTTATGCTCTCTTGTTGCAAGAGAATTCGGAGAGGTCGTTGTCACAGCCGTATTGAAAAACACGCCACTCGAGGTCACTGTATTGGTCATGCTGCTCCTGGCTGCTTTTTCTTCACGCCGAAATATCATGACCTTTGCTTACATTCACTTATTCTACAGCCCCTTTATCCTAATTCCTGCGCTGTTGATCGTTGCCCTGTCGTTAAAAAACGCGGACATGATTAATGTTCTCCCAGTGATAGGAAACGAAATTCGAGGAATACCGGCAGGCATTATTACATTGTCCACCATGTTCCAGGGATACTTCATTATGATGATGGTCATCCCTGCCATGTGCAAACCGGAAAGAGCGATGCGGTCCAGCGTATGGGCCATGCTGATTACCGGTGTGCTGTATATATTAATCGTCACGGCAACGGTTAGCGTGTTTGGGGCGGAAGAGACAAAGAAGCTGTTATGGCCGACGCTGGAACTGGCAAAAGCAACTTCATTACCTGCCAATGTACTGGAACGTTTGGATGCGCTCTTTCTTGCCGTCTGGGTAACCGCTGTCTTTACATCCTTGTTCTCTTGCTACTACTTTACGATTTACTCGATAAGCAAGTTATTCCGATTAGCTGATCACGGGATGATGTCCTTCTTCATCCTGCCCATTCTGTTCGTTCTGGCCATGCTGCCCCAAAGCTTGGTTCAATTGAATGAAGTGAACGGCTTGATATCCAACTTCGGTCTGCTGATAACCATCGTGTATCCTGGAGTGCTGCTTATCATCGCCATGCTGCGTAAAAAAAGAGGTGCGTCCAAATGATCGGAAATCTTTACAGCGGTTATTTGGATGTTGCCATCTTGATCTGGGTGTTGTCCGGCATGTTCAATCTGCTCATCGATAAAAATAAGTATGAACAATCGAACATGACCAAGGAAATGAAGGTATCTCGTATACTGGGCTGGATTCATATCGTGATCGGAACTGCGTTGTTTCTAAGTGTCATACTTGTTAAAGCTCTGATGTGAGTGAGCATGTTCACCAAGTTTAGGAGGATTTCAATGAGAAAAAGAATAAGCGTTAACCTAAACGTAAAATTCATGATTGTCCTTCTTCTATCCTGCTCACTCCTGACAGGCTGCTGGGATCGGATGGAAATTGAAGAACGCGCAGTCGTTCTAGGAATATCAATTGATACGGCTGATAAGGACGCTGAGGCTCGAGAGGATGAAATATCTCATCTACGCGGGAAATACCCGGCACCAAAACAGGAATTAATCCAACTATCCGTTCAAATTGCTCTTCCCGGCAGAATACCACTCGGGCCGGGTGAAGGCGGCGGTTCGGGAGAAGGCGAGCAGGAAACGGTCTGGGTACTTGATGTTGTTGGACACACCGTCGACGACGCCATGATGAATTTACAGCAGCAAATATCAGGCAAATTGTTTTTTGGCCATCTGCGCGTCATTGTCGTATCAGAAGAGTTTGCCAGAAAAGGATTACAAAATTTGAACGACTATCTTCATCGCAACGCAGAAGTTCGCCGAATGGCCTGGTTGATGGTGTCAAAAGGGAAGGCCAAAAATCATATGCAGGCAGCACCCAAATTGGAGCGTGTCCCGGCGCTGTATCTAGCATCCACATTGGACGATGCCGTAAAACAAGGCAAATTTCCAAGTAACTACGTTGGGACGTTCTGGAGCAATTCTTCAAAGAAAGGCCAGGAAGGATTTCTGCCTTATATCAAAATCATGAAGGGAGATAACGTGGAAATCAGCGGAATGGCTTTTTTTAAAGGGGCCAAAATGGTAGGCGTGACAAAACCGTTTGAAATTGCGGGGTACCTGGTCATCAAGGGAATTAGTCCCGCAGGATACCGCGGAATTATTCATATTGGGAACGATTCACAAGTCGTAACGATCCATGCGACGAACCGGGAGTCGGAAATTAAAGTCGATATCAAGAACGGAGCTCCCCATTTTACGATTACGGCGATGACAGAGGTTAATGTCGAAGAAAAAAACACAGATACCATCTCGATCAACAGCACGAAAATTCTGGAGGAAATAGCACGCGAGAATGAGCATTCCGTTAAACAATTATTAATCGGGTTAATCCAAAAGACGCAAAAAAAAGAATCCGATATATTCGGATTCGGCGAATTGGTAAGAGCAAAAAAACCATCGTATTGGAAAAGCCATGTAAAATCTGCGGAGCAATGGGGCGAAATCTATAAAAACGTAACCTTTGATTACCGTGTGACGTCCAAAGTTCGAAGAATCGGGATGAAGGCAGAATGATGCTGACGTTTGTCGTAAAAATACTCACCTTCATTTCATCCAAGCATCCGGGCCTACATCATGGACGGAAAGCGGGGGATTGGCTCGCTGCTTGCCTGGAGCATACTCATCTGCACCCACGTCCGGGATATACCGAAGCTGTCCATCCATGTCTTCCGCTGCAGCATAAGGAGCCAGGGCAGTGTCAACGGCTGGGCTAAAGATGGATAATCGGATGAGGCCGTCCATACTGCGCACCAAATGGAGATCTTGTTTGGTCATCTCTCTGTCCACGATGGGATTGTTCGAGATCGGTGCATTCCCCGAGAGCATATTTCCCTTGTACACAGCCCGATCCTGGTCGGGTGCTTGGATCACCGCATCGGTTTCATGAAACATGCTACCTGCATGGCTAAATATTAGATTGTTATAAATCTTTGTACCAACAGGCTGATAGGTTCTGCCGCCCAGATTGAAAGTCGTTGTTTGATTGCCGACATTCACGATGGTATTATTGTAGACTTGAACGTTATACTGCCGCCAATGTCCACGCAGAAGTTCCGTTCTTTGTTCAGCCGGCAGATCGCCAAGCCTTGCAGTTTGCTCTTGGTTTCCACCCCAACGAACGATTGGATTCGTACTGCCTTCCGGTCCGCCGTCATGTGTTCCGCCATCAAGACGAATCACTTTGTCCGTAAGGCCTTCCATGTAATTGTTGTAGATTTTGTGATCATTGCCGTAGATCCGGAACCCGCTGCTGCCGGGTGTCACCCCATCCCCCATCAGATGGTTACCGTAGAAGCTGTTACGGTTTCCATGCCGAGACACAATTCCGCCGTATGAATGACGAATCGTGTTGTTCCGAATGATATTGTCGCTGCTCTTCACCGATATCACTTCATCTTCACCGTTAAAGCCGTCAAATAAATTGTACTGAACCGTAATATAACCGGATGCGAGCGAGGTACTGGAAAGCCCGAGCCTGATGGCTTCCAACCCGTTGGTTACCCGGGGACCAATGTCGTGAAAATAGTTATACTCGATGACGTCGTATTGCGATATATGCTGTCCGCTATGCCCTTCGCCATCATAGATCAGGACTGCGCCAAAACCTTTCTTCGGTCCAATATCATTATAAGCGATCCGGTTATGGCTGCTCGTTCCTTCAACACGGATGTAATGTCTGTGCGTGCCATTATCGGTCATGAGTTTCGGATCTTCAAATGGCGTTAAACCCTTATACACTTCTCCGTTCGGATTATACCGCTCTTCACTGTACCGGCAGCTGTTCTCCACATTGAGCAGGCACCATACATATCGGTTTTGAGCTTTAAATCGGTAGGGCTGACCCGTTTCATCCAAGGCAAAGGTGTTGCCCAAAATAGAGATTCGGCTGGAGCTTTCCAGCTGAATCCCAGGATGAACTCCGGTGAGCGCCCGATGCGCCAAACCCCGTTCCATCAAGGTCTGTTTTCCATTCTCATCGCCGATTCCGTTCCGGAACGTAAGTCCGCTGACCTCAACATAACTTGAATTTTCGATGTGCAAGTAGCTATTCCCGCTAATAATTGCCTTCCCGGACTTCCCTGTAATCACAATCGGATAGACGGCAGAGCCATGTTTATCCTTCACAACAAACGGACCGTTCTGTTCGTATGTCCCATCCTTCAGTTCAATCAGCGTACCAGCCACAGCCTGATCCAGCGCCTGCTGCAATTGTTCCGCCGTGCTGACCGAGACGCGCTTCATCTCCGGAGGCTTTACATCTTCCTCCTTCACTTCGCCAGCGTTTGGTGGAAGCGGTGGTTGCGGCTCTTCCGGTGATTCACCCGGCACTTTTCCTGCGTAAAGCTCTACTTCCATGATACTGTTCCAGTTTCCCGAGCTGCCGCTGGCATTATTGCCATATCCGATCAACCGCAAATACCTTGCCTTCACCGTAGGCTGTAATACATAGGTTTGCATGACGCTATCTTCCGGTTTCAGCTGCCGGCTGAACTGTCGTTCAAAAACAACGGTGCTGGATTGGAAATCTTCAGTATTCGAAGCTAATATCTCAAAGCTGGACTGACGCTCTCTAGCATTCAGAAACGCAATGTTCAAATAAGTAACGGTTTGTTCCGTACCTAGATCAAACTGCAGCCATTGACCTTGTCCCGATGCGGACCAGCGGCTTTGTTGGCTCTCCGCGTCCTCGCCCCATACCCCATCCAATACATTACCAGGTACATAGTTCGTGCCCGGTTGGTGGCTGCTTGCCGTTACCATGCTCTCGATTCGGTTCATGCTGCTCCCTCCTGCATCACTTGATGCCCCTTGGGCTTCTGAAGGCGACATCATCAGTGTTCCGACCAATAGGATCAAGACCAGCCCCATACATATCAATCTGTGATACCGTTGGTTTAATGCGTTTATTAACGTTTTCATATCCGTTCACCTCTCTTCGAATATTAACGCCCCTAACCATAACCAATCAGAATACGCGATGAACCCAGCCCCGAAGCTTCGCCAGAGCCTCAATGTAATAATAATCCCCATAAATTAGCGACACATTGATATTGGTGTCCGCTGGCTTATGGCCGGTTCCGCCAAACAGGATTCCCTCATGCTCATGGACCTGAAATGCTGCATACTCCTTCGACAATGCCAGGACGATTCGCTCAGCGGCAGTCCGGTATACAGCCCCAACCTCCGGAGTGGTTAAGGCAGCGAGCTCCAACAATCCGGAAGCGGCAATGGCCGCTGCGGAGGTGTCACGAGGCTCAGTATCGGGATTCGGTACCCGGAAGTCCCATGGTGGCACTCCGTGCCCCTGTAAGGAAGCTATAAAATGATGAGCTACCCGCTCGGCGGCATACAGAAAATCCTTGTTGTTCGTAAAACGGTAAGCGTTAGCCATCCCGTACAGCGCCCACGCATTCCCTCTCGACCAGCAGGAATCCGGGGCATAGCCCTGCCATCCCTTATACTCCAGCAGTTCCCCGCTTTCCGGATCAAACACGGCCACATGACAGGTGGATCCATCGGCACGGATCATATGCTCCAACGCCATATTCGCATGAGCATTCGCCACGTGGCGGAATCTCGGGTCTTCACCTTCTTCGGAAGCCCAGTACAAGAGGGACAGGTTCATGAGGCAATCGATAATAGCCCAACCCGGGAGATCCTTGTTCCATGCCCTGATGTACTGGCCAGACAAGTTAAATCGACCAGCCAGAAAGTTAGCCGCCGCAAGTCCTCGTCTTCTGCCATCGGCATCTCCGGTTAACTTATATTTCAATACGGCTGTCGGCAAATACTGAAACCCGACATCATGATGGAAGCGACTCTCTTCCAAGGTCAATCGTTCCATCCGTATATCCCACTCCCACGCCGCTTCCTTATACTTCGCATCCCCGGTCATATCGTAAAAAATCCACAGCATTCCCGGCCAAAACCCCGATATCCAGTTGTCCAAGGTCAAGCCGTCGTATTCCCCGTCCTTGGCTGCATGGGGTGCAAGTTCAGGCTCCCTAGCCAGCATCCGATCCACCTTCATCCGAGCAGCGTTCCACCACATATCCAAGTCGAGTTCATGTTGAATCTTTAATTTATTCATCATATCCTCCTGTCGTTATCCTTTAATGGCACCAATTAGAGCGCCTTTCACAAAGTACTTCTGCAGAAACGGATAGACCAGCAGAATCGGTACCGTTGCTACGATTATGGTTGCATGCTTGAGCGTTTCACCGATAACGGCAACCTCTCCTCCGCTCGCTCCGCTTGCCATAGAGCTTGCATCATTCAGAAGCAGCAGCTCTCGCAGGACGAGCTGCAGCGGGTACAAGGAGCGATCCTGCAAATAGATCATGGCCTGAAACCATGAATTCCAGTGACTGACACCGTAATACAGCAGCATCACGGCGATAACCGGCATGCAGAGCGGCATCATGATTCGGAATAAGATAACAAACTCATTGGCTCCATCAATCTTTGCCGATTCCTCCAGACTATCAGGCACCGCCTCAAAAGCCGTTCTCATGATAATCAGATTAAAAGCAGATATAGCCTGGGGGATAATCAAGGACCACAGCGTATTGGTGAGCTCCAGGCCTTTCACTGTAAAATACAGCGGAATTAAACCTCCGCTGAAGAACATGGTGAATACGATAAACAGCATCAGCTGCTTGCGATAACGCAAACCCTTACGGGACAGCGCATACGCTCCGAACGCGGTCAACGTGATATTGAGCACCAAACCGCCCGAAACGATTAAAAACGTATTCAGGTATCCTTGTATAATCATCGGATTGTCAAACACGAGCCGGTACGCGTTAAATGTTATATTCAGCGGCTTCCATAGAATCCCCGAATGCTGCATATAACGGGTTGGATCGCTCAAGGAAGCAAACAGCACGTATATCAATGGATATAACGTACATAAGGTGATTACGGTCAACAAGACGTAATTCAAAACATCAAACAGCTTTTCACCAACCGATCGATTCCCAGCTCTCCATTCCATTCCCCTCACCTCCTACCACAAGCTGGTTTTATTCATTCTGCGGCTCAGCCAGTTTGAGCCGATAACAAGCGTGAAATTGATGGCCGAATTGAACAACCCTACCGCCGAACTGAAGCTGTAATTGAATTCCTGCAGCCCCACCCGGTACACATAGGAGCTGATCACGTCTGCCGTATCGTAGGTTGACGGGTTATAGAGCAGGATGATTTTCTCGCTGCCGACGTTCATCAGCCTGCCGATTTCAAGAATGAACAGGATGATAATCGTAGGCATGATCCCTGGCAAAGTCACATTCAACATCTGCCTCCACCGATTGGCTCCATCAATCTTCGCGGCCTCATATTGTTCCTGGTCGATACCGGCCAGGGCTGCAAGGTAGATGATGGTCCCCCAACCGATGTTCTGCCAAATTCCGGAGGTTACGAAGAGGGTCCGGAAATACTCAGACTCCAGCAGAAGAGAGACCCGTTCCCATCCGAAAAAAGCCAAAATATCGTTGATTAACCCGTCACTCATCGTGAATTCCTTAATAATGCCGCACACAACGACCAGCGAAATAAAATGCGGCATATACGTTATGGTTTGAACCGTGCGTTTGAATGCGGTTTTCCTCACCTCGTTCAGCAGAAGCGCCAATATAATGGGCGCCGGAAAGCCAAATAGCAGTTCATAAAAGCTGATTAACAGCGTATTTTTGACGACCCGCCAGAAATAGATGCCGTTAAAAAACGATTCGAAATGCTCCCAGCCGGCCCATGGACTACCCATAATGCCAAGACGTGGAGAGAACTCCTTAAAGGCGATGGACGCCCCGTACATGGGGAAATAATGAAAAACCGCAAAGTATAGGAGTACCGGGATTAACATGATGTACAGGAAACGATTTTTACTAATGTCCTTTAACAAGCCCCAATTTCGAGGATTCAGGCCTGCCGAGTTAGAAGGAATTGACGTGCGTGTCGGAGGCGGAAGTTTCGCCATGCCGTGCTCACTCCTTATGTTCTGTCTATTGAAGATTTAAGTTAGTGAGGGGGATGAGAGCCCGCTCCATTCCCCTCGCATTTCATTATCTGCTGTTGTATCGATCCAGAGCGCTTTGATAGATCTCAACCGCACGTTCTATCCCCAGCTTCTTGATTTGCTCCACGTACTTGTCGTAACTCTCCATCGGCTCCTTGCCGACAATGAACTTAACAAACATTTCCTCTTTATAGTTGCTTACTTCGGTTAGAATCTTGCCAAGCTCCTTGCTTTCTTCGGCGGTTGGCGTCAGGAAGCCAGGCAGTATATGCTTCTCGGCATCCGTCTTCGCCCACACTTTCACGGCCTCATCCTGCTCAGGGAACGTATTCCAGTTCCGACGTTCATCCGCTTCGTAAGGTCCATTGGGCTTGGAATATTGCGATACCATCTGCTGCAGACTATATTTCTCATTGTTTTTAATCAAATCGGTATACACGGGAGTCCCGTTCTCCATCGTGTAGCTCTCCCCTTCAATGCCGAAGTTGTAGAGCATCGCGCCCTCATCGCTGTAGGCATAATCCAGCCAGCGTACGATCAATTCCGGATTTTTGGCGGCGGTTGTGATGGCTTTGCTTGGTCCCGGATTGTACTTGAAATCCCGTTGTCCGATAAAGGGAATTTCGTCTTTATTGAGAGTTGGATACGGAGCTCCTACCAGCTTGAATTTCGGATCCTGCGCCTTCATAGCATCCATCCATTTACCCATGCCGCCGCTAAGAAGATGCACCGTTGCGCCGGTCTGCCCGGTCAAAATCTTGTTGTCCAACGCTTTGGTATCGGTGAGCGCAAAGTCCTTGTCAAACAATCCTTCCGCAAACCATTTGCGGAATAAGGCCAGAAAATCTTTATACTGCGGATCTATGGGACCATACCTCACCTTTCCTTCATCGTCGACATAGAAGGAGTTTGAGGTGCGGTAAGCTCCGATGAAAGCATCGCGAATCTCAAAGTTCCCTCCGGTGTAAGTGACACTTAGCGGTGCTTTGGCACCCTTCTCGTCACGAAAGGCAATTAACGTCTTCTCCCACTCCTCTATGGTCGTTGGAACTGGAAGACCAAGCTCATCCAGCCAATCCTGACGGATCATGGGACCGCGGAAGACGAGACCGGATGGATTGCGAATCATGGGAAATACATAATATTTGCCGCTATCTGTCTTGACCATTTGATCAAGCACCGGATCCGCTTCAAGTTTTTTCTTCAAGTTCGGGGCATATTGATCAATCAGATCATTAAGCTCCAGGATAACACCGTCCTGAATGGCTTTCTCCGGTCCGCCCGGATAAGATCCCGCACTTCGTCCGGTCCAATCGTATTCAATGACATCAGGAAGCTCATCGGACGCGATCATTAGATTGAACTGCTCCACCGTCTGCTGATCATTAGGATGAATATACTCCACCTGAACTCCTGTTTTTTCGGCAAGCGCTTTCCCAAACGGCGTATCGGCCAGGTTGGAATAGAAGGTTACCGCATTCATGTTCAAGATTTCCCATGACGTGATCGATTCGGTTGTATTTAGCGGATACGATGAACCGATTGCAGTGGCTGTACCCTTCCCGGCCTCGTTCGGCTTAGCATCCGGCGTGTCATTCTTACTTCCAGACGAACATCCCGCAAGCACCAGACTTGTTAACAATATGGCGGTCAGTCCTGACTTTACATTTCGCAACAAGCTGTCTTTGACCCGCAAATGTTGAACCATCATCATTCCCCCGATTGTAAGATTAAGGTAGCGGATAGGCCAGCATGTTGCCCTATCCGATGTCATTGTTCAATAAAACCCGCGTCCCTGACCATAGACAAAATCTAAAATCGCAGGCAATTCCTTAAAAATCGATGGAATTTCATCAAAAATCAGGTTTACAGCGCGGCTTTTTGATATTTCCCGGGGGTCACGCCTTCGAATTTTTTAAAGATTCGCAGAAACGTGCTGACATCCGAATAACCGACCTGGTAAGCGATTTCATTGACGGTGAGCTTTTGCAAAACAAGCAGTTCTTTTGCTTTAGACAGGCGGAGGCGGTTAATGGTATCCAGCAAGGCTTCTCCTGTAAATTCCTTGTACAGTCTTGATACATAAGAGGGGGTCATCTGAAAAGCATCGCCAATCGTTGAAATATTCAAATTCGGGTCATACAGATGCTCTTGGACATACTGCGAGACATCTTCGATTAGATAACGGTGATGATTCCGTTTCTCGGCCAGGATCCATTCACAGACTTGCGCAAGCATCTGTTTCATCCGCTCCTTCATCTCCGGAACATGATCGCATTCGAGCAATAGATCCGCATCGATGAATTGCTCTTCAGATGTTCGCTTGCTGCCCGCTTTCACTTCCTCAAACGTATTCAGCATCGTGCTTGCCAGGTTGTACATCAGACATTTGGCGATTGGTACCGAAACCGGATGCTTTGAAAAATTGGCTTGGAATATATCATCCAAAATGGCTTCTGCTTTGTCGTAGCTCCCGCTCTTCACCAAGCCTATAAACTGCTGCTCGACACTCAAAGGATAATAAAATTGACGGGTTTGCATACTCTTGTCAGAAAGCGTGTCCGTATATAGGATGAACTGTCCGCTCCCCATCACAATCCGGTATTCAAGTGCGGCCTGTGCTTCTTGATAAGAAAGGGCTATGCCATGCAAACTCGAATGTACCTGTCCCACAGCCACCGTAAGCTCTGCTTCAATATGCTTTCGCATGAATTCGCGAACCTGAGCCAGTATTCGATTCAACACACTTTGCTCCTGCTCCTCTGACAAGCTCGCTTTCAAGTTAACGACACAAGCAAGCGCATCGTTCATTTCTGTTGTAAAAACGAGCGCTTCACCGGAAGCCGTATCCTCAAGCACGTTAGTCAGTATGAAATAAAGCATTTGCTGCTTCTGATCCGGGAGCCCGTGAATGCCAAACTGCTCAAACTTGCCATAATGATCAATCGATATCAGCAGGACGACAGATCGGTCGGAATGAAACTGGATATCGTGCGCAGGCAGCGTAGTATGAAGAGACTGATCATGGTCGGAGTACCCCTTTAACAGACGCCGCAATAAATGCGCTCGTATTGTATTGCGATGTTTGTGAAGCGCCGTTTGCATATCCGCCTTTTCATGAAAATGCTGCTGAATCGTCCCCTGCAGGAACGAGTACTCGTTGGCTCCCGCGTCAAACCTCAGACCGAATTGCTTGGATAAACTTTGCAGCATCAACTGAACCGGCATATAGTTTCTGCGTAAGAACAATACTGTAACGATCCCTCCGATAAACAAGCTCAGGGCGATGCTGATCCATGTCAGATGACGTAAATCTTTCATCTTCTCATTAAATAATGCTGCTGGCAGTACGGATACATATTTCCATCCGGTTACTTGCGACGTGATATAGGAAACGGCGAACCTCCCCTCGCCCGAGTCCATGTAGATCATTCCGCTATCTCCTTGAAGCTGCTCATAATTCAGGCCAGCAGGTACGGTCGGATCCTGTCGTGATGCAGCGATATACTGACTATCCGTATCGATAATGAACATACTGGCATCCTTTTGCCGGGGAACGCTCTCGATGAGCTTCGAATCCTTGATCAAGAACAGGACAACAGCAGGGGGCTGTGCCGGGGAATTAAATACAAGGGAATGAGCAAATACAACCACCGGGAAGCTCTGAAGGCCATCTTGAAACTCCATAGATTTGTAACCATTTACATATCTTTGCTCAAACTGTCCCATCCACTTCTCATAAGAGGGTTCGTCATTTCGCAGCAGTTTTTGATAGAGGCCCATGCCGCTTGTGTGGCCATAGGTTGAAATCACCGTATCACTGTTCAAATACATTACGTAAATATCCTCAATCGAATCGTTTGCATTTTTATAAGTTCGCAGGCTTTCCGATATGCTGAACACATCGTAATACTGGTGATCTCGAAGTGGTAACTCCACGCTGGAAAATGCCGATATCCCCTTGTTTAGCGCGATTTCCAGACTTAAACGCTCCAGGCTTTTCAGCTTGCTGTCAATGGACATTTCCATCTGCTGAAGAAGCAATTCGTTTGCCCGATTGGTCTCGCTCTTCACTTGATGATATGAGAATGAATACAGCACAAAGCTGATCAGAATCGGCACCATTAATACGGTGACATAAGAGAACAGCCACGCCACAATGACGCTGCGATTATATTTGCGAAGGATGCTGAACATATGATTTTCCTCCTTATAGAGGTTGTTCAAAAAGTCCGCTTTTGATAAGAAAACCAATCGAGGTCAATTCAAGGACGAGCGACCGCGATTTAAAGGTAGGTTTTCTTGCGATACAGAATTTCATCAGCGTAGCAAGATAACTTATAAATTCTATATCTAACACGAAGCGAATCAGGAAGCAGTTCAGCATCGAATCTTGAATTCAGCCGGGCCTTCCGGTGCTCACGTACCCAAAACGTACGCTCCGCTCCTGACGTCCCTAGCTTCATCCAACCTTCTCGGTGCTGAAAATCGACCTTTTTGAACACACACTTATAGCCTTTGGTGATAACAAGAGCAGCCTTCATAGGGATAAGGCTGCTCTTGAGACGAGAACGGTTGCAGGTTTTTACGATGATCTACCGATTATTGGGGAATCCCATACAATCTCCACGGTTTACGACTGCCAAACAGATTGCATTTGCCCTTCTCAGCAGGGACAGGCGAGATGCGGAATCGAGTGGATCCGCTCCCATGGGCTCTGTAAATATAAGCTTCCTCACCAGGCTTCATAGCCAGATCGATCGTCCCGTCTGCCTGGATCGGACACTTTCTCGTGATTCCCCCGATGTCAATAACCAGCTCGTTGTCCGCAGAAGAGGCCATATCCGTTACGATCCGGCAGGGCTCTCCGGCAAGACTGCAAATATGTATCCAAGCTGTGCGCCCTTCCTCCCGAGCTGCGCTAACAAGAAAGCCTCCTTCTGCCCGCAGCTGATGGAATACCGACTCCGGCCACTCTTTAGGGACTGCAGGGAATACATAGATCCGCTCCCCTCTGCTCTGAAGCAGCATATCTTGGATCGACTCCGCCCCGGCCAGCGGTGTTTCGATGACCGGTCCCGCTTCTTTATACATGGTGTTCGGCTTAATGAGATGCATTAAACTTCGTAAATATGCGAGAGCTTCATCTCCTAAACCTAACTTGGCCGCGATGGAGGCGGCTCCGGTAAAGCTGAAACCGCGCAAATCTCCTTCAAGGCCGATCCAATGCCGAAGCGAGGAAAGAATCAGCTCCTTCTCCTCTTCGGTATCGCCGACGATATGCAGTGGAAAGGCCGCCAGCATATGGCTGAAATGACGGTGTCCGAATTCCATACGCTGACCCTCGCCGATCATATAACCGGATGAATCGACAGGGAAAGGTACCAAGCGCTCCAGCACTTCCCGCCACCTGTCATGCAGCGGGTCATGAACACCAAGCTGATCCGAAATGCGGATCAACGTTTCACATCCCCAGCGCAGCAGCGCTAAATCATAATGAGTATCAGCTGTCTTCACCTGCTTAAAGGACCCGTATTCCGGTGAGACTGTGGGAGGTAAGTGTAGACGGCCGTCCTGCCCTTCCTCAAGAAGATGCAAATATAAACCCACACTGCGCCGCAGAAGAGGATATACCAGCCTTCGCAGCATTTGATCATCCATGGCATAACGGTAATGACGCCAACAGTTATGCATCACCCAAGTTAAATTCCCCACCTCATCCGTGACCGGACTGTTCAGATCATAGCTTGAGCTTCGACCAAGTCCTGCCGAGTCTGCACGGTATGCTTCGGGAACATTACGGATCAATTGATCCTGATGCCCCTCCAAAGAACGAATCAGCGACATGCCCAGATGGAGTCGATTGGCCGTATAGATCGGAGAGTAACTCATCTGAACGTTCATATTGAACCATAGTCCAGGCCAAGGCGTCGATGTGAGCCACGGCCCCTGATTATCGATAGGGAATGAGTCCGCCCGGGTCGCTGACGCAAGCTTATACATCTGTATCCAGTAGAAGCTTTCCAGCTGCTGATCCGGTATGGAAATGAAGCTTTCCGGATAGTAATGATGCCACCACCTGCGATGGCCATGAATCCAGGCTTCCCAGCCTGAGATTGAGTTCGATACAGCCCGAAGTTCTCGTATCGCCTGATCACGAACGGAATCGTCCGTGCCATTCATTACGGTTAGAATGCAGATCTGGCGATGCGAGCTTCCCACCCCCTGCTCAGTCTGGTCAGGACGGTGAGTTATCCAAGCCGTAGTGCAGCCATCCCCGTTTCCATATTCCTGTATGCCGATCGATACCTCACCGGATTCTATATGCTGAACGGTGGTATCAGGTATATATTGGTTGAGATTGATCCCGTCCGCATTCTTCAAAATAGGGTCAACTTCCGGATAGGCGTACCACTTCAGCTTCGCATGGCGTTCACCTTCATCTGCATCGAGCTCCAAGACAAGTACGGGTGCTAATGCATGCACAAGCGCACGAATTCTGACTTCTCCCTTCGTAGTCGGTATAACCGCCCGGAGCTCCGCGTTCCATAATTCCAGCCGCATTTCATAGGGCTGATAAATCCAACCCTCCAGCTCCAACGCGAGCTCGCCAATAGGCACGCGTACCGGAAAAGCCTCTGCACCCGGACGCGATGCGGTTATATCGGAACGTCCAAGCACAAAACGCAGCACATTCCGTTTATCCCGATGTTCTTCACTGTAGATCATCGCTCCGAGCATGCCGTTTCCAAGAAAAGCCCCTTCATCCCAGCTGATCGGACGCGTTGTCCACACCATATCGTGTCTGGACATAAACACGGGCCAGTCAATGGCATTCTCAATTCGGGTAGTCACGATATCCCTCCCATTACAATGAAATGTTGTATCTTATGTGCGCCTGCTTAAATTCCGATGGTGTCATCTGCGTATATTTTTTAAATACGTCGGTAAAATACCGCCGCTCTACATAACCAAGCGACTCCGCAATCTCCTGGATTTGCCGATCCTCCAAGAGCAGCCGCTTGGCCACCTCCATCCGTTCTTGAGTAACAAATTGACTAAATGCCATTCCCGTCACTTTATTGAACAAGCCGGCAAAATAACTTGGGCTTAAATGAACTGCCTTCGCGCAAGTACTTATGCTGAGGTCCTGATCCAAATTGGATTTCACATAAAGAATGGCTTCCTGGATGATTTTTGCGGCGGCGGAGCGGTTCTGATTCTCAATGCGTTCACAGCCTAGCGTCACGATGCTATGCAGAATCTTCTTCATGTCCGTTAAGGATCTCTCCGAGCTGACCCGCCCTTCCCGAACGATCATGTTCAAATCGGATAGTTCGTTCATGGGTACCTTGTCTTGAATCGCCCTTAGCATCATGTACGCCAGCTCATAGTACAAGCTGATGAAGTATTCCGGCTTCGGAAGCGGCGACCTGTCCGTAAACTCAGTCAGGATATGATCAAGCGTCAGTAAAGCTTGACGGACGTTTCCGGATTGTATGGCATATACCATTTCCTGCTCTGCGGCCCGTATGCTGCGCGGCAGGGAGATTTCCGTATTAGCTATATCTTCGTATGAAATCACCGCGTTGCCGCCGGTATAGAAATGGTATGACAGGGCATGCAAAGCCTGATCGTACGATGAGTTCAATTCATGGATAGACGTTACGGGGCTGCCAATTCCTATTGAAATCGTTAAGGAAGTATATAATCTGACATGCTGACAGCACGCCTCCGCTATGGCCGCCGCTGAAGCTGATAACGGTGTATTCAACACCGCCACTAGGCGGTTAGCCGAATCCCGGAATACCATCCCCTTTGTATACAAAGCGATGGTCTCCTCCGTAATATTCTTCAATGCAAACCGGGCGAGCTCCAGTTCATTCATCGTCGAATCTCGATGCTTGTCAGCAAATCCGTCGATTTCAAGAATCATGACAAGCAAATGCCTGGACTCCAAATCCGGCTTCACATATTCCCACCGCTGCTCCGCCTCCTGTTCGTTCACCTTATGATGCAACAGCAACGTGAACAATTCCTGACGCAGGAACGGCATGCTCTCCTGAACCCGCTGCTCTAATTCAGCGATATGATCCTCTTGGTTTCGTATCGCTTCAATTTCTTTTTTTGCCTTTACGACAATTTCCTCGATATGAGCCAGTGAAAAGGGCTTCGTTATGAAGTCAAACGCCCCAAGCTGAACCGCTTGCTTCGCATATTCGAAATCATTGAATCCCGTCATCAATATGACCTTGCTGCGCGGCAGCAGTTCTTTGACACGTCGGGTCATTTCCAGACCATCGAGCTTCGGCATTCGAATATCGGTCACGATGATATCCGGTTTGCACGAGGTGATCAACAGGAGTCCGTCTTCTCCATTGATTGCCGTCCCGCTTACGGATATCCCATGATGTTCCCAGTTGATTTGCTTGGATATGCCATCAACGACACTCTGAATGTCATCAATAAAGCATATCGTTGTCGTTCTTGCGCTCATCGGCTTGAGTCAACTCCCTTCGAGTTGTGGGTAACGGGGGATGATAATCGAAACTCGGGTACATGCATTAGGTTCGCTCTCCAAGTGCAAATCAGCCGAGCTACCGTACTGTAGCTGCAATCGCAACCGGACATTATATAACGCATAACCCGATCCAGCTGAGGATGCCGGTTGTCGAAGGAGTGGATCAGCTGTATTCTTTTCGTTCAGCCCCATACCGTTATCTTCAACGATGAAGTACAGATAAGAGCTATCCTGTTTCACCTGAATCCGTATGAAGCCACCCTCATTGCGATCGTTAAAGCCGTGCAGGATTGAATTTTCAACCAGCGGCTGCAGTATAATTTTTAAGATCGGGTGCTGCATATCCACTAAAGGATCAACCTCGATCATGTAGGTAAAGAGCGTTTCGTAGCATTTCTGCTGAATGTTTAAATACTGCTCCACGTGCTGAAGCTCATGTGCAAGCGTTGTCATCTCCTTGCCGCGATTAAGGCCGAGCTGAAACAGCTGTGATAAGGACAGCACCATTTCCTGAACATCCTCCAATTGATTCAGCTGGCACTTCCAATAAACCGTGTTCAGCGTGTTATATAGAAAGTGAGGATCAATTTGAGCTTGCAGGGCTTTCATCTCGGACTGGCGTTTTTCCTTCTCTGCCTGCTTCACAACATCAAACATTTCATTAAGCTCTTCCAGCATCCGGTTAAAGCGATAACCGACCTGCGTAATTTCATCATTGTATTCGCTTTCATAACGTACGTTAAGATCGTTCATCTCCACCCGTTTCATTAGTGATTGCAAGTGGCTTAACGGTCTTATGAGCAAACGGGTCAGCATATTCGCAAAAGCAAACGACACGAGCAAGCACCCCGTGATAACCCCAAGAATAGTCAGCTTAATGCTGTCCATCTGCTTCATCAATTCTGATTTAGGCAGGAAGCTGAATAGCGTCCACTCCTTCACTCCCCCCAGCTTAGTAAAGTTAACGAGGTACTCATAACCTTGATCCGAATACTCAAAGCTACCCTGCTCAGCAGACAAGGCCTCCCTGTATTTAGGCTCATGTTTCAGCGTATCCGCGATGATGGAATCGTTTAGCAGCACATCGCTCCCATCGGAGGAGGCCAAGAGATGGAACTGCTTGCGATTTTTATCCTCCGAGGCAATTAAGGATCGAATCGAGTCGATTTTGACATTCGCTACAACGAAAATATCCTCGATGTAATGGGAAGGTATGCCCTCCATCACAAAGGAAATGACGTTCTCCCCGCTGGAAAAGAAACGGTCCTCATGACCGGCCACCCATAATTTGCGCTTCTCGCTTTTGATATGCGTATACAGCTCCGAATCATAGAACGAATAGGAGAAGTTACGCTGCTGACTCGTCTGGTAATAGTCACCCTCACGCGTGGCGATAAGAATAGAATCGATCATAGGTTCATACAGCTTGGTCTGCACAAAAGTCGATTGCAGCCCGGACAAATGTGTATAGTAGTTCTCCGCCTCCGAGTAGCTGCTGTCCATCCCTAACGCTCTTCGGTAAGCCGTATTGACCATCATTGAGTAAACTGCTTGCGTGACATGATTCAGCTTCTCATCCAACACCTTCGATGTTTTATGAATCGTTTCCTGACTAAGCTGATAGGCATTGTCCTTCACAACTTCCTCCGCGATCATGTAGCTTAACGCGCCTGCGGTAGTAACCGCAAAAATGACAATGAGCATAAACGCGATCCAGATTCGGCGTCTGAACGATAGTCGGTAGAGCATTAATCAACATCCTCCGTCTCTATGTTTCGGCTGTGGCAGCAGTTGTCCGCTAATGTAGATCAATCACTTAGCCATGAGACTTCCTGAGGATGCAGCGGATCAAATGAAGGAATGGCTTTCATATCCACTCTGCCGGCGGCCTGTTCCTGATCTAATGCTGCGTTGTAACGCGCGTTCAGATCCTCAACCAATGAATCAAGATCCCCGCCGATCATGATGTACTTTACGATTTCGTCCTCCCACTCCTTACCCTTTGGCTTGAATCCTTGAGGCGATGCAGGCCATATTCCGTCATACTCACCTGGGAAGAAGCTGGTGATGCCGTCGATATCGGGTTTCCTGGCTTTAGCGGCTATCGCCTCCACGGATATAATGCCAAGTCCGGCTTCCTGATACCCAATCAGCACTTCATCGCTATACATATAACGGAGAAACTTCCAAGCTTCCTCCTTATGCTTCGACTGGCTGCTAATCGATAACCACCTCGTCGCTCCAACTCCCTGATTGATCACTCCTTTATAGGTTCCGTCAATTGATGGGGGCAGAGCAGCTCCCCATTGCATCTTCGCAGGAAACTGATACTTATAAATGCTGGGTTCCGAAGAATAGGACAGATACATCCCGATCTTCCCGTCGGCAAATTGTGCCCGAAGCGGATCGATGTCCAGAGATTCCGATCCCGGCAGCGTACTGCCATTCTCCATCATGGTCCGAAATGCGCTTATAATCGGTATAAAGCCTGAGAAATCATAATTGCCTGTCGAAAAGTCATATCCATCGCCGCTGATTCCGCTTATTTCCGCGATCGGAACGGCTGACCGGCCGAGAGCGCTGGCAGGATTTTTATAGGGGAGAGCAAAACCGTAAATGCCGTCCGCTTTTCCAATTTCGGTGATTCGACTTGCCGCCTCCACCAACTCGTCAAGCGATTTCGGAGGGGAGGTTATGCCTGCCCGCTTAAACAGCTCCACATTATAAATAAGCCGCAAGGTTGATCCGCTGTTAGGCAGGCTGTATATGTATGGATCAAAGACGTTGTATCCCTCGATGAAGGCTTGCTTCCCGAACCTGTTTCTGATCTCGGGCGTTAAATATGGGTTGAGCGGCTCCACATAGCCTTTTCGGGTCATTTCAGCGAGATCGATCGGGGTAAAGATATCGGGTGATTGCTCGCTGGCAAATGACAAATCTAGCGATTGGGCAAAATCATCTGCCATAACCGTCATCTCAACCTCAATTAAATCGCTATTCTCTTCGTTATAACGATGAATGACCTCTTTGATATAATTCGCGTCATGACGCCCCGTTGACCAGAATCTCAGCTTTGTCTTTTCTGGGGCACCAGCCATATCTGATGCCGTTGAGTGCGAAAGTATACGGCCAGAGCCCTGCCCTTTGCCACCTTGCATGCACCCCGTTACGGTTATGCTCAGGCACATCAATGCAACCAGCGGTAATCTCCAAGTGATCATGCACGCTCCCTCCTTGTGCTTGTATCGTAGCATAACCTATTTTGTGGATATAGACAGAACGGTAAAAAAACTGTAAAGGGAAGAATATCGATTCATCTCCTCATACGAAAAAGGCTACCCCAAGCAAATGCCCGGTGGTAGCCCCTTGACCATTGTTATGTCCTGTATATATGTTGCACGAACCTAAACTTTAAGCTTACCCAAACGGCCTAACGCTTGAATGATACTTCGGCTGCGATAGGCAGATGATCCGTAGCTTCCGTATGAATCACGCGCTGATTCGAATGCTGAACAGCTGGTGAGGTCAGAATGTAATCGATCGTTGCCGACGGGTTGATTACAGGAAACGTATAGGCATCTTCGATTCCCTGAAAGCTGTTTACGAATAAACCGCTGTCCAGCAACAATTTAAACTCTGAACTGTTTGGTTCTGCGTTGAAGTCGCCCATTAGCAGCGCCGGTCCCTCAGAAGCTGATGCAAGCTCAATGATTTCCTGCGCCTGTGCCGTTCTGCTGGTGACGTCCAATCCAAGATGCGTGTTGTACACATCCACGTGGATCCCCCTCAGATTGACAACAGCGTGTAGAACACCGCGCTGCTCCTTCCCGAAGCTGCTCAGCAGCACATTCTCGGAACGAAGGATCGGATACTTGCTCACGATGGCTGTTCCATACTGGCGGTTATTCGTCTGACCTTCCGCAGGCTCCAAATCTAGATTCGCACCGTAAGCATAATGATATCCGAGCAAACCTGCCAATTCCTTCGCTTGGTCTTGAAAGTCGCTTCGTTCCCCGTAAAACCGGTCCACTTCTTGAAGGCCGACAATCTCTGCGCCGGAATCACGGATAACATCGGCGATTCTTTGCAGGCTTAGCTGCTCATCCAATCCAACCCCGTGATGGATATTGTAAGACATCACCGTCGTGCTTACTTCTTTGCCTTGTCCTTTTCCAGCCGCCAGAACCCCCGTTGTAAACATCGGAACAAACAACAGGCAGGCGATAAACGAGACGAAGCCTTTTTTCATGGACAAATCTCCCTTCCATAGTCGAATGCCAACTATGCTAAATTTACTGATGTTACAGTTATCAGAGACTAACTTGGTGGAAGTTAATTAAATATGCTGTCCGGAACGTAATACACTTTTTGCGTATCTTTTTTGTTTACCGGGTCCGTAACGATCGTAAAATAAACATTGCCGTTCTTTGTCTGTACTCCCTCGATTTCATGGTTCCCCACATTCGTTATTTTCACGAGGGTTTTGAATGTTCCTGCGTTGGTCATCATGGCAATCTGCGGGATATCGCCTTCGGCACCGCCTGACGTATATATTTTCGTCTGACCCAGCATATCGGCCCCCTGGAAGGATCCGTTCGGCCTTACGATCGCACTGCCCGACTGCGTAAAGCTGCCAACGGCGGCGTTAACCGCAGCTGCGCTGTCCATTCGCACCTGTTCATTACTGTCCAGAAGTTTATTGAGTGCGACCGTGTCATAAATCGACCATGTTACGGTTCCCTCTTTGGTTTGTACCCGGAACACCGTATGCGTACTGTTGCCGCCGCCATCCACACGGTAGGTCTCACCAAGCCTTGCCCCCGTTTTATTGGCGTAATTCATGTAGGTGAAGCGATGCAAATCCGTATAATCCACGGTCTTGCCAGCCGAATATTGCAGCCTAGCTACCTGCAGCGACCAGTAATAATCCGTTGAAGGATCTGCTTTGGAACTAAAGTAAAAGTAATTGATGCCATTGTACGTATACATATCCAGCGTTTGGCAGTGACCGGTATTCGTAACAGTCATTTCATCTACATAAGTAGCGTCTTTCCCGTTAATGAGCAATCTTGAAAGATAGCAATTTCCCTTCGACCGCTGCGTGACATAGAGATATTTATCCGCGATATATGCCTTCTGAACGGCCACATTATGATTAAGTCCCTTTAAGTTGTAGGCGAGCGTTGCTGAAGCGTTGATCGTTTTCTCAGGAGTCGCCGCGAATGCGGGCAATCCGGACAAACAAAACACGAGAGCTGCAAGTATTGCGGACGTTAGCATTTTTAAATGCCTATTCATATGCCTCAACCCTTGAACGTCAACCATCAATACACCTCCATTAATAGTAGGAAAGAAATTGGACTGCCCCCGAAAACGCACGAAAGACAAGGTTCATGCGGGCATTTTTGCCATGATATAGGATATCTTCCTCCTCTCTTTTATACAGAAACATCGCTTCATTCCAATCAAGTTTCTGCTTCATTACAAAAAATGGGGGATCCACTATTGAGTTTACCATGTACCTCAAGAATTTCCCGTGTATAAAATACTTAAAGTTAGACGAATCGCATGGTCCTTTAGCCCTTTTTTTTCGCTTGCGCTCAGAAGAGGTCCGCAGTAACTTTTATCGAATGTTCATCCGATCTTTGTAAAACGAAAATCAAAAAGCCGTGATTTAACACGGCTCTTTGGTCTCAAGCAGTTTTGGGATGAAGAACAATGGATATAACATGAGGTACAGATTAGGCGCCCACCACATGATGTCAAAATCGGACTTTATGATCCAAAAAGCGATCGCCTGCAGTCCGGAACAAAATGTCAGGATGAGCGAGATTAAGGCAACGCTTCTCCACTTTATATTCATCTGTTTATGTAGGTAAATGCTGTACATTCCGGTGATGGAAATGAATATATCGAGCGGGAAGAACGACCAATTCCAGGCCACTAACAGCTCATTCGTGTAATCCTGATATAAATATTCCTTGGGAATTAACGCTAGTGCAGTGATGACCCAGTACAAAATAAATCCGATATCCGTAAATAAAAACAGACCTTTTAATGATTTACTCAAGTGATACCCTCTCTTCTCCTTAATGAATAAATGATCGTTCAAACTTCCTTCTGAATAATACCGGTTAACAGGATCTCTCCCATATCCCGCAGACTCTCCTGAAGCGTAATGCTGCTTTTATTTTCAGACGAGTCCTCAATTAAGCGATAAAGGCCTCCAACATACAAATCAATAAAAATTTTGGTATTAAACGGGCGTAACAAACCTTGATTGATTCCTTCTTCAAATAGTTCAGTGATGCTGTCCCACTGTTTATTCAGAAATTCATCCAGCGTCTTCCATTGATCAGGATAATAACGCTGAAGCTCGGTTATGAGGTTTAATCCGATAAACTGAAAATCAGTCGGAATGAGGATAAGACATCGCTTAAGTTTATCGAGCGTAGTCAGTTCAGGATTAGTCATGATGTCCTTTTCTTTTTCTTGAAGTTCGATAATGGCCTCACGAAGAATCGTTGCAATCAGCACATCCTTGGAAGGGAACCATCCGTACAGCGTCTTCGTGCTCATACCCAGTCGTTTGGCAAGGTCCCCCATCGTAAAGCGTAATCCTCTTCTCTTGATTTCATGGCTTGCCGCCGCAACAATTCGCTCTTTCAATAGGTACACCTCCTCGTTCGGAAAATAATAAAACGATAATGTTTTCCGTGATTTCTAAAATAATATCCCAATTTCTTCTTCTAGTCAACGAAAGTGCACATTCACGACAAAAAGAGACAGCGTTAAATGCTGCCTCCAAGTATCGATGCATCGTGCTAATGTTTAAGAACCCTTTTTTTTGTTTCAGCTTCGTTTTAGGACTTTAACCTTAACTGAACAACTCCGCTTTCCCAATCCGAATGGGCCCCCACTACGATGTTGACTCGACAAGGGACTACTTCGAATTCCATGTTTCGATTCCATATAGCCAATTCCTCGAAGCCAAGCTCGAAGGTGACGTTGCTTACATCACCTGGCTCCAGCGCTATCTTCTTAAATCCCTTTAATTCCCGCAAACGACGGGTAATCCCTGATTGATCGCCTTGAATATAGAGCTGTACAGTTTCAAGTCCTTTCATGTCTCCGCTGTTTCTCACTTCCACGCTGACCTCGACACGGCCTCCGGATCGAAGCTCTTCCAGCGTCATTTCCTTCTGCGAAATCGTTGGAGTTCCGTATTCAAACATGCTGTAACCAAGACCGAATCCGAACGGATATAACGGCTTGGACGGCATATCGACATAGGGACGAGGCTGTCCAGCGTTCTTCTGATTATAATAAACCGGCAATTGACCCACGGAGCGTGGTATGGATACGGAAAGCTTGCCGCTGGGATTCACCTGTCCAAACAGGATCTCGCCAATGGCACGGCCTCCTTCGCTTCCAGGATACCAGGCACACAGCAGCGCATCGCTGAGCTCAGCTACCTCGCCGATGGCCAGCGGACGTCCTTGAATGAGCACCGTAATTACTGGTTTGCCGAGCGCGTGAATTTCCCGGACCAATTGCTCCTGTATGCCGCCTAATCGGAGATCGGCTAGATCGACGCCTTCACCGCAATCCATTTCCGTCGGATCCCCTTCAGCTACAATGGCTGCACCATTACTGTCAAACGTATCTCCGAATTGACGGGCACTGCTGCCGCCAAGTACGAGCACGACCGCATCCGCGGAACGGGCTGCTTCAACCGCCTCGGGCAGGCCTTCCGTCGACATGCCTCGTACACTGCATCCGGGAGCAAAGACGATGTCCGTGCCTGCGGGTGCAGCCATCCGAATGCCTTGAAGCGCCGTGACTCCGCTGCTCTCGCGCTGAACGCTGGTGTAGTCTCCAAGCTGGTTGTAAAGCCTGTCCGCGTTAGGGCCGATGACCGCCAGTCGTTTGATCCGGCCGCTATTCAGCGGCAGTACGTTTGCGTCGTTCTTGAGCAGCACAACCGCTTCTCTTGCGACGGATGCATTTAAGTCTTTAGCGGCAGCATTATTGACGGTTGCAGCTGCCAAGCCTTCGTCTATGTATGGGTGCTCGAACAGTCCCAGTCTGAATTTAAGCCGAAGCACTCGAGCCACCGCCCGATCGATGTACTCCATATCGGCCTTCCCTTGTTTCACCGCTTGTTCAAGCGTGGTGAACGACTTGTCCCACAGGCTAAGATCAACCCCGGATGACAGGGCAAGTCCTGCCGCCGATTCATAATCTCCCGTTATGGACACCAAACGGTCGATGGCCGTTCCATCCGCCATGACAATCCCATCGAATCCCCATTCATCTCTCAGAATGCCGGTTAACAGCTTATCATTGGCATGACATGGGATGCCGTCAAGCTCATTATAGGCCGCCATGACCCCTGCCGCTCCTGCCTTGATCCCGGCCTGCGCAGCTGGCAGATGAATTTCGCGAAGCTCCCGCTCGCCAACGGGAACCGGTCCTGCATTGCGACCGCCCTGCCCTGCTCCCTGAGCGCACAGATGCTTAAGCACGGCTGCCGCCTTGTCCGGGCGCTTCCGCTCTTCTTGCTCTCTTCCCTGCATGCCGTGCACAACCGCCTCCGTCATCCGTGCAGCCAGGTACGGGTCTTCCCCGTAACACTCCTCGGAGCGTCCCCACCGCGGATCCTGCAGAATGTCCAGTACCGATACCAAGCCGATGTGAGCCCCGCGGCTGCGGATCTCGGAGGCCACTTGGCTATAGGCGCGTTCAATTAATTCAGGATTCCACGTCGATCCGATAGCCGTATTAACGGGCAGAAGCGTTCCGTCTAGCGCCTGATGACCATGGGGACATTCCTCCGCGAGAAGGACAGGAATGCCAAGCCGGCTGTGTTCGATAACATAGCGCTGTATGGCATTCGCTACCTTGGCATTGTCTTGCGTAGGAATCCCGTTCTCATAGTTCACTCCGG
Organism: Paenibacillus sp. p3-SID867; assembly: GCF_025142895.1. NCBI lineage: Bacteria > Bacillati > Bacillota > Bacilli > Caryophanales > Paenibacillaceae > Paenibacillus > Paenibacillus sp. p3-SID867. The sequence continues at coordinate 164,933 of NZ_JAMBDM010000007.1, forward strand.
ACCAAGGGTCCGCCCGGAACAGTCCGTACAACGCCCCCATGCCTGCTCCCCATTCGACATGCTCTTTGAATAATTCGGTTAGTTCAAACTCCGTTTCAGTCCCTTCGCATTGCCGATATGCCATCCAGCCGTACAAGTGCTGGTTCAGCTGCCCGACCTTCTCGCGCAGCGTCATTCTCGACAGCAAATCCTCTACGCGCTCGTCAACGGGAAGCGCTGCATTCCGATACTTATCCATTTTCCCCTTCTCCTTCCAATCTGGTCAGTATGTTTATTCTTTGATATTCAAGACCCGATATTTCTTGGGTGTCATCCCCGTGTACAGTTTGAAGACGGATACAAAATACTTGTATTCTTTATACCCGACGCGATCTGCAATCTCAAACACCTTGTCCTGCGTTGTCAACAGCAGATTTCTCGCCTCGTTAATGCGCAGTTCGTTCATGTATTCGCTGAAGCTTTTTCCCGTGCTTTGTTTGAAAATATTGCTGAAATAGCTCGGCGTGATTTTCAAATATGCGGCCACTTCCGATGCTTTCAGATCACTAAGATAATGTTCCGCCATATACTTCTTGGCCTTCTCAATGATCCAGAACGATCGGTCGATCCCAACCTTGTCGATGAGCTGCAGAAGGTCAAACACTTCCGTGGATATCGCCTGCCGGATCGCATTGGCATGATTGTATACATCCAGATCGAACGTCCTTTCCAGGCCATGCTCAAGCTGGGTCAGCCCGCTTTGCCGAAGGCGCTGCCGCAGCATGATGGACAGTTCATCACAGACCTTCACCATATCCGTCAATAGATAGCGCTGATCGCGGAAAAATTGGAACATGCCGCCCACCAGCTCTTCCAGCATTTCAGCATCCTGCTTGAATAACGCCACGGACAGCTTCGAGACCATGTCCGAACTGTCAAAATCGCGCAGCACCCGGCCGTTATCCACTTTCGTCTTATAGGCGGAATCCAGTAAAGGGCAGTTATCCAAAGCATGATAAGGCAGCAGGTTTCGAACTTCCGAACACATGGCTGCGGTTTCGCCCAAAGACGTGTAGGCATCCGATACCGCGCAATACATGCGGCGATGCTCTTTCGGCCAAGAATCCAGCATATTTTGCAGGACTTCATCCCACTGCCCTTTCAATAGCGGTTGATCCGTCATCAGCAGGGTCATCAGCAAATTTTTATGCACGAATACGGATACGTGACGGACTCCGCGTGATTCCAGGTTATCACGTATCGTATGCAGCCACAATTGCTGAAGTATCGCAAAATCCTGTTCGGTCACGGAAGCCGCGATGTTCGAGAACTTCTCCAGCTGCGTGGCTATGAGCTTATACTCGGCACTGGTTAGTAGATATGGAGGCACAGGTCTAGCTATTGAGGTTTCGTACGGCGCGGCCATTTCGGCGAGCCAAAGCTCGGCGTCCCTGACTGAACCATCAAGACGGGTATCCTTCCGGCGAACGTCTTCCACGATTCCCGCCACGACCGCCACCAATTCTTCAATATCGACGGGTTTCAATAAGTAATCGGTTACATCAAGCTTGATGGCTTGGCGTGCATACTCGAATTCCTCATAACCGCTGATCATGATGACCCGAATCTGGGGGTGGCAGCGCTTCAGCTCCTTAGTAAGCTGAAGACCGTCCATTCCCTCCATCCGGATGTCCGTCAGAACCAAATCAATCTCTTGTTCTTGGACCACCTGCAGCGCTCCACTGCCGTCATAGGCTTCCGCAACGACTTCAACGCCATGATCCGCCCAATCAATCGTATAGCGCAGGCCTTGACAGATCACGGGTTCATCATCAACGATGAGCATTTTTACTGTCTTATCGTGTTGCATCATGCGATTCACCACCGTAGGTTTCAGAATGTGGGAGCTTGAGGCGAATCAAGGTACCTTGCGTTGAAGCCTCGATTACATCCAGACCGTAGCGTTCTCCGAAAAATAGGTACAGACGTTCATGAATGTTGCAGAGCGCGCCTCGATTGTGACCGGTCTGAACCTCGGTACGGAGAGACTCCCGGACCTCCTCTAAGGTAACATCGTCCATTCCGCGGCCGTTATCCTGCACGTCGATCCACATTTCATCCTCACGCTTGTATGCTTTGACCGTTATTTTCGCTACTGGCTCCCCTCGATCGATGCCATGCTTGAGGAAATTCTCAACCAATGGCTGTATGGTAGCCTTCAATGTTAGCGTATTTGCCAGATCATATTCCATGTAAAGCGCGTATTTCAGTTTTGGACCCAGCCGCCTCTGCTGCAAATACAGATAAGAGCGCACAAATTCCATTTCCTTTGCCAGGCTGGTCTCGTACTGGCCATTGTTCAGGCTGGAACGCAGGAACCGAGACAGGATTTCGATGAGCTGACTGGATTCGCTCGCCTTCTCCAGCCTGGCGGTCCAACGGATCATATCGAGCGTGTTATAGAGAAAATGCGGATCCATCTGCTCCTGAAGCAGACGCAGCTCCGATTCGCGCTCACGCAGTTCCAGCTTGTATTTATGCTCGATCAATTCTTGAATCGTGGATACCATATCGTTAAACCTGCGGTTCAATTCGGAAATCTCGTCCTTGGAACGAATAGGAACCCTGGCGGAGAAATCGCCGAGTTTTACCCGATTGGTCTCAATCTTCAAGCGCAGGATCGGTCTGATAATCGTATAGTGGAAGCCGATCAAGGCCGATAAACCCAACAGGAGAATCCCACCGAGAATGACCTGCATCAATATGGTTACGCCGCGTAGATCCTGATCCAGCGCAGCCTTGGGCACCATGGAAACGATATTCCAGTCGGTATTTTCCATCCGTTGATGAAAGGTCAAATATTCATCACCGTCGTGACGGTAAGTAGAAGTGCCCATCGACCCTGCGGTTACAATATCCTTAAACGCTGCCTCATCGCCGATATTCAAGGGAAACCTGTCTTTGGAGGGCAGAACAGGCCGTCCATCGGAATCCACGATGAATACCATCCCTTCGTCCCGCGTTAACCCCCGTTGAAGCTGTTTGAATATACTGGCTTCATCCATACGTATCACGAGCCGGGCAAGCGGCAGCGTGATCTCGTCGTAGGAGTTCAGTACACGGAACAAGGACACGAGGCTTACTTCTCCATACCAACCGCTGGTTGAAGGATAGGCACTGCTCCACACGATCCCGCCTTTGTGCTCGTCCGCGAGCCGGTTCCATGATTCTTCGTTGCCGTGAATCGGCTCGCCCATCTGGATGGAGTTTCCATTAAAGCCGGTGATGGATATCGATTTGATATAATTTTTGGACATTAACTGAAACGTCAGGAAACCTTCGAGATTTTGCTTCAACCGCTCCGCTCTCTCACTCTCCGGCGGTGGATCCAGCCGCAAATATTGACGCATGTCATTGCTCAGTATCAAATAATCGGCAATATCCTCAATCATGGTCGTTTGCTCTTCCAGTTGACTCGTTACAATCTCCAGACTGCGCTGGCTTGATTGGATAAATTGGCCCCGCAGCACTTCGTTCAGCTTGTCTTGGGCAAGGACGCCGACCCCAAGCGTAGGCAAAATGACAAAAAAGAGGAAAATGACCAGTGCTTTCTGTTTCAGACCATAATTCCCGATCCAGCCAAAACTGCTGCGCATGTCCATTCCCTCTTTCGATGTCCTCATGATGTAGAATTGAAACCTGTTTAACCTTTAACTGCTCCTGCCGTCATGCCGTTAACCAGTTGTTTTTGCAGCAGCAGGTAGAAAATGATGATCGGTATAAGCGCGATCGTCAGTGCCGCCATTTGCAGCGTCAGACTAGCCGTCTCGATGCCGACAAAGTTGGCGAGTCCGAGCGGCAATGTTTTCAGCGACGATGAACTGATCAAGACGAGCGCAAACAAATACTCGTTCCAATTATAGATAAAGTTCAGAATCACGACAGTTGAAATGGCAGGACGCGTGATCGGTAAAATGATCGACCAGAAAATTTTGAATACGCCCGCGCCGTCCATGACGCCTGATTCTTCGAGATCCTTCGGAAATCCTCTCATGAAGCCTTCCAGAATAAAGATCGTCAATGACAAATGGAAGGCCGTGTAAGGTAGAATCAACGATAAATGCGTATCCAGCAAATGCAGGTTCCGCATGATCAGAAAGATCGGAATCAAGGTCGCGTGGATCGGAACGACCATGCCCAGCAAAAATATCGCGTAAGTCGCTCCGCGCAGCTTAAAATTGAACCTTGCCAAGAAGTACGCCGCAAGCGATCCGAGAAGGACCGTCACGACCAACGATACCACGGTTACGATGATACTGTTGAGAAAGTAGGTATCCATATTCGCAACTTCCCACGCTTTTGCGTAATTGGAGAATTGCAGTTCGGTTGGTATGGAGAACGGGTTCGCCGCATATTCCTGTTCGGTTTTGAAAGAATCTACGATCATCCAAAAGAAAGGGATTATATTAATAATAGCGAATATCCCCAAAAATGTGTATGCCGATAAATGGAACCATTTCGTTTGTCTGTACATCTCCTCCCTCTCCCTTCTATTCTTTTTCTCTAGCAATTCGATTCACAATTGTAATAACGATAAGGCTAAACAGAAGAATCAATACGGATACCGCGCTGCCGTAGCCGAACCTCATATTCATAAATGAGTTGTTATACATATAGACGGTCATAACCTCTGTCGCATGGGCCGGTCCTCCGCCGGTCATGATCTGGATCAGATCAAACACACGGAACGAATTGCTGATGCTGTAGACAACGGAGACGAGCAATGTCCCCCGGATCATCGGAATGGTAATGCGCATGATCCGGCTTAATCCGGTCGCCCCGTCAAGGGCTGCCGCCTCATTGACTTCATCGGGGATGTTCTGCAAAGCTGCCAATAGAATAATCATATACAGTCCGCAGTTTTGCCATATATAAGCGATGCTGATCGAGATCATGGACCAAAACGGATCGCCTAGCCAATTCTGCTGCCAGCTCTCGAGTCCCAATACACCAAGCAGATTGTTCAGCATCCCGTATTCCGTGTTGTACACCATGCCCCAGATCAGGGACACCATGACCGATGAGATGACCACGGGCAGGAAGCCGATCGTCCGGAAGAAACTGGAGCCATTAAGCCCTCGATTCAGCAGCAAGGCCAGCAGGAGACCAAGCGGGATCTGTCCCGCGATCCCTGTAAACATAATGATGACGTTGTTTTTAACGGACAGCCAAAAAATATCGTCCTTGAAAATATCAACAAAATTGTCCAGCCCGATAAACCGCATAGGTGTGATCCCATCCCAGTTCATCAAGGAATAATAAACCGATAAACCAATGGGAAAGATGGCAATGCATATATATATAATGAGTGCTGGCGCCAAGCCCAAGAAAATAGCCCATTTTGTATGCTTAAGCGTATGCATTGGCGTAACTCCTTTCTTTCTGTCTTTAATAAGAAAAACCCGCTACCGGGTTTTTCTTTGTACCATCATGATCTTGACTTAGGGAAGTGCGCCCTTACTTCATGTTGTCGAACGCTTCCTGAACCTCTTGAGCGAGCTCCTCCGGCGTTCCTCTGCCAATCGTCAGAGCCTGCAATCCGTTCTGCATGACATCAGTAACTTGGGTCGGAATCACGCTGTCGAATACCGGCGCCGTTCCCTTGTTGGTCAACTCCAGCATTTCCTTGAGATACGGGCTCGCATCTTCAGGAATTTCAACGTTGGCCGGTACGACAACGCCTTTACTGATCAGATCTTTGTACAGGTCCTCATTGACAAAAAATTTAATGAATTCCTCGGCAGCCGCCTTCTTTTCATCGCTCAATCCTTTTTTGATGGAAATGCCGTACTGAACGACGCCCGCGCTTTTCACCGGATCGCCGGAGCCGCCCGGAACGCTTGGGAATAGCGCAATGCCAAATTTATCCCCTTCCTCGTTGTTGATCCGGATTCTTCCGTCAACGGTGGAAGAAGAGATATGCATCGCTGCTTTACCTTGTATGAAGTAGTCCTGGCCTTGCACGGAATCCATGTTGTTCGCATCGGTATTGAATGCCCCCAGCTTGGCGAGTTCGTCAATGACGGCAATCGCTTTCACATATTCGGGATCGGTAAATTTGGCTTCCTTATTCAGAATTTTCTGCAAGAAATCACTGCCTACATAGCGGTCACCGATAATCGACAAGAAGGACGATTGAAGAGGCCATTTCTCTTTGTTGCCCAGGGAGATCGGCGTAATGCCGGCTTCCTTCAGCTTTTTCACCGCATCAATGAATTCGTCGTAGGTAGCCGGAAATTGGTCATAACCGACTCCGGCGAACATTTCCTTGTTGTAGTAAATAATATCCACGAAGGTTTGTTTGGTCGGCACGGCAAATTGACTGTCGTTCTGGTTGAACCCGGCCAATGCGTCCTCCGGCAATATATCCTTCCAGTTGTCCATCAGGCCATCCAGCGGCATCAGCAGATCCCCGGCTACCAAAGGAGCCAGATCGGCACCAGGCCATACGACATTGATATCCGACAGGTTGTTGGCGGCAGCCAGCGTGCGCAGCTTCGTTTTATACTCGGTTGCCGCTACCCCGTCCTGCTTGATGATGATGTTGGGATGCTGTTTTTCAAACTCGGCGATCCGTTCCTTATACACCTCGTTATCCACGTTCGGCGAGGTCCATGGATGCATGATGTTCAAGGTAACCTTTTCCGGCTCGGCAGCGTCTTTCTCTCCAGACCCGCAGGCTACGGTTGACATGAGCAGCAGCGCGGCTGTTCCGGTGAGCAGCAGCGTTCTAAGCTTCTTAGGCGTTTTCATGTGATATACCCCTCTCTATATATTACATATCATGTTCTTATATTTAACAATATAAGATATATTAATTATACAATCGGGTTCTCGATCCCAATATCCATAAAAAAAACGATTTCATCTAATTTTTTTAAGTCATTTTAAATAGCGATAACTTATAAAAAGCATATTTTCATTTTTAACGTTAATTTTAGTAACATAAACTTCACAAATTTTCAAATGAATGGTATCGCTTACAAATTAGGTTCTAGAGGAAGCGCGACAGAGAAACCAACTACTCTGCCACGCCCTCACTCCTCTCGTTATTGCGGTTCGTCCAAAATATAATCTACCAACTCATCCAGAGGAACCGTAGCGAGCGCAATCGCCGTATCCGTCACACCATAATAGATATAGAGGAGCCCGTCCTTGACCACATTGCCTGTCGGGAATACGACATTCGGAATCTGATAGCCGAACTTCTCATAATACGTCTCCGGCTCCATAATGAAGCGGCGGGTTCTGGCGATGATTTTTTCCGGATTTTCCAAATCCAGCAGCAAGGCCCCTACACGATACACCGTATCTTGGTCCACGCCATGATAGAGCACCAGCCATCCTTTGTCTGTCCGCACCGGAGGCGTGGAGCCGCCGATTTTTTTAAACTCCCAATCGTTGTTCTCGGCCTTTGCCAGCAGCTTGGGCTCTTCCCAATGCACCAAGTCTTCGGAGTAGCTGATCCACATGGCTGCTTTTTCGGTTCCGTATTCCTCCCCGACGTATTCTTCCGGTCTGCGAAGCAGCACATACTTGCCGTTGATTTTCTCTGGAAACAGAATGTTGTCGCGATCATTGATATCCAGCGGCGTTGTATCGCACAGGTACTCCCATTGAATGAGATCCTTGGAAGTCAATATCCCGGAACGCGTCAGCCAGTGGCCTTCCTCTTCGCCCCAACCGTCCGGATACTCGGGAATCGAACGTTCAGGGATGCCGGCTCCCGTCGGGTAATAGTTCATGGCACATGGCCGTAAGGCATAGTTCAAATAAAAGGTATCGTCGATCTTGACGATCCGCGGGTCCTGGATACTGCCGTAGGGGAATCCCAGCTGATCCGGCGTTACGACGGGCTCGTCCAGCACATGAGTGAAATGCACGCCGTCCGCACTCTCCAGGAGACCCAGGTAGTTTTTGCAGGGAGTCAGGGAGCCTGCCGTCCGTTCTATCATATAGAATTTTCCGTTATCGATAATGACGGCCGGATTGAATACCGTCACCTTTCTCCAATCGTAAAGTCCAGGCACTACGATCGGATTCTCCGGATGCCGGGTAATTTTCATGGGTAAGCCTCCTATGATCGTTATGTAAGTGTTATCAATTCTTGATTTCATTATAAGAGGCTTGGCCCATTCATAATATCCTGCAAACTTTCAATATTATCCGAAATATTGATATCTGTGATACTCGGCTGTTAAATAACGTAAAAAAGCGGTTCAATGAATGAACCGCTTCGATCTTTGGCCATATGCCGATACGTATATGGGATGTTCCTTATTTATGCGTTATCCAGAAAAAGCGCGATGTGACTTTTAATTGCCGCTTTCTACCTGTCTACTATTAGCTATGCACCAGTACTTTTAAGCTTAGACCTAGCGCTTGCGCAGTTGATTCTTGAATTTCTTCGAATACGACCGGGTTTTTCGCAAGAGACATGCCGTATGAAGGAATCATTTCCTTAATTTTCGGCTCCCATTCTTCCATATGCTGCGGGAAGCACTTCTCTAATACCTCGAGCATGACGTGAACAGCTGTCGAAGCGCCTGGGGAAGCACCGAGCAAGGCAGCGACCGAGCCATCCGCGGCACTAACCACTTCAGTACCAAATTGAAGCGTTCCTTTACCCTTCGGTGTATCCTTAATCACCTGTACACGTTGGCCCGCCACGACGATTTCCCAATCCTCGCTTTTGGCGTTCGGAATAAACTCGCGTAATTCTTCCATGCGCTTTTCATTCGATAGCACCACTTGCTGGATTAGGTATCGCGTCAATGCCATTTCTTTTACGCCAGCCGCCAGCATGGTGAACAGATTGTTCGGTTTGACGGATGTGATCAAATCAAAATTCGACCCCGTTTTTAAGAACTTCGGCGAGAAGCCGGCAAACGGACCGAAGAGCAATGCCTTTTGGTTGTCAATATATCTTGTGTCCAAGTGGGGAACCGACATCGGTGGAGCGCCAACCTTAGCTTTTCCGTATACTTTGGCATGATGCTGCGCTACCACTTCCGGGTTCTTGCATACCATGAATAATCCGCTTACCGGGAATCCTCCAATATGTTTGGACTCGGGGATACCGGTTTTTTGCAATAAATGCAGACTTCCGCCCCCGCCGCCGATAAAGATGAACTTCGCCGTATGATATTCGGTTTTACCGTGCTCGATATCATGGACTTTCACTTTCCACGAACCATCTTGTGTACGTTTAATATCCTTGACGCTATGCTTGTAGTTTATTTCGACGTCTTTGCTCTTCAAGTGGTCGAACAGCATGCGCGTTAAAGCGCCAAAGTTAATGTCCGTCCCGGAGTCGATTTTGGTTGCCGCTAACGGCTCATTCGATGTACGCCCTTCCATAATAAGCGGAATCCATTCCTTCAGCTGATCCGGATCCTCGGAATATTCCATTCCTTGAAAGAGCGGGTTGTTTGACAGCGCTTCAAAACGTTTTTTCAAAAAAGTCACGTCTTTTTCGCCTTGCACTAAACTCATATGAGGAATAGACATGATAAAGTCCTGCGGATTGCGAATCAGATTGCTGCTTACCAGATAAGACCAGAACTGTCTTGAAACCTGAAACTGTTCGTTAATATTGATCGCTTTGCTGATGTCTATAGATCCGTCTGGTTTTTCGGATGTATAGTTAAGCTCGCACAATGCGGAATGGCCGGTCCCCGCATTATTCCATTCATTGGAGCTTTCTTCCCCCGCGCTTGCGAGTTTCTCAAACACTTTGATCTCCCATTCAGGCACTAACTCTTTCAATAAGGCTCCCAATGTTGCGCTCATGACGCCGGCACCGATTAAGATTACGTCTGTTTTTTTCTCCATGTTGCTCATTATAAACCTTCCTTATCCCATATATTTGAAAAAAGAATAGACATCCCTGCTAAAAACGTCATTAAAAAGCAAGGCGTCCTCTGAAAACACACGTTTTCTGTGTCAATTATCACCATATTATAGTCTATTATAAATATTGATAGATTAAAATACCTACTATTATCTAATCATTATAAACGATTTAAAGTTGTTAACAAAGTGAGAAGATCCTCCACAATACCCAAACACCCTGGAAACCAAGTATAAACTTAGGATCATGCTATTGATTAAGTCCTTTTTTACCACTAAAAAAAGCCGCGAAAATCGCGACTTCTTAAGTCTATCTGTCCCTGGATCTCCGAGACTTTATCGACTGCATCTGGCCGGCATTTCGAGAACCTTTCGCAAAGGAATTAGTATGTATATCATACTGACACTTTGTCGCTAGAGCTACCTCCCGTTGCAAAGCAGCAGCTTCGTCTGGATCTCCAATTGCTTCTCAAGGGAGATGAGATCGCCTGCCGAGAACTGATTGATATCCAACGTGTAGATGCGATTGTTTTTGTAAGCCGGAAGGGATTTCCAGATGGCACTCTCCAAAATCTCCTTGGCACGATCCCCGCCTCCGTCCGCATCGTAAACCGTCACGAACATATAATCCGCGGCCATCTCCGGCAGTGATTCCAAGGAAATGTCCAAACCGGCTCCACCGTTTACGATCTGCTCTTTCACGGCTTCTGGCGGCTGATAGCCGAGACCCGAATACAGATTGCGAGTGCCGCGCCCAAAGCTCTCACCTACAACCCAGAAATTTTTCGCCCAAATCTCATAGACGCCAACCGTTTCTCCTTCCTTCACGACTCCGTCCAGCTTCGCCTTGGCCTCAGCAAGCTTCTCCTCATAGTGCCGAATCGCTTCCTCCGCTTCCTCCGATTTCCCGAGGAATTCTCCGAATTCACGCAGCTCGGCATACAGCTCCTTTGCTCCCCAGGGAATCACAATCGTCGGTGCGATTTTGGCGAATTGCTCATAGTTCTTATCGGAAGGTCTAATAATGAGATCGGGATCAAGCGATACGATTTTCTCAAGCGCCGCCTGATCGTCACCGATATCCTCGATGCCATCGGTCAGATCCTGCAAAAAATATTGATTCAGGCTGGCCGTACCGGCGCCGACTGGCTTAACGCCCAAGGTTAGCAGATGGCCAAGATATTGCGTCGCGACAATTCGCTTCGGATCCTTCGGAATCTCGATCTCGCCCATGACCGTTTCATATTTACGTGTTGCCCCTGTTTGCGGGTCGCCATTGGCCTTAACAATTTCACTTTGCTGCTGTGTGTCTCCACAGGCGCCCAGCACAATGACCATACTTCCGATCAGAGACAACATCAATCCTTTAAGCAACAACCACATCTTTTTGCCCTCCATCATGTTGATAATGATTATCATTATTACCATGATAACGGCAAGGGTTGCACGGGTCTATTGCGTTCCGTAAGCGGTTCTATGGACATTTGTTAGAAGCTCGGTGAGTATGGACAATTGCTGCTCCAAAGCAAGCGGATCATTATATTTAAATAGCTCCAGATCGAGAAAGAACACATTCCCGTTTCGAACGGCAGGCAAGCATCTCCATTCCTTGCTGTTCATGACACGTTCTGCATATCCTGCACCTCCACCACCTTCCCAGATGGTTACAAACATATAATCTGCGGCATACGCTGCCAGCATGTCCGGCGTTAACTCCAAGCCGACTCCCTCACCTAATACGTGTTCTGCAAGCGGTCCTGGTGGCCGAAACGAGAAAGTCTGGTATAAATTGCGCAGTCCTCTGCCATACGCCATATTAACCGCCCACAGCCGATCCGCCCAAAACTCATACACGGCAGCCGTAGCATGTGGACTGATCAGTTTAGCTACTTGAGCAGCAGCTAGCTCCTCCTTCGCTCGAAATCCATCCATCCAGTTCTTCGCTTCGCGTTCGCGGTTAAGTGCTCTGCCTAATCGTAACAGTTCGTCGAGCGGGTCTTCCTGTCCCCAAGGAAGTGAAATGGTTGGAGCAAGCTGGGATAAGGGCTCGCTGTTCGGTCCGGACGTGACGATCAGATCGGGCTGCAACGATGATATCGTCTGGAGCGATCGGGCATCTCCTACGTCCGCTGCATTCCCCAGCTTTCCGACATAGGGACGGGCACGCAGCAGATTGGTCGAGGTTCCTGCAGGGGTAAGTCCAAGTGCCAGCAAATGGCCGACGTATTGCAGGGCCACAATACGCTTCGGACGCTGGATATAATCGCGAGGAGAGTAACCGAAATACTGCTTGAATTTCCGACTTAAGTATAGACCGTCCTGGTAGCCGATTTCCCGCGCGATTCGATCGAGATTACGATCGTCGCCGCTAAGCAATTCCTCCCTGGCTTTCTCCAGGCGAAGCCGCGTCAGATACTCCGTGAAGCCGGATCCCGTTGCTCTTTTGAACGATACAGAGAAGTGTTCCGGCGTTAGTCCTACCCTTTTGGCCATGTCGTTACGCGTTATCGCCTCGGCGAAATGCTTCTCCATATAATCCACCGCAAGTCTCATGCGCTCCAGCCAATCCTCTTCCCGCTCCTCATCATCGGTTGACTGCAGCAGCGTACCCAACAGTTGTTTAAATACCGCATCTATGCGAAGGTTTGTTGCAAGTCTCCCGCTGCTGACTCCGGGTAATTGCTTGAATTGGTATAGTTCTTGAACCAGAACAAGTGCCTCGTGAGTAGCGGTGACGGGAAGCTTACCGGTGTCCATCAGTGCAGAGATTCGCCTGCCGTATACGATTCGGCTTGGTGTCCGCTCCTTGATCTCCCATACATCGTATTGCAATTCATAAAGCTCGAGGGGAACCGACGAGTTTGGCGTCCGGCGTATGTCGGCAATCGTCCCCGGCGGACAATAACAAATCGCCTTCGCTTTCAATCGATGCCTAACTCCATTCAAATACAAATCACCTGAACCTTTACTTACCAATAACATGGTATGTGTTTCCATGTATCCACCGGCAGCCTCTTCGGTATGACCAAGCTTGATATAGTGTACTCCAAACAGCGAATATTGCGTTTCTTCCATGCTGACGGCCACCCCTTCAGACTGTAACATTGTTTTATCCTATTATAATCTGGATGATAATCATTCTCAATTAATATTCAGCCGCTGAGGTTATGTATCGCTTTACCTTTTAGAAGAATTAATCAAAACCACCCGTGTGAACGGGTGGTTTGCTCTGCGGCTGAAAGCCTTTGTTACTGGCCAGCCCTAAAGGGCATTGAATCGTTCGCCAACCGCACTACTTTTTCGGCTACCCCTTAAGGGGCCTTCTAGTTCTTCTTCTTTCGTTTGCTTCCTGTTTCTTCTCCTGTGAATGGATCTATATACTCTTCCAGCGTCATTTGCTCTGCAACCACGTCTTCTTGTAACTGATTTCGTATATACTCTTCAATCACTTTCTTGTTCCTTCCTACCGTGTCCACATAAAACCCCTTACACCAGAATTTTCGATTCCCATACTTATATTTTAAATTTGCATGGCGATCAAATATCATTAAGCTACTCTTCCCTTTTAAATACCCTATAAATGATGACACACTTATTTTCGGCGGTATACTTACCAGCATGTGTATATGATCTTTACATGCCTCTGCTTCTATAATTTCTACACGCCTTTTCTTTCACACAATTGTCTTAGTATTTTTCCTATATCTCTTTTCAATTTCCCATAGATCACTTGTCTTCTGTACTTTGGTGCAAACACTATGTGATACTTACAATTCCATTTTGTATGTGCTAAACTGTTCACATCAGATGCCATCTGATCTCCTCCTCGTGTTTTAAATTTGGTTGGCGAACCGAATTTATCTTAACACTTCGGAGGATTTTTTTTATACAACGCTTAAGCTATCCTGAACCATACGCATAGCGTATGGTTTTCTTTTTACAAAAAAAAAAAAAGCGCCCTGTCCATACGGACAAAGCGCTTGGTTATTAATGAGGGGGCATATTGCCAGGCATTGGGGCTGTGCCGTAACTATTCTGCATGTACTGCATATCTTGCTGAGGCAGCTGCGGTACTTGGTAGTATCCATGCTTATTCTGATATAGCGAAATTTCATAAGCCATTTCGATGCAGTTAGGAAGAGAATCGGCAAGCACGCGGCGTACGACCGGATTCGTAGATTCCATGGCTGCATTGGTTTTCATCGTAGCACCCGATTTGACTGCGTTCAACATGCTGAGCGCGATGGTTTCATCGTTGATCTCGGCTGTGGACTGCATCGGTTTTTTCGGCTGGCCTGGTTTCATGCCGTAAATAAAGTCATTACCTTGCTTCATTTTATAGCTTTGCGTCGGCTTTGAAGGATCTTGTCCTGTTTTAAAACACTCTAAGGTGATGTTATACTCATCAGCCATAAATTGCTTCTGGCGCTGCAGGATATCCCGAAGCTCCGGATCCTGCACATGTCCGCTCAGCATGGTATACGTGTTCATCGTATTGATAGCCCCTGCCAATACTTCGTGGACATCAAACATCTCATGTCCGCCGTGGTTCAATTGTGGAGGAATCATACCGGTCTCCATGTTTTGATGATTTTGTGGTTGTTCGAATTGCATTCTCGTACCTCCTATTATGGTTTGCTTACATGTCAATCAAGTAATTTCAACAAGGTGGTAGCTGGATAACGGCTTCTTTTCTGCAGTTCAGGTTTATTGTGAATTAAACAAGCCGAAAGTATTCAGGGTATTTTTAGCGAACACAAGTATTGTTGTGCTGAAACTTTCATTGATGTTGTTTTTCCATCTTTTTTCTGATCCATATCGTAAGGAGAAGCATCGAAGGCAGCGCCACCTGGAAGATGGGTGTTACATATGTCACGACAAACTTAATCCCAAGCCATATATGATGAGGGTAATTTGGGGACAAGAATGCCAACATATATAAGCATACTCCTAAGAAAACAGTACATATCTTATAGGGGATTCCTGTGAGTTTAGTGAGGCCGATTACGGCACCCATAGAAAAAGCAGTCATTTTCGCGCCCAGTCCCAGAAATAGTATAAGAACGAATAAAACGTCGATGCGCTCAAAGACATCTGCAATTTCGATCAGCTGAACCACCTGCAGCAAAGGAAGCGTACTACTGGCAGCAAGTGTCGGCCCTAAGACCAAAATATTGACTTGGTTGATCAATATTAAACAAATCGCCGTAATGATATATGTGATTATCACGCCTCTCCGCAACCTTCCCTTCTTATGCACCAAAGGAAAAAACACCAGGAACAGGAGCGTTTGTCCAAACGGAAATGACACCAGCTCCGGTATGGCTGCAGAGAATACTGGTTTAAAACCATTCTCTAAAACCGGCAGCATCATCTCTGTTTTAATAAGTCCTGTCGTTAACAGCAGGGAATATATGGTGAGATAACTCAAAATAATAATGGGAAGCAGGCCAGCGCTGACCAAAAAGACAACACGAGGCCCATACATCACCGTACTTGTTATGACAACAATGGCGATCAGCATGATAAATCCCAGCGGTGTCCGGTTTAACAAAGTCAACACCGTTAGTTCACCTAAATCCCTTAGATTACGAGAGGCTTCATAGGTGAAATAAGCGGCAAAGGCAAAACTTGCTACAAAACCGATGACTTTACCGAAATATCGTTTGCATAAATCATACAGATCAAGATCAGGATCTGTGCGGTGTATCATCAGATATATACAGAGTAGGAGCAGTCCAACGCAGGCGGCTAGGGCCATGGCTAGCCAAGCATCCCGCTTGGCTTCAGCTCCCAAGAAAAACAAGGTTGTGCTTCCAACCTCAAAAAGAGCCAGATAACATACTAACTCGGTAACTCGAATGGATTGGTTCATAAGCAGCTTTCCCTTTCTGTGCCCTTACCAATGAAAAGAGCAAAGGCCTACTAAGAGCTCCCGTCTCTCTGAAAGACGTTTGTGACATTCCTGTTTGACTGATCGTTGCATCCACCTCTAGTACAAGTTGGAGAGATTGCATCTCCTCTTCTTCCCAACGGTCCTTTAACTTTTGCCAATCTTTCGGATATTTACGATGGATCTTGTCGGCAAAATGTGGCAAATCGACTTTCAGTCTTTTGGCGGCTTCCCATCCTTGTTCCATATAGTCCTTAATTACCTTCTCAATTTCCTTCTGCGCCGCATGAAGTATAGGCAAGCTGGTTAAGTTACTATGACAATGAGACTCCGATATTGTACCTTTGACTTTAACAGAAACTCGCATTTGATAACCGTTTGCCGTTTTATGAGGTGTGACTTTGGTTTTTGCAGAGGCCGATTGGAATGAAAATTGTTCTTTTTCTGTATTCGATTCTGGACAAGGAATGGATAACGTACTAATGCTCACTTTATCAGTTAACCAAGATATTCCGAAGCTTTCACTACGCGTTAACGTTCCGATTCTCCGGTCTTTATCAAATACGGATAATCCCGTAATTTTAAGCTTTCCGCGGGTAGAGGTTTTATGTAATTGATCCACGGAATCCACTTTAGCCTCCGGCCCACCCACTAATTCAATCTGGGGAACACCGGCTGCTTGTGACTCCGAATCCAAACTAATAGCCAGCTCATACATTTTCGTGGATGGGTAATTGCCATTAAATTGATCCGTTTTTTCCAGTATATTAGCGATGGCTGCACCCGGTAATCGTTCAGTCGGTACAAGTTGCTTTAGCAGCTCACTTGCCTGCCCGTTCGTAACCAGGACATTGACGGTCTCACGCATATAGGTGTTTCTCCAATAGAAATCCATGATTTCGCTAATCCCCTTTTCCGTTGCCTGCTGGCCAAGCACAAGGATATCCGTATGCGGAAAATATAGACGTCTGGCTGATTCCGTATAACTGACATCAATCGCTTCCCGAAGCGTTGGGCCCGTTGAGGAAAACACATGGATTGGAGCCTCCGAGCCGCCAGCCTTGCCAGCACCCCCAGCACCTGATGAAATCGCCGATGGGTTAATTAATTGATAAGAAACGATCCACCGATCCCCTGACCGGTCTATGCCGATCGCTGAGATGAGGCCGATCTCGTTTAACTCGGTTTGATTCCAGCAGCCTGTCATTGAAAACATCATAACGAGCAAAAGTGTTATTTGAGCGAAAATGCGCATATTTCACCTCTAGTTAATCAAATTCACTTCGTCTGATCCTTTCTCGTACCCTTAGAACGTGGATTCTCGTTCTGCCTGACTAGATTACGTTGACTGATCTCCTTAGGCCTGGTCTTAAGCAATGGCCATGGTAGACGGACAAACAGATCCTTCATTTCAGAGAAGCGGAGCGGAGTCATAGGCGACAGATAGGGAACCCCAAACGAAGTCAGGGACACCAAATGAACATAAAGAGGCACGATGCCAGCCAAAATACCGAACAAGCCAAGCGTCCCTGCCAGCAGCATCAAGACAAAACGAATTAATCGAATGGCTGCTGCCATGCTAAAAGCCGGGATCGCAAAATTCGCAATAGCCGTAAAGGAAACTACGATCACCATCGCACCGGACACAAGGCCCGCCTGAACGGCAGCCTGTCCCAATACGAGCGCCCCCACAATCGAAATGGCAGGTCCAATGACCCTTGGCATCCGAACCCCCGCTTCACGAATGATCTCGAACGTTAATTCCATCATGAAGGCTTCAACCAGCGCGGGCAGTGGAGTGCCTTCCCTTTGCGCTGCCAAACTAATGAGAAGTGGAGTCGGAATCATCTCCTGATTAAACGTCGAGAAGGCAATATATAAGGAGGGAAGCAGCAGGGATACCACAAATGAAACAAAGCGAATGGCCCGTAAAAATGTGGTCAAGTCATACCGTTGATAGTAGTCTTCACTAGAATGGAGGAACTTAAAAAAAGTAACAGGGGCAATCAGTACAAAGGGTGAACCATCAATCAAAATGGCAACTTGTCCTTCCAAAAGGCTTCCAGCCACTGCGTCAGGGCGTTCTGTGTTAATCATCGTTGGAAAAGGTGTCACGGAAGCGTCTTGGATAAATTCTTCGATATATCCGCTTTCCAGCACGCTATCCGTATCAATGGAATGTAAACGTGACATAATCTCTGATACAACCTGCGGATCCGCAATACCCTCAATATGAGCTGTAGTCACTCTGGTATTGGTATATTTGCCGATAACCATCGTTTGAACCCGCAAATCCGGTGTTCGAAGCCTTCTTCGGATAAGGGATAGATTGGTCGAAATATCTTCAGTGAAGCCATCTTTAGGTCCTCGAATCACGGTCTGTGAACTCGGCTCAACAATCGATCGCTTCTCCAGACCTGCAACAGATGCTGAATAAGCGACATCCAAGCCATCAATTAAGATAACGGCTTTACCTTCTAATACCGCCGGGATTAAGGCATGAACGGATCGCAGCTGAGTTACCTGCCTTGCCGGCAATACTTTTTTCAGCAATGCATCCATATCAGGCGTTCCAGCGGTATCCACTGTAACGGTTAACCAAGCTTCCATGATTCCGTTAAGCTGATCCAGATCAACTAGTCCCTCTATGTAGCACACCGCAATTTCCGGTATACCGTCGCGACCCGGTACTATTCTGACAATAAAATCAGAGCTATTCCCCAGTTTCTGCTCCAATATTTGAATGGAGTCTTGAAGTAACGGGGTTATCGGATGTGGTGTATCCGTTGTTTTCTTTGTTCTGTTCTTTGGAATGCTTCGTTTCAGCGCATTTATCAGTAATCGACTTAACATAACACTCACTCCCCACCAATCTATAGCTATTATGGGGACTTACATAATAATTATTCCAATAATGGTTAATCTGCTCAAACCAGATGCATACTCCGCACGGTACATGAACAACTTAACCATAGAGGAGGTATATGCTATGGATTCACCTGGGTGTGCAGGACCGAACGATTCCGCATCGTCGGATCAAAAGAGCAGCAAAGGCAGCTTAAAGTGGTGGCAGCTCTCACTGCTTGGCATCGGCTGTACGATTGGTACGGGGTATTTTCTAGGTTCCGGCATTGGCATTAAGCTGACGGGACCTTCCATGGTTGTATCATTCCTTATCGCTGCTATAGGAACCTATATTGTCTTTCATTTTCTGGCCAAAATGACGACGGCGGATCCTCAAGAGGGATCCTTTTGTTATTATGCGGGAAAAGCGTTTGGGCGGTGGGCACGTTTCGGAAGCGCATGGAATTACTGGAGCACGAAAATTCTAATCATGGGCAGTCAGCTGACGGCTCTGTCCATCCTGACCAAGTTTTGGTTCCCTGATATTCCGCTATGGATATTCGCAGCCATCTATGCCGTATTATCGATTGCCGTCGTTCTGCTGGGTACGAAAGGCTTCGATAAGGTGGAAAATATATTGGCCGTCATAAAAACAGCGGCGATTCTCATGTTTATTCTTCTCTCAACTGCAGCGCTTATGGGCTGGATTCGCGGGGGCAGCGATGGTAGACCCGGATTTCCCGATTCGGTTGGACAAGTGTTCCCTGGCGGATTTCCCGCATTCTGGTCCTCGCTCTTATATGCTTTCTATGCCTATGGGGGTGTCGAAACCATTGGTTTGATGTCCATGCAGCTCAAAAACAAAAAGGATGCTCCCAAGTCAGGAAAAGTCATGCTCATCGGACTGACCGTGATCTACATGATATCCATCGGGCTTGCTGTCTTCATGGTTTCCTACAAACTCTTGAGTGAGAAAGAAAGCCCGTTCGTTACGGCGCTATCCAGCTATCCGCTAACTTTCTTTCCCCATGTATTCAATGGAGCGATCATTATGGCCGGATTCTCGACGATGAGCGCTTCATTGTTTGCCGTAGTGAATTTGCTTGTGACGATGGCTAAGGACGGCGATGCACCAAGTATTTTTACGAAGAAGCTGGAAAAGTTCCGGAAGCTGCCGCTCCCTTCCTTGGTTCTTGCCGCGGTCGGTTTATCGGCTTCAATCGTCACGGCACTCCTTTTGCCCGGAAAAATATACGAATACATTACAACGGCTGCCGGCATATTGCAGAAGTATAATTGGTCGTTCATTATCATTTCGGCTTACAAAATTCTAAAGGTCAGAATGTGGGATGTGATTCTGGGTGGATTCGGCATCATCCTCCTGCTCGGTGCCGTAACCGGAACCATCATGGAGAAGAGCATTCGGCCCGGTTTTTTTGTCAGCTTGATCTTGGCTGCGCTTGTGGCTATCGTGACGCTAATTATGGTCAAGATATGGAATAAGATGCAGACCAACACCATCCCTAATGAATAAAGAAAGGATATCTTCATTGTAAGATATCCTTTCTTTTTGCTCCACCGCACAATTCAATACCGGATACCACAAAACAATATCCCCGATTAACGTCCAGTCATCATAATCCGGCGAGCGGCCGTCATGCACCTGACCGGACTTCATCGTTCCGCCTATTTGCATAATGAATACGGCGCCATGTATCCTGACAATTTCATTTTCCCTTTCCTTCGGCGTTAAACTAGGAAAGCGATCTTCCAACTCCTGCGTCGTGATGAAAAAAATTCGCTCCGGGAGGATCGGCTTCAAGAAGGGATGGAGTTCATAAAGGTACTCTTCCGTGGATTTGATCACATCATATATCCTTACAACTTCATGTTCTAAGGTGGCGAGACTACATGTCTTCGCATATGACTTTTTCCCAATCCCACTGGTCGACGTATATGGAATGCAGATTATCCATGTTTTCATCCCGCCTGACGGCTTTCATATCGGTGTATAAACCTTCCCCACTCGTAAAGCCGTATTGGGCAAGAGCCGACCGTTTCCACTTTGCAAGGGATTGCACAATTTCGACCCGGCCTTCCTTCATATCCATCACATCAAAAGATACGGTCCGTTTGTCGTTAATGCCTGTACCCACTTTTACCATAACGGGTGAGGAGACTTCGGTTAAGCGGAGTGCCTTCTCAAGCCCGGTCTTAAAATACGATTTGGTTTTTTGTATGGCGATAGCGCCGTTTCCATCCTGTCTAGCCTGGATTTGTAACGCTCAGGAATCACGATAGATCTTAGCAAGTCGTTTTTCTCCCCTTCACAACGTATTAAAATGTAAACTTCTGCCTAATTGACTGAGAACAGTTTATGTTTACCTTCCAATACTGTCGCTTTGTCCCATGTATATTGAACGGAATTGGGTAGAAGACCACTTGGTTATCCTGTTAACGCAAGAATGCCCTGAATACCAAAGTACACACCGAAACCGATCAGTGATATTCCCGATATGACCGAAATCGCAGTCAGCATGTTCTCATTGAGGAAGCGACGAAGTCCTGTCGTTAAACCGGCAACGCATAGATCCCAAAGGGTTAAGCCCAAAAAGATCATGCTGCTATACAACAGCAAATGGCTCGTCCCGAACGTTGAGGCCGTCTTGGCCAGGATGGAGCCATAAATCCCCAGCCAAAACAGGATGGATAAAGGACTCGTGATGGACATGAAAAAACCGAGCAGAAAACAGCTTAACAACGAATCCTTTTTTCTTGCCGCCGAGCTGATTTTCAATTTATTCACTTTCGTTATGCTTTCAACCCCGCTGTAAATTAACACGAATCCGCCAAAGAGCCACAAAAAGATCTGAACGATCGGAAAATTAAGAAATTGAACGAGACCTAAATAAATGAACAACATAAAAGCTGCGTCTGCCAGCATTGATCCAGCTCCGACTACCCAAGCATGCCAAAACCCGTTCTTAATGCCTTTATCAAGCCTGGCCGAATTCACGGGCCCAATCGGAGCAGCCAATGTTAATCCCAGAATAATGTAGCTAATTAACAAATTCACGTTCAATCGCATTCACTCCCGCCTACGAATACCAAGCTTGTACATTTTATGTGAAAAAAGCGGTTGGATATGACTTCTAATCCTAAAACCAAGAAAAAAACCGCCTATCAAAGACGGTTGTTGTACATAAGCAAATCAGTTTACCGTTTCGGCCCATCGGACCAGAATCGAAGCTTGCTCCTCGGTAAAGAACTTCCCGGCATGGCCCCGAACCTGACCGATATACCCGTTCATGATTCCTCTTGCGGCTTCGATGTGACCGCTGTCAGCCTTTTCTTTTGCCTGCTCCAGCTTTTTATTATAGGATTTCGCCACCGCTTCCCAAGCATGGTCTCCCGTCTCACGCAAGAATGCATTCGTCATGCTCTTTAAGCCGTCATACGTCGCCGTCACCGTAAATGCATGCGTACCCGTTGTCCGGTGTCCTGCCAGATCCTCTACTGTAACCGTTACCTTGTTCTCTCCCGGTTCGAGAAGATACGCTTGCGTCTGCAGCAGCGGTCCATCGCATGGCGTACCGTATACGCTGGAGGTTACATCCGCCGCGCTGCACGTGATGCTCACCTGCTGATCGATGGTATAGGAAGACTCGCCATGAAAGTGCAGTTCTGGTTCTGTCAAGTCAAGTTTAATCTCCAGCGATCCGGATTGATCCGCATCAGCGGTAGAACGATATAAGAAACGATGGATCCCTTCTTCGTTCAGAACAACCTGCTCCTTGTAGGCCATCCATGTGTTTCCTCCATCCAGGCTGTACTCCGTGCTCGCAGCCGGTTTCAATGTAAGGATTACAGGGCTCGTGTACCAGCCATTGCTGCCGTTCGGCTCGGTTGGATCTGCCGTAACATCGACGCCTTTTCGCTGGAGACCTTCGAGTGCGGCAAGCAGATCGGTGGAAGCAACATCGACATCCTCCTGGTTGGAATCACCCGCAGATGCCACCGTATTCGCATGAGCCATGGCTACCTCCAGCACTTCATAACTTTCTGGCGTACAGCATTCCGCATCCACCTTGGAAGCTTTATTCAGCAGCAAGGCAAGCAGGGAATCGTCAAACCATGTAGATGTTTTGTTATAAACAGCCTGTATTTCTTCAGAGCTTAATACGGAATCATACACACGAAAGTCATCGATCTTACCGGTAAACAACGGATCTGCGAATTGACTCCTGCCGATATAGTTGTTGCTGGGCTTGAAGTCGCTCGGTTTGATTGTCATGTTGTTCTTCTCGGCTTTCAATTCGCCGTTGACGTACAATTTGCCCGCGCCGTCTCCCAACGTAACCGCTATGTGCACCCACTGATCCGTAGCAAGCTGCCCCGTCTCCACGAACTGCTCGCCGCCCCCGTTCTTGATGGCGAAGCGAAGCGTATTGCTGCCCGATCGCGGCGATAGAAACAAATATTGATTGGTGTTGTTCCCAAAATCGAATATCCGCTGCCACTGACTGCCTCCCTTCCAGTACACCCAAGCCGCGATCGTGATGTTGTCGGCTGCTGCTTTTTTATCGGTCGCTGGAAGAGTGACATAGGCATCTATTCCGTTCAGCTCGACCGCCTGCCCAACTTTTCCGGCCGTGTACTCGGTTGTTCCGGATAAGGCAGCACTGGACGAACTCAAGACATTATCGGCGTTTCCGTCGAACGGGTAGAGCGCTGCCTTATAGGGCTCCAGCAAATTCTGTGCCGAATAGACCTCATTAATCAGCGCTTCCTCGTCTCTTTCCGGCTTGTTCATCTCCGTCTTAATCCGTTCCAGTTCTTGGTGGTACAAGTAGTAACTTGCCTTCGTATAGTCCGATGCCGGCAGGCCCACGGCATGCCTTAACACGTCTTCGAGGGAGTCCGCAGAAACCATCACGTCATAGAAGGCCTGCGCGGATCCATCAGCGTGAATCGGCAGGATCTTGTAAAACACCTTGCCATTCCGGACGTTGGATTCCTCGTAAGAAGTGCCTCTAGTCCCTGACAGGACGAGTGTCCACGGCGATCCCTCAACCGGCTCTGTGGTGCCCGGTTTCAATTCCGGATCGGTCAGGCCCGCCTCTTCATCGGTCGTGCGATACACGTTAAACCAAGAAGCCTGCTTCGGCTTGTTCCAATGGATCGTGATCTGATCCTGCTGCTTTACAAGGAACGGTGTGAGATGGCCTTGCGGCGTTTCCGTAACCGTTACGTCGCTGAACTGGGCTGAATCGGAAGCGGTAACGCCCGTGTAGTATGCATAAGTCAACAATGTGGACATTTTCATAATATAGGTCCAATTGCTGCCGTCCTTGGATACAAACGCGTACACCGTCTGTGAATCGTGGTCGCGTATCAATTTCACGTACGGATACTCGGCGGCCGTATATCCCTGCAGCTTCGCATCATAGGGGCTTGCCGTTTCATTCCACCAATGATGGAAGGAGTTCCGCGTTCGGTTCTGCAAGACAAGCTCCCCATTCTCATCCGCTCCGAAATAAATATATCTTGCTTTATCAGCGGTGTGCCGATCCCGCATCATGATGCCGCTAGCTTCACCCGAAGCACCATCGATCTTCGCGCTGATGGTACTGCTTCCTGCGGTTACCCGGCTAACATAATGCAGCGAATCGTGGATATCCCGTAGATATAGATTGTAATCGTCCCCTTGACCAAGCCCCGTTCCTTCGGCTCCTTCAATCGTTATGGAAGAACCGTTGATCAAGGCGGTGCCTGACGTATTGCCAATCCGGTCGTCGCGCCAAACATCGTCTGCGTTGGCGGATACCGGCGCGGTCAAATCAACTTTCACTCGATAAGAATCCCAGCCCTCGCCGTTCTCGTTCACAGCAGAGACTGTATAGTAGTAAACCTTACCGTTTGGCACGTTCGTATCCTTGTAATAATTGCCTTGGACATCCGTTGCAATGACCGAATAAGGCCCCTCTTCCGACTCCGATCGCTTCACGGTATAGGACTGACCGCCGGACGTCGTTTTCCAAGTGACGCCCACGTAACCGTTACCTGCAAGCGCATGCACGAAATCGACATGAAACGGTTTAGGGGCGAGTTCGAGATCAGAGGTTAGTTTCAGCACCATGGCGGATTTCGGCACAGCCGTTACCTTGCCGTCCACAACCGGCACGTTCGTCCCCGATACAAGGTCGATCACCACGGCGCCCGAGAAGTCGGACGGCAGCTCAACGTCGAAGGTTTGTTTGTTTCCGTATTCGTCCCGGGTCGTGTTAAAAATCATGAAATATTTTCCGTATCTGGAAGTCTGCAGCTCGGGATATCCGGTATAAGGGGTATCCGCTTCGAAATTATCGCGATTGACGGTGCCTACGCCGGGCTGATAAGAAATCGGCGAAGGCTCTCCGGCCAGCGCCTGCGGCGCTCCGCTCCAATTGTTCGCACGATCAGACTGGAAATCCCAATCGATGTTGCCTGCACGCAAGTAATAATCTTCATATCGGAAAAGGTTATTGGTCGCGATCTGAACGATATGGTCATATTGATCCTTCATAATATGAAGCCGCCCATTGCCTGCCATCCCTCGATTGCGATAAAACAAGGAACCCAGCATCCTGAAATCGCCGTCTCTGACCGACACGTACATGTTGTCGACATCTGCCCAAGCCCATTGATCGTAATCATTCGGATCAACGCCCAACGCTGCGATTTCTTCCGGTTTATAGTAATCGAAATCCGTATGCGGCAGAACGACACCTGCCTGGATATCGCCTCCGAACCGGTCGTAATCGGCACGACCGGTTGTAATGTATTCATAAGTGTCTGCCAACCGGAAATCGGGTCCGCTCATCGTTCCCCGGTGTCCGAAATCTTTCGTATGCAGCAGCTGATGATCGGCAAGCTGCTGCTGCACGAAACCGACCGCTTCCTTGGCAAACTCCCAGTATTCCTCCCATTCCGGACCACTGTACCTCGCCTCGTCCTGAGCCATCGCCATCTCCAGCGACGCGAATTGCATCCCCATGCCGAGCCCGATTCTGGCGCTGTAAGCAGGCATGCCGGTTAATCCCTGATTTCGCTCATCCGTTACTTGCTCCGCTCGCATGATTCTTTTCCCATTATCATCCAGAGACGTGTAACGGACAAATCCGCGGGCATGAACCGATTTCAACGCCGCCTTCAGAATCTCGTCACTCATGTTCTCGTCGCCGGCGTGGTTAAGCGTTTTATAGAAATAAGTGACAAGATAGTTGGCAGATTCTCCGTAGTTCGCAACATAGCCGTTCTCCCTCGTGAGCCCCGCCTCGGTCAAACCGGTATAATGCTTGCCATAGGGCAACCGTCTAACGACATTGCCGTCGGCGTCCAGCTTGCTCTTGGCAAGCCCCTTGCCGACGATGTGTACGAAGTCATCGGTAAAGACCGCACTCCCATCGTGATAGAACAGCGAATGGTACAGATCCAACTCTTGACCATCCGGGCCGACCAGCTCTTCTTCTCCAAGAAACGGCTGTATCCCCAAAGATTCAAGCAGGATCCGTTGACTGCGTTCTCTGCCCTCGTAGTAATCCGAGCCGATGATCCGCAGTCCTTCGTGTGCCTCCCAGGCTCCAACATACGTATAGTAAACCTGGTTATAAATATAAGACAGCCGGGTCCTGGCGAAATCAAAATTCGCCTTCAGCGTCCGCTCCCAGGCCTCTCTGCGCGTCAATTCCCCGCCATCCCAGTCCACACCGGCCAAAGAAAATTCGCCGGCAACGCTTCCCGTAACCAACGGTTCATCCAGAAACGCATGGAATGCCTCTTCTCCGTAGATCTCATCGTCTCTAATCAGATTCTCCGCGATATACAGCGCTTCGCCAAGCGCGCCGAAATAACCGCCCCAATCGCCCTGGTGTCCGCCGCGCAGCACCAGTCTCGTATTGCCGTAATAATCTTTGACATGATTATCGATCGTTTTGAAGATTCGTTCCAGCGCCGCTCTTTTCTCTTCAGGCGTCTTTGCCGGCGACCAGTCGTATTTCAGAACGCTCGCGTAAAACATCAGTTCATCCTGATAGCGAATAATCGATAATTTACTGCCGACACTTCCATCGACTTTCCCCGATAACGTGTTGAACAGATTGATGTGATCCTGTCTGTAGTTGTCAAGCAGCGCCTGCTTCTCGGCATCCGTCAGATCGGGCGGCAGCATCGTATCCGGGTTCTGGCCCGGTTTAAATTTATGCCCCTGCTGTTCCCCATCGACAGGAATATAGGCTTGTGTATGGGTGTAGGCACTATAATAGCCCCTCGTGTCGGTGATCATCGTCCCCCATGGGTTGAACGATTTAATCGTGATTTCGACCGTATCTTTCCCGGCCGTCGATTCCAGGGGAAGCAATATCGTATTGTAAAAGAACCGGTTCGGCAGCATCCAGCCCTTGTTGATGGCTTCATAATCCCCGTTGCTGATATAACCGACCTGCTCTCCGTTTATATGAATCATGCTGACGGAGGAGGTTTCGTTCCCGGAAAATTTCACAGTGATATAATTGCGTAAAACGGGGTCGACCTTCATCGTAAACGTCAAATCTCCGCCCTGCCCTTCCGCCGGTTGCCGCGGGTTCGATATTCTGGCAGGCTCATCGAAGAGCCCGATGATCGAGCTTGTGAACGCTCCCTGGAAATGATGGGCAGTTTCCGATGCCGTGTCGCCGAATACGATTTGATCCAAGAAACCTGCTGCTTGGGATGTCCCGCCGGATGCGTCGGCAGGTGCCTGAGCGGCGGATGCGGATTCCATTCCGATCGATGGCAGCATCAATGAAACTGCCAAGCACAGGACAACAAGCTTCCTGCCCCATTTTCCCGGTTCCTTCCTACGTTGAAATACAGAAGTAATGAGACTTTGCATTCGATTGTTGCCCTCCCCTAGATTCATATCTTAAAATTTATGGGTAAGCGTTCACATGCTCTAGCTGCTTCGGTCATTCATAGTCTTGATCAAGTTTCGTCTGGCCTATTTATAACGGAAAGCCTGTCGGAAGACCCGCCTATTCAAACGTCACGTTGCTTTGAAACTCGTTGCATTGAAAATGGCCCGCTTCGGCGTTCGTAATAGGCTCACCATTGATGCGCAGATTGCGGAAATGAACGCCTGTCACCATTCGCTTCGCGTCGTAACCCGCAATCACCGAAGGATTATCGCACGTTCCTTGATAGGAAATATCGTTGAAATAAACGTTCTCCACGCGGTTGCCGGGTACCGGATTATACTTCGGGTTATGAAAGACCCGTATATCGAAGAGCCTCCCCAGCTCGAACGGCTCGATTCGTACATCGTTGAAGGATACGTTCCTTACCGTATTTTGATCTCCGGCATTGATGGCCAGACAGCCCCAATAACCGTCTTGGGGCTCATGATGCTCCAGGATATCGATATCGTGGAAGGAAATATTTTCGATGGTATCCCCGCTCCCCTCATGGTCGCCATGAACGCCTATCATAACGGGATGAGCTACGTCTGCCCACAGAACCGCGCGATTCACCCGTACGTTCGACGTATCGCCCTTAAATGCGCCGCGGCTGGCATAAATGGCGATGCAATCGTCGGAGGTGCGCAGAAACACGTCCTCGATAAGGACATTACGACAGGACATCATATCAATGCCGTCGCACCACCCTCGCGTGCTGAACGCCTTGAAGCCGCGAATGCGAACGTTCTCCGATTGGCCCAGATGAATGCTGTAGTGGGGCGGATCGATGGAGATGATGTCCTCGACCGTAATGTGGCGGGAATAATTGATTTGCACGGACCGCCAATAGGTGGTCTTCTCGATGTCCCGCAAGTAAACAATCCCTCTACCCCGAATATGGACGTTCTCGACGTGATCGCATACAAGCGAACCGATAATGATAGATCCGCCCGCAAGATACACCGTCGTGTTCGATGGCACATGAAATAATCCATCCTGGAATCGGTGCATGCCGGGTCCGAAATAAATGACGCGAATGGATTGCTCTCCCGCTTCGCTTGCAGATGGAAGAAGATCGATTTTGTCCTGAATCCCATATTCCCCGGGTTCAATGAAGGCTACTTCGCAGGATTTCGGATCCGGCGCATCTACTTCGAGACCGTTCGCAAACAGATGAAGATTGTGAAACCGATCCCCGTTCGCCTCAATGCTTAAGCTGCATGGCCGGTCAAGCCGGAGCCAGATTTTATTGGCATCGTGATTGGATTGGATGTGACTGGCTATAGGCCTGACTTCCACTTGATGAAGCGCCTCTCTCCTATAAGTAATCTCGACCTCGACAATGCCGGCAAAATCGAATGTCGCCATGGACGCTTCGCGCACATCGTGCATATCAACCCGAACCAGATAGGTGCAGAGGTCTTGGTATTCCCTGTCCACCGTCCTGACACGGACCGCGAAATCATCGTTTAAGGCCGCGCCGTCTGGCGCGGGATAGGTGACGAGCGCTGATAACATTTGGTTCATGTTCATTCCTCCGAACAACAAAATAATCCTAAGCTGATTCCCCATTCCGAGTGAAAAAATGGGATTATAGAGGGCTGCCAAGATGGAATCTTCATCGCAGCGGACGAAGCCTCATCATGGCAACCCGGTTCAAATGAACGATAAACTGGGCTTATTTAGCCGCTTGGCGTGCTTGGTAAACAGCCGTCGCCTCGTCCAGCACTTCCTGACCGCCGGTTTTTAGCCATTGCGTCTTGAAAGCCTCAAAGGAAGCGTCCAGATCGTCCTTCCCGATGATGGCCTTGGTGTAGAACTCATCCTGGAGCGTTACGAGCGTTGCCCAGTACTTGCCCTTGCTTTCCAGCGCCGTCGGGCCAAGAATATCCGAAATCGGCTTCATTCCCTCGTTCACCGTCTCCCTGAACTCCAGCTTCTCTTTCGAGAAATGGTATTTCCACATGCTCGAATCCCGTTCCACCAACGGATTATAATAACCGCCGTACCCCATAGCACGGGCTTCTTCCACGGTGCTGGCGTAAGGCTCTTTCATGACGACGGCGCCGTCCACCAGATCGTAAGACACGCCTTCTTCACCGAAAACGCTGCGCAGGTAAGCTTCGTCGCTGGAAGTCAGATCCTCCAGCATCTGCAATATTTTAATGCGTTTGGCTTCGTCCTCCTCGACCTGCTTGCCGAACAGGAGCGGTACCTGAAGCGCACCGTTGGACATCACGATCGATTCGCCTGCGGGCCCGATGACGCCTTTGCCGTATACGGGATTGGTGCCGTTCGTCTTATCGGCTTCCTGTCCGGCGAATAAATGGTGGTACATGCTGT
This sequence comes from Paenibacillus sp. p3-SID867, assembly GCF_025142895.1. Taxonomy (NCBI): domain Bacteria; kingdom Bacillati; phylum Bacillota; class Bacilli; order Caryophanales; family Paenibacillaceae; genus Paenibacillus; species Paenibacillus sp. p3-SID867. The sequence continues at coordinate 194,876 of NZ_JAMBDM010000007.1, forward strand.
TATCGACATATCCGATTTTGTGGCTGCCCCACTTCTGGCCGATCAACGCACCGTCATCCGTCATGAACTCCGGATCGATAAGTCCATCATGGTACCAAGCTCTTAGCAGCTTCGTGGCTTCCTTGGCCTGTTCCGAAATTCCGCCCCATGTCACCGTACCATCGTCGGTTAACATGAAATGATAGGGATTAACCCCGTATGCGGCATAAATGGAATTGAACATTTGTGCCCTTACGTCTTTCCCGCGTCCGCTCATGCCGTAGGTGTCCTTCTTGCCGTTACCATCCGGGTCATTGTTGCGGAATTTGGTTAACACGTCTTCCAATTGTTCGAGCGTTTTGGGCGGCTCGTCATACCCGACCGCTTTCAACCACTCTCCGTTATAGGTCGGTATGAAACCATAGGCTCCGTTCAGCCAAATACGGGGGACGCCATAGTTTTTTCCGTCGATGATCCCGACATCCCAGGCGTTAGGGTCAATTTCCTCGACTTCCTTCACGTAGGTAGGCATATATTTCTTGATTTCGTCAACGGAAATGCTGGCAATCACTCCTTGCCTTGCCCAGTTCGTCATGTCCGCCTCACTGATGTTATGAGGTAAAATATCAGGAATCTCTCCGGAAGCGACCATGACTTTGAAATTCTCGTCATTTCCTCTCATGTTGACGAACTTCACGTTATAACGTTCTTCCAAATACTTCTGTGTTGGATTGCCATCATCAGTCGGAATGTCCCAAGTCGAAGCGTTGGTCATAATGACGATCGGTTTGTCTTCTCCTTGCTTATCGGTTTCGGCGGTCTCATTGCCGCTTGAGCTTCCACTACAGCCTGTAGCCACCAGTGAGATGGACAGAGCTGCGATCAAGCCGAGCCTTTTCCAATGTTTCATGTTTAGATCCTCCCTTTTTTGAACCAGTTACTTTATATAAACGGGAGTGTTTTCACTTCCCGATTATAACGCTCAGCCCTTAAGCGAGCCGATCATCGTCCCCTTCACGAAATACTTCTGAAGGAATGGATACACGATCAGAATCGGCAATGCCGCAAACATGATGGTTGCTGCTTTAATGGACGACGTATACTCGAAATTGCCTACGACGGTTCGCCCGAACGTTTCCGCATCCGTATTGGTGATGACGATTTCACGAAGGAAAAATTGCAGCACTTGCTTGTTCTGATCCGTTACATAGAGTACGGCGTCGAACCATGCGTTCCAATGCCCAACCGCGGCCCAGAGAGCCAATGTAGCGAGCACCGGCTTCGAAAGAGGAAGAATAATGCGGAATAATATGCTGACATCGTTGGCTCCATCGATCTTCGCGGACTCCTCCAGCTCCGTCGGGATCGCCATGAAGAAATTGCGCAGCACCAGCATCGAGAACACCGGAATCAGTCCAGGCAAAATGTAGATCCAGCGGGTATCCATCAAATGCAGAGACTTCATCAACAAATACGTCGGAATGATGCCGCCCCCGAAGAACATGGTGAACAGAATGACCATGGTATAAAAGCTGCGGTGCGGCAAATATTTGCGTGACAGCGGATATGCGCACAGCGACATCGCAATCAAAGACAAGGCTGTTCCGACAATGGTCCGAAACACCGAGTTGCCAAATCCGATCCAAATTTTTGTCTGGCTTAATACCTGGTTCCAGGCGAAGAAGTCCAGCTCCCGCGGATATACATGGAAACCGAAACGACTCGCTTCACTCGGGCTGCTTAACGATACGGATGCAATATGCAAGAAAGGGTAAACGGTTACAATACACAAGAAGGTAACGAATAGAATAAGGATGCATTGAAATATACGCTCTCCCGAACTCATTTTCATAAGACTGCTCATCTCCTTCCGGTCCTCATTAGAGGACGCCTTCCTGTCCCATTTTCTTCATGACGTAATTGGTGCCCAGCACCAGCATAATGCCGATGACGTTCTTGAATAATCCGACGGCCGTCGTTAATCCGAACTGAGCCTGCTGGATGCCTGCCCGGTACACATAGGTATCGATCACATCGGCGACCTCGTATACGGCAGGGCTGTACAGGTTGAAGATCTGGTCGAATCCGGCATTCAGGATACCGCCGAGCGACAGGATGAACATGATCGAAACGACGGGCAGAATCGAAGGCAGCGTAATATGCCACATTTTTTTCCATCTGCCTGCTCCGTCGATTACGGAAGCCTCATACAGAGTAGGATCGATACCCGCGAGTGCCGCCAAGTAAATGATCGTTCCCCATCCGATCTCTTTCCAGATATTCGTTGCGACCAGCGTCGGACGGAAATAATCAGGATCCGCCAAGAAGTACACCGGCTCCAAGCCAAAAAGCTGCAAAATGTAATTCACGGGTCCTTCCGATGGCGACAACATGACGATAATGATGCCCGATAATATAACCCAAGAGAAAAAGTGGGGAATATACGAGATCGACTGCGCTACTCGCTTGAACCTGTGGGAACGCAGCTCATTCAACAGAAGCGCGAGAATGATCGGCGCAGGAAACCCGAAAACAATATTGTACAGGCTGATCAGCAGCGTATTTTGAAAAATCCGGGCAAAGTCGGGCGACTGAAAGAACAAAAACTCAAAATGTTCGAGTCCGACCCACTCGCTTCCCCATATTCCCTTGATTGGGCTGAAATCCTTAAACGCGAGTTGGATGCCGTATAACGGCCCATAATGGAAAATGCCGAACCAGATCAAAGTAGGGATGAGCATAAAAAATAAATACTTGCTTTTCTTGTAATTTTTCCAGGTCTCTTTCCAGGTCCCCGCCTTATTCGCGGCCATCCTGTTACCGTTTTCATTTTTGGGGACAGGAGCGACATTCAACTTATTCAACAGCCTGCACTTCCTTCCAGCAATCTTAGGGATCGTTCCTTCATCATGGATTCATCCCCCGTAAACCATAGCATTAGTCTTTGCGCAACTAACGCTCCCATTCCCATCTGCTGCTCTTGCACCCATTGTATCTGCAATGAGGCCGTCATAATGGCAAAACGATGCACGAAAATGTTCATTGGTTGTTATACTCCCCGGGACGAGTTCTTGGTTAGCGAGCTTTCCCCTTGCCGTGCACCGAGTGTATGAACCCTGTTCGATATTTGAGCGGGGTCGTCCCCACTTCATGCTTGAACACCTGAACGAAGTAGGACGGGTTCGATATGCCGACTTCGGAGCCGATCCACTCCACTGACTTCGCAGTCGTTTCGAGCAGCCTGCACGCTTGCCTCATCCGCTTCGCTGTCACATATTCCTTCAGCGTGCTTCCCGTCTCTTCATGGAACAGCTTCGATAAATAAAATTTCGATAGATGCATGGCATCTGCAAGATCGTCTAGATAGAAGGTTTCCTGATAGTGTTCGTCGATCCAGCGCATCGCCTGCTGCACATAACCGGTCGACTTCCGCTCCAATATCCCCGGCGTCCGGCTCTGACCCGATGGATCATATCGAATGACCGTATCCAGCAGCCGCAGGATGAGCATGCCGATCTCCTCCGCGTCCTCGCCCTTGCCTTCTTGCCTGGTACGATCATAATCGTCCAAATTACGTTCGACCGTTTCCTCGGCTGTCTTCAAATCAAACGCTTGGATAGGGTGGCTGCCTTGCCATAAGGCGGCAAACAATCCGTGACGCCTTGCGAAGGGACGCAGCAATTCATCGGCCAGCTGCGAATCAAAGTGGAAGATCGTACGCGTATACGGCTGCTCCGGGCTGACATTGGCATAGACATGGTGCAGCTGATACGGACGAAAGAAGAACAGCATTCCCCTGCGAATGGGGAAAGTTTCGCCGCCTACGACGACATGCCCCGTCCCCTCGTGGACGAATAACATCTCGCAGCACTGGTGCCAGTGATAATAACCTTTGTACTGATCGGTATTGCGGTGCCGATAATCCCAGAATAGTTTCGCCCCTCCGAAAACAACCGCCTCAAACATACGTTTCATATCCATTCCTCCATGCCGGAATCGTGAACGTACGACAAACTTACCTTCCGCTGTGCCTCATACCGATTTACGACTTTACCATAAATAAAGATCATTGCCCTTCAGCTTGAACGCCGCTTCCATGAAAAAGTAATCTCCGTAAATAATCGGTTGGTGATGCGTGGTGCCGCGATACGCCGCCGAACCGCGCTGAATGATCGCATCCGATCGTTCGGTCCAATCGCTCCGAGTCTCCAAGGATTTCAGCAGCTTCAGCGCCGCCTTCAGATAGATGTGCTTGTCGTACGTTCCGACGCACCTGGCTATCTCGATCAACCCGCACGCCGCGATCGCGGCAGCCGTATCGTCATCCCGCTTTGGTTCGGGAGGCTGCCGGAAATCGACCGGAATGACCCCGTCTTCAGGAATGTTCGCCATGAAGTAATGAGCGATCCGCTTGGCGGTATCCAGATATTCGGCCTTGCCGGTGTGCTTGTAACTCATCATGAAGCCGTACATCGCCCAAGTCTGGCCTCTTGTCCAAGAGGAACCCTCTTCGTAACCTTGCCCGCCGTATGATCGAACAACGCCGCCTTCGTACGGGTCGAATTCCACGATGTGGTGAACCGAACCGTCCATCCTTACGAATGCAGTCATGGCCGTATCCGCATGTCTTTCCGCAATCTGCTTGAATCTCGGATCGCCCGTCTCTTCCGTTGCCCAGTAAAGGAGCGGAATGTTGAACATGCAATCGACAATCGCCCAGCCGCGCGTATCACCGTCATCCAGATCATTCCAGGCGCGAATAAAGCCGCCGGCCGGGTTAAATCTTCCTGCCAGCAGCGTAGCGGCGTGCATGGCTCTTTTTCGGGAATCGGGGTTTGACGTCAGCTTGAAATTGGCAACGCTCGTCAGCAGCCACATAAACCCGACGTCGTGATGCAGCCCGTAAAACTCGTCAAAGCATCGATCCAATTTGGCTTCGGAAATCACCGCAACATCTTTATATTTTTCGTTGCCCGTTTCGTGGTACATCAGCCACATCATGCCGCCCCAGAACCCGTTCGTCCACCAATTGATCCCGTCCGTCAACGTGCCGGAGGGATTCGAGGCGGAACGATCGTCATGCGTCCCGTCTATCGTTGTGTAAGGGATCTTATACCTCGATTTTTCGCTTACCCAGGCCATCTTCGCGGTGATCTTCGCGATCAGGCTGTTCAGCCACTGCTGCTCGTCGTTACTTAACACGGATCATAACCTTCTTTCTGTACAAAAACGGATGATGTTTCTTTATGATCAGTGTAGTTTCTGACCGTCTCGAGAAGTTTGCAAAACAAGACAAGAAATGTTGAAATCTTGTTGTATGTCTCTCTTGAATCCAGTGTAATTCGGCAAGGTTGCTTGTCCTATTGCACTTTTGCAAGATACCTTGCAATTTTCGATGGAAAATAAAGAAAATCCGGTTTGACCTCCGATGCGGGTGGGCAAGGCGACCATTACGTGAACGCATAAAAAGCCCGGCCACGTGGCCGGGCAAGCATCATATCATCAAGCCTTCCATTCTATCCGTACGCTGCAAGGCGCTATCCGCATTACTCGGATACGGGCTCGAGTTTCCATTGCTGATGGTGTCCTAAGATATACCGCCATTGCTGGATAAGCGCTCCGTCCGCCGTAGAGATATCTTTGACGTCTGCGGGTTTGTTGCTTGTGACGGGCGTGATCCGGTGGTGCCCGTCACCGACGGGAATGAATACGAATCGTTGATGGTCAGCGTCATTACGGTTCGCCAGCTGAAACGAGGCGCCATGCTCCAACGAAGCATTCGATATTTGCAGAAACAATCCGCTTTTCGCGTTCTGTATCGAATACTGCCCGCCGCCGAGATGCGCCACGTTCCATTGCTGGCTCGGATCCCCGTTCAAGGTTCGCTGCTCGATATTCGAGCCGCTTGCCGTTCCGGATGCCGTCATCGCTTTGCCGACATGGCGTACCAAGAAACGATACGTGCCGTCCGGAATGTTTCCGTCTGGCAGTACGGCTGAGTCGCCGCTGCCGGGCGGCCTGGTATACAGCAGCGTTCCGAATCCGAGCTGGTCGAACGTTGAGGCATGGGAGGCATTCGGGCCGCCTTCCGGCCTCAATCGCTGTGCGCGGGCAGCGATGTTAGGTACTGACAGCCCTTTCCGGTTGGCGTAATGGTTATAAATCATTTCCCATACGGGGCGCGGTTCATTGCGGCCGGCGGCGGAAATGACCGTCTGCCTCTGTACAGCTCCGTTCGTTCCCGACCCCCATTCGTAGGCTGCGAACGGAACATCATCGCTTCCGTTGTTGTATTTGGCAACATATTCGGCGGCACGCATAAATCGGTTGTTCGCCCAGCCATACAAATCGTCGCCTTGATTCCACGCCATCTCGCTCGTGACGGCCATCAGTCCGATTCCCAGTTGGGTGTGTGCCTGATCGCGTCCGGATTCCTGCCATTGGGCGAGGCCGTCCGGATGCAGAAATGGGATCGCGTTATAAATCGAGCCGTTGCCTGCCCCATGCTTGAAATACTCGATACCGATGTCGTAAATGTCCCGTCTGTCGCAAAAAATGCCGATCGCCACCGTTGCCGCCATATTGCTCAAATCCCAATTGGCCCAATAATTTTGAATATATGCATCATTGTGGTCCCTGCCATACTCGTTACCGATCAAGAAACGCTCGTTGAGGGGCTTGTAGAATACATTCAGCAGCATGTTCTGCATCCGGGATACATCGAAGCCGGGATAGTCCCGCATGAGCTCGGCCGCATTGGCCAACTGGTAGCCGTTAAGACCTGCGGCCAAATAACGGTCTGCATTGCCGGTGACCGTCGTCAACGTGGCAGACCAGGCGTTGAGGATGTCCCGCGCCGTATCGCCATGCGCCGTACTGCCGGCGATCTTCCATCTTAATGCATTCTGGTAGGCTCGAGCGACATCGTTATAGAGCAAGGCAACGTTGTCGCCCGCTCCGCCTCGAACGATCGTTGCCGTGGCACGCGGCGTCCAGCCTGCCTGCGAATACGGGCTATTGACGAGCTGGTTCCAGCCGTCCAAATACGGCTGGGCACCCTCCTCCACCTTCTGTTTGATCCGGGCCAAATCCATCTGGGTGTGAAGCAGGCCTGGATGGAGAAACGGGCCGGCCGTTGCCGGTTCGGCTCCTTCTCCATGGACATATCCGGTCATGCTTAGCATGAGACCTAAAATCAAAGACAGCACGACGCCTCTTTTCATCTTCATTCACCATTTCACTCCTTGCCTTTAACATTTTGACTTTGCTGCATCATCCCAAAATCAGTCTTTCTCGCTGCATGCAAAGCAGCCTCCTATTTTGCCTCCCTACTTTATGGATGCGCTTTCAATTATCTGAGCCCGCCTCCCTCCATGCTTCATGAATATGGGTGGTTACAATTTCTATTCTACACTTTGAAAGGACGAGTGAATTTTGAATTCCTGTGTATAAATGTAAATTTCTTGCTGTTTTTATTCCTCTCTAATCCTATCAAGTGTTTTCACACTTGCTTTCGCAGTAGGCAAGTGGTCCGTTGCTTGATTTGGAGGTTGCTGGCCGCGGAAGCCTTTCTGTCCAAGCGGATTTCCGAACGTGGATGAACTTCACGTCTCCTGCCGGCATATTTAAAGCCCCGAGGATTCCCGGGGCTTTAGATGTTCTGCACACTTACTTATGGAAGACGATGCCTGGATGTATCGAGCTTTGCCTTTGCTTGTTTCATCATGTCGAAATCGACGGGATTGGACGATTGCATTCCGTCCAAACCGCATCTTAAAAACCCGTCTTCGGAATTTCCCTCGGTTGGCGGTCGAAGGCCTGCACCGCTCCGGTACGGACCTCATACATTCGTTCGTGCGCCTTTCTCGCCGCCACGGCGAAGTCGGCATACGGTCGATTGCAAACGTCGACCATGCCGATCTGGTAATTCTCGCCGTCGAAACGGCCGAGGGCAGGCTGGTCGTTCCATTGAAAATAATGGACGCCGATCAATTCCGGAATCGCCGCGGCTTGTTCCACGTAATAGCGATAGGCGCCGCCTCTCTCCCGCTGGGTGGCTACGGCCCGGATACCATAAGCAGGCAATCCCCCCTCGGCTGCCCCGAAGTGGTACTCGCCGATCATGACGGGTCTGTTCAGCTTCTCCGCAATCTTTGCGATCTGCTCGCGATCAGGCGCGAACTGGTAACAGTTAAGTGAAAACACGTCGAACCATTCGCAGCCCTCAAGCACTTCTTCGCTGCTCACCCAGGCATAGCGCATGCCCAAATTCAGGTGGTTCGGGTCTGCCTCTTTACACAGGCGGGCCGGGAGCTCCACGTATCGCCGAATCAGAATCCGGTTGAACGTCGAGCAATCCTCCCTATAGGCCGCACGGAAGAATTCCTTCGGTTGCGCCGGCTCGTACAGCTGGAGGAAGCTGTCATAATCGCTCCCCCATGCCGCGTTCAGCCGTTCAACCGCTTCGTATTTGACGCTTATCCACTCCACGAACCGTTCCTTGCTAACGAAACGGACGGGGGACTCCAGCATGAGCCGGGTCAGGTCCAGACCTTCCACAAAAGCCCAGTGCGGCTCGTTACGCATGAAATAACCGATCATACGACGATCCTCCCGGAGCGGCACAAGCTGCTGCGCGAACTCCTTCGAGCCCCGTTCGTACTCCGGACTGAACACGTCCGGAAAGTCGCGGAAAATGGTTCTCTCCGTCGACGGGAAGTCGGTCAGCGGATATACGTACGGCAGCGACGAATCGCGGATAAAGCTCTCATCGGACCAATTGCCGATCGTGTTGAAGCCAAAGTGCCGCAGCCGAAACTCAGTGAGCGACGTCCAATCCCGACGCCAGTCCGCGCCGAATGCACGAATCAGATTGGCAACCTCGAAGCTGAAATCCGTTCCCCCGCGCGTCCATGCATCTCCGTATCCTTCCTCCGGTGTGGGCAATTCGGGCAGCAAATGTTCCATGCCCGCAATTCGCATTGGCGAAGCCGGGCCGATGCAGTCCATCCCGGCACTGAACAATGCGAAGCCGTCAGGGTCGACGAACCACCAATTCGAGCCATCGTGGGCCGTGCGGAAATACCCGGTCTGCTCGAATGTTTTCCCCCTCCAGCCTCCGTATTTGCCAAAGCCGAAGCCTTCCAAGGTACGGGACGATCCTTGAGCTTGAATCCCGCTCCGTATTCCAAGCAGTGTCGTAATTCCTCCGGTTTCGCATTCTTCGGCCGCACCTTCTCCGGCTGCCCCCGCTTCTGCTCGTTCGGCTTGAAGCAGGCTCGCCAGTTCCTGCTCGTCAGCCGTTTTCCATGACCATTCGCGGCCGACCATCTGTCCCATCCGATCGATGTATACCTGACGCTTCCGTTTGAATTCCGGTTCGTTGACGTTTAGGCGCAAATGAGAGATCTTGACGCTGCGATCCGATGTCGAGGGAATCGTGGCAATCGTGAAGCCGTCGATTGAATTACGATCGACACGCGCATCGCCGCGAAGCACCGTCTGCAGCGTACCTGGATAACGGGAGAGAAACAGCTTCTCTCCGTCCAGATGTTTCAGCGGCAAGCATACCGTTGTCAGCACCTTCGGCAGTATGCCGACATGATACGTGATGGACCGCCCTTCTTGATCCCCGAAGCTGAACAGAAGCACCAGTACATCGTGGCACTCGTGATAGACGTCGGCAGCAACGAATTCGCATGCGGTCCAAACGCTGCTGCTGACCGTTCCCGTAATCAGCCGAATGCCGCCGCCTTCCGGCGGCGCAGTCAGCCAAAACTCAGATGAGCGAACGGCTTCGACGCGGATCCGGTCCTCAACTTCAAATGCTTGGCAAGACAATAACACGGAGTTATCCATATCGTGACTCCCTTCTATTATTCCAGCCCCATTCTGGTCATCGCGTCCTTGGTGTTTGTACCGGCATACCATTCATTGACTTCCTCGGTAATTTGCGTGCCTCCCTTGGCGTACCAGTTCTGTACGAACGCATCGTAAGCTTCAAGCGGCTCATTGCCGTAGATGATCTTGGTGAACGTTTCCTTCTCCATGGTCGTCAGCTGCTCCCAGGATGTCTGCATCGTCGCGGTCGGCGGCCCGTTAAATGTGCTTGGCAGCAGCGAGTCACGGTTCTCGTACGAGATGACGTATCCGTCCTTCGTGGTCTGTTGGGCCGAATCTGCGGCCATCAAAGGCCCGTTGTCCGGTTTAGCCCCGTTGGCCAGATCGTAAAAGTTCTTGCCTGCGGGGTAAACGGCCGGCGTATTTTTGGTGAATGCCATTTTTCCTACGCCTTGAATGGCATCCATCGGTTCGTTGAATTTCGTCGGATCAAACACGACCTCTCCGTCCACGATATCGTAGTCGTATCCCTGGGCATAACCGTACTGGAAATCCCCCGTTCCGAATGCTGCGTCATATAGCTTGTCGTAATACAGGAAAAAAGCTTCCATGTTGCTAAAATCTTTATTGAACATAAAGTACCCGTCGTTCAGCTGGCCGTTCTGGTACGTCCGGTCTCCGTCCACGCCTTGAATCGTCGCGTACGCCTTGACCTTGGCGCCCTTGACGTTCTTCTCGACGTCCTTGACGCTGTCGTAGAGCCATGGACGACCGACGATAATGCCTGCTTTGCCTTCCGTAAAGTCGGCAATCGCATCCCAAGCTCCCTGCGTAGCCAGCTCTTTGTTCAGGTAGCCCTTCGAATACCAGTTACGCAGCTTAGCCAGCGCTTCCTTGTTGCCGTCCGCGACCGATCCGTACGCCAGCTTGCCGTTCTCTTCGCTCCACTGCATCGGCAGCTTCTTGCCCGTGTAAGCGCTGAAGATCATGACGGGATCGCTGACCCAGCCGGTATTGTAGCCGTCTTTTCCGGAGAACGTGAATCCGTACGTATCATTCTTGCCATTACCGTCCGGATCTTCGTTCGTGAATGCGGCGATGACGCTTTCGAATTCGTCGATCGTTGTAGGCGCTTCCAACCCTAAGCTGTCCAGCCAATCCTGACGGATCAGCATGACCTGCCCTTCCGTCAAGTTCGGCGATATCGCCATGCCGTATACTTTGCCGTCGCGAACAACCGGATTAAACGTCGTTGGATACTGTTTATAGATCTCTTTCAGTCGGGCGGGCATATATTTCGCTATATCCTCCGTAACCTCCTTGACCCGCCCCGATTCGATCAAATCGTTAGCCAGCGTCGTATCGTAGACCGGAAACAGATCCGGCAGCTTCTCTGACCCCGTAAGGGCTAAGCGCAGCTTGGTATTGTAATTGCCCGCATCCCCGCCGAGAAGGGTCGTTTGCGTCTTGATGCCCAGATTCTCCAGCGCCCACCGCGTCAACACGTTGTCGTCCACACTCTCCCCGGTCTTGTATTTTCCCGCGTTCTCGTCCAGCTGCTTTCCGATGGCTATCGTGATGGGCGGTTCGTATTTCCCATCCTTGAGTACCGCAAGAGCTTCTGGCTCGGTCCCCGAATCACCAGATCCGCACCCCGCAAGCATACTAATCGCCAGCACGGCTGCCGATAAGATAACCCCCGTCTTTTTTATGTACATGGAATGTACTCCTTTACCTATTATTTTTTATTCCTTAACGGCCCCAAGCACGATTCCTTTGACAAAATACTTTTGCAGGAACGGATATACCGCGATAATCGGCACCGTGCTGATAAAGATTTGTGCGGCTTTTATGCTCTGTTCCGACAATGCCGCAGCCTCGGACGCGCTGAGCGCGACATTCTGCGCCGTATTCTGAACCACGACCGTCTGCAGGAAGGAAGCCAGCGGGTATTTGTCGGTGGTGGACATATACAACAGGCCGTCGAACCAGGAATTCCAGTGTCCCACCATAATGAACAATCCGATGGTGGCGAGGCCGGGCAGAGACAGCGGCAAATAAATTTTGCTGAAAATGACGAAGAACGAAGCGCCATCGATGAAAGCCGCCTCCTCCAGCGCTTTCGGTATCGTTTTGAAGAAATTCATGATAAGGATCAGGTTGTACGCGCCGAATGCTCCAGGCAGGATCAGCGCCAGGATGGTATCCTTCAGCCCAAGCTCCGACACGAGGATATAAGAAGGAATGAGCCCTCCGGAGAACAGCATGGTAAAGACGAAAATCCACATCAATCCGTTACGGCCGCGAAACTCCTTCGATAAAGCATAGCCGGCGGTTGTAATCACCACCATGCTGATCAGCGTGCCTAATACCGTCCGCACGACCGAAATCCACATCGAACCCGTAAAGTTCGAGTTGCGAAACGTCTTGGCATAAGCATCCGTGTTGAATTCGACCGGCCAGAACGATACCAGGCCGCCGTTAACGGCCGATTTGCTGCTGAACGACTGCGCCAATAAGTGAAGCAGCGGCAGGAAGCACGATAGCGCGACCACGATCAGCAGGATATGATTGAAGACGGAGAACGCTTTGTACCCCTTCGTTTTATGATACATCCGGCTACCTCCTGCTTAAAAGATTTTATAATTGGCGACCTTGTAGGCGATACGGTAAGCAACCACGATCAGGATCAGGCTGATGCCCGATTTGAACAGTCCGACCGCCGTCCCGAATCCGTATTGTCCGTTTAACAGCGATGAACGGTATACATACGTATCGATGATATCCCCCGTACTGTAAACGAGCGGGTTGTACAGGTTGAATATTTGGTCGAAGCCGGCATCCAGGATGCTGCCCAGGCTGAGCGTGGCGATGACGATAATCATCGGCATCATGCACGGCAGCGTAACGTGCCGCGTTTGCTGCCAGCGGTTTGCGCCGTCTATCTCCGAGGCCTCATAATACGAAGGGTCGATACCGGCGATGGTCGCCAAATACACGATCATGCCAAAGCCGAAGTTTTTCCACAAATCGCTGATAATAACCGTCGGCCTGAACAGATCCGGATCACCAAGGAAATAGATCGGCTCCGCACCGAACACCGTCGTGATGATTCGGTTGACGCCGCCGTCCAGGCCCAAAATATCAATCATGATGCCGGCGATCGTAACCCATGAGAGAAAATGCGGCAGGTACACGAGTGTCTGAATGCTTTTTTTGAGCCCCATATGACGAATTTCATTCAGCAGAATCGCCATGACGATCGGCACGATGATGCCGACAATGATCTTGATGACCGCGATGATCAGCGTATTGACGATCGCTTGTTTCGATTCTTCGTATTGAAAAATTCGGTCGAAATGATCCAGGCCGATCCAGGCGGAGCCTGAGATGCCAAGCCATGGTTTGTAATCCTGGAAAGCCATGACCAGTCCCGCCATCGGCCCGTAGGAAAAGATAAGGACGAAGCCCAATGCGGGCAAGCACAGCAGATACAGCGGCCAATTTTTCCGGATTTCCTGTTTCCAGGGATTCCTACGGATCCTCTTGTTTATTCGCATGTCCGTTTGATCCACCTTTATTCCCGCCATCCTAGCGATTTTCCTCTCCCCCCTTTTCACGATCTCTATTCACTATGGTGCTTGCACGTTCTATGTTAGCAATATCGAATGCATTAAAAAATGTCCGAATTTCAAGATCATGTACCCGATCTCAACCATATTCTAAGCGCTTACATTCTTCCTTTTTATTTTGCCTTCCGCCGATTATGATAGAGATTAACAGCAAACTTAGTAGATGAATGGGAAGTGAGCCTGATGAAAAAAGTGAATATGAAGCGTTTCATCTACTTCTTTGTGTTTTTCCTCCTCCTTACACTCTCTTTGTTTTCCGTCATGAACGCGCTGGATTCCCGAACGATTCAGAACAGCCTGGTGAATACGGCTAAAAATCAGGTGAGTTATGCGGAAAGCGTCGTGGATGACATGCTCTACGAAGCCGGCATGTACGCCATCCAGTATACCGCGGACAGCTCGGTTCGATTCTATCAGCGGCAGATCCTGGAACTGGGCAGCTACGACGCACAGATGAAGAAGAACGATATCGAAGAAAGGATGAAAAATACGCTGCTGTCCAGCCAATCGGTCGAATCCCTGGGCATCTACTGGAGATCGGAAGGCACGTTCATCGCCACCCGCGGAGAATTGCTTGCCGATGATATTTACGGTACCGTGGACAAGCGCGGATGGAAGCTCGTGAACGGCAGCTTGTATTATTTTTCCGTCTATCCATACGTTCGGGAACCCCGCACGCCTGAAGACATCGAGTATATCGTTGGCGTTAAGCTAAAGACGGACTACCTCAGAAATCTGCTGCAAAAATCATTCAACGGCGGCAGTTCCAACGCCTTCTTCCTGGTAGGAGATGATTTGACGATCAGTGACGGTAAGCTTATCGACGGTATCGCGAATAAAGCCCGAGAGACGGTGTCACCGGACCCGAAACGTATTCTCAGGTTCGACTTCAGCAACCGGGGTGGAGACTACTTTGTCCTGTCCAAATTTATCGAACCGATCGACGCCTACCTCGTCACCTATACGCGAATGAGCGATTTTCTGGAGCCGCTGAACCGGAATCGACAGGTTTTCTTCGCCAGCATCTTTATCATTCTGATCATCGGCTTGGTCGTTATCGCCACCTTCTATCGTAATTTCTACAGGAACGTCTACCTTCTCAACAAAAAGTTCCATCAGGTTGAACAGGGAGATTACGCCATCCGGATCCATAACCGTCCCAACAATGAATTCGGCAGTCTGTTTGGCAGCTTCAATCATATGGTTGCCCAAATCCAGATGCTGTTCACGTCACTGAAAACGGAGACGGACCTGCGCCGCAATGCGGAAATAAAGCAGCTTCAGGCGCAGATCAATCCGCATTTTCTCTATAACAGCCTGTTCTTCATCATGTCAATGGCCAATTCTTCGCCGGAAGCCGTCATCCGCATGAGCAAGCATTTGGCTGAATACTACCGCTATCTGACCCGGTTAGACTCGAGCAGCGTCACGCTTGCTACGGAATTGGAGCTGGCCGATCATTACCTGGGCATCATGGCCCTCTGCAAGACCATGGACTACGACATCAAGCTGCCGGATGAATTGAAGGAGCGGCCGATCATGCCGCTAATTATTCAGCCGATCGTGGAAAACGCCATCCTGCACGGGATCGAAGAGCGCCAAGGCGCCCATCGGGTCTTCATATGCGTGGAGGCGTTCCAATCGGGAGCCCGAATAACGGTTGCCAATGACGGGAAGCCACTTTCGCCGGAGGAACTGAGGGCACTGCAAGCTAGCGTCGAAGCGCCTCTTCCTCCTCCCGGAACAGATGGCATCGGGCTCTGGAATATCAACCAGCGCCTGAAAAATGCCTACGGTCATTCTTGCGGCCTGCGGTTTGCCTTGAATGATTGGGGCGGTTTGTCGGTTACGGTATTGGTGGATTTCTCGTTTGAAGAAGGAGGAGCCTATGCATTTATTGATCGTGGATGACGGACAGTATGTCGTGGAGTACCTCAAACATTTGCTTAACTGGGCGAAGTTCGGCGTTCATCGCATTGAAACGACGACCAACCCGACGAAGGCCCGGATGCTGCTGGACAGCGACCGGTTCGACATCATGATTACGGATATTCGCATGCCTGAAATTTCGGGCATCGACCTGCTGGAGCATATTCATAGGCGGGGGCTTAAAACAAAAGTTATTTTTTTGTCCGGCTATTCCCAATTTGATTATGCTCAAAAGGCGATTCGCTTCGGCGCGTTGGATTATCTTTTGAAGCCAGTGGATAAAGACGATATGGACAAAGCGATGTGCCAGGCCGTCAAGAGTATCGGCGAGAAGCGGTCGGAACCCCAGGATGACTTCGCCCGAAGCGAGACAGATAACATGGCGCGCCCTTCCGATCAGCCGGACCGCTACTGCTCCGGCGCGGATATCGTGCGTGCGATTAGGGACTACATTCTTGGGCATTTGGGCGACGGCCTTAGCCTGGAAGAGCTAGGCGGCATCGTCCATCTTCATCCCGTCTACCTGTCCAAATTGTATAAGCAGGAAACGGGTGAAAACCTGTCGAGTTACATTCTGCGCGCTCGCTTGGAGAAATCGGCCCACCTGCTGGAGGTTTCCCATCTTCACGTCATGGACATCGCACGCATGGTCGGTTACCGGAAACCGCAATATTTCATCAAGCTATTCAAGGAGCTTTACGGTATTACGCCCTACCAATACCGAAGGCAACGAATTGAACAAGCCATCAGGACGGATAGTTAAAGCTGCAGCTGCGTATGACGCATGACGCATGACAAAAACCTTAAGGCGCTTTGGCCTATTTTGCTATTATCCACACTACGGTCACAGGGAAGCTGCTTCTTAAACAATAATTCCTTCCTCTTATAAAAAATCGACCGCTTCCCCTTTGCGGGAAACGGTCGACTCCAAGCTGTTCTTCAAGTTGATGCAGATGACTTATGCAGAAGGATCGGTCCTCCTTTCGTCTTCAATCGCTACGTCTTCACACAAGGTTTGCAGCCCCGTCGTATAACCCAATCTCCCTTGCGAATGATCCCAATAGTAGTAATCCCCGTGCATCCATATCACATCATACGATTCGCCCGGCGACGCATGGCGGACGACGAAAGGTCGAACGTTGTTTTGAGTCGAGTTTTCAGTGACTTGATCAATGTTGCAGATCGAGCCATCATCCGCGATGACGCATTGATGAATTTCGAAGACCTCACCGTATTTACCCTGTACGGGGATTGACATATACACGGTGGAAGGATCGTTATGATCCAGTGACATGCCCCCGGAATAGCAAAGTTCTCTTTCTTCATTTTGGTGGAACCATCGTCCGCCATCTGCCAACAGTGTAATCTGCCAATCGGAGCCGGACCACTTAGCGTAACAATAGTGATGACGATCCTTATCTGCATTGATCCTAACAAACAAGATTACCGGGCATCCCTCTTTATCCGCGGCAATATCCCAGTTCCAGTTGCGTATGCCCGGCAGGCGATCCACCAAGTGGGCCGGGTCGGTTTCATTGTTGTCCAGCTTCAGCGGCCCGCGATTCAGATCTGCGAGCTGATGGCCATCAGCTCCGTGCAGCGTCAGAGTATTCACGTCCAAATACGAATAGTATAACGAATTCGGAGTCATATTGTCCGGATGTGTGTAGGTATACGTCATCATAATTTTGTCTTTGCCGTTCGTTTCGTACTTGGCATACGGCCTTTTTCCGGTTTCCTGTTCATGGCATCTGGAATCCACGATCTGCTTCGGTTCCATGTTGCAGGAGACGTCGCCTTCGGGATCCGGCAGCGTGAACCTTGCTACGGTCGGATGCCAGTTTACGCCACGCCACAGTAAATAGAAATAATCGGGCTGATCCGTCAACACGAAGGGCGAAGGATAGGTGGTATTCCCGTATCCCGTGGTATCGATGATTTTTTCAGGTCCTAACGTCTCTAGATCATCAGGCTGGGTTGTTACGCGATAATAAATATAAGGGGTTGTCGAGTGCTCGGAATAAAAAATCATCACCCGGCCGTCGGGCAGTGCCAAAAACGTCGGATTATTATGGTCATCCTGCTGAAAACCCGCTCGCACCCGCACTTGCTTACGTTCTTGGGTCACATGATCATATTGAACCGCCTGAATGCTGCCCGCAACATCGATGTACCCGATGTATGTCTTGTCGCTACCCGTTACGGCATTGACATGTCGCAGCGCCCTCGGATCGGCAAACCAGCACCAGGCACCGTTACCGGTAAGGGTTGTAGAGATACGTTCGATGCGTTCAGGTTCAACATTAAGGTTTCTATTGGATTTCGTCATTTGAGACCTCCTCGCTTCCTTGTCGGATCACTAGTTTGCTTCATGATTATCCCCTATCATTTCTTAGCAGCGAATGCATCCAGCTGATTCTGCAGCTCCTCCATGAAGCTCGGGAATCCAGCTTCGT
Organism: Paenibacillus sp. p3-SID867; assembly: GCF_025142895.1. Taxonomy (NCBI): domain Bacteria; kingdom Bacillati; phylum Bacillota; class Bacilli; order Caryophanales; family Paenibacillaceae; genus Paenibacillus; species Paenibacillus sp. p3-SID867. Next base: position 212,712 of record NZ_JAMBDM010000007.1, read on the forward strand.
TCATCCGCTGCCTAGCAAGCGCAAGATCAGCATCGATGCCTTCGGACATGCCGACGGACAGCGGTACGATGTGATGCGATCTGACTGCATCCATGGCTGCGAGCTCCGTCGTTATCGGCCCCGTATCGAAGCGGAATCCCGCAAGCGGGCTTTCACCGTTTTCTACGGCCCGTTTCGCGCCTTCCGAATGCAAATGCTCAACGATGGCCTGCCATTCTCCCGGGTATTTTTCCATCAGGCTCATACTGCCGTCATACAATCCCGTCCAGCCCGGCTTTTTGTTTTCCGACTTGATGCCCGCGTAGCTGATGTAATCCCCCTCCAGGTTGTAGTTCTCCCCTTCCACGCCATACAGCAGGAGATTGTAGTATGTACGATCCGTGTGCGCCTTCTCGATCAGCTTGAGCGCAATTTCCTTGTGCTTGGAGTGGGCGCCGACCGAGATCATCGTGATGTTGTCCGGTGTCATAAAAGGCATGTAGTTCGGCACGTGGTCGAGATAATAATCAAACCATCCGTACTCGAACTCGGGAAACAACTCCTTGAGCACTCCGATGTAACCGCTGCTGACTGCGCCGAAATGGTTGTTGAATTCCAGCGGCTTCTTATCCGCTTTCATCCATTCCAGCGTTTCGCCGGTGGCATTCCCCTGGGCAGCCAGTATCTTGCGGCTTACGATCCCGTCCTCATACCACTGCTTGGCTCGAAGCAGCACCTGCCTATACTCCGGGGTTTCATACATGCTGAGGGCTTTGTAAGGTTCATCGACGGAGACAACCGCATATCCTTTGACCACATCAAGATACTTGGAGCCGGCGATCAGTGTCCACAGATTATCCGCAAACCGTTTGTCATTGATCATCGGGGTGTCCGGATATGCCTCCTTGGCTTTGTAAAGATATTTTTCAGCCGATTCGAGGTCCTTGATTTCCGGCAATCCCCATGCTTTGCGCAGGTCCTCCCGGAAGAGCATGCCTTCGCCTCCGCCGCCCGGCATATTGTATTGCGGAATGCCGAAGAGCCTGCCATGGGTCATGACGCTATTCAGCTGCCCGTCATAGTGCGATACGAGATCCGGTACCTGATCCAGCAATGGCGTCAGATTCGCGAATGCATTCCTCGCAACAAAAGATGTGAAATCAGACCACGCACCTCCGACATAGAGGTCGTATTCTTTGGATGCAATCGCTCGGCTGATCTGGTTCTTCTCATCTCCCCATGGAATGAAATCGAATCGAATGGTCGCTCCCAGGTCCTTGATGGTTAACGCATCAAGCTGTTGATAGAATCGATCCATTCCGCTCGCTGGCTCGCGGCCCATCGTGATGCCCTTTAATTGTACGACGGGCTGTCCGTCCGGACCGCGTATCATGTCTGGATTTCCGTCCTCCCCGAGATCGGGCGAAGGGTCGTGCCAGCATGCGGACAAGATGAAGACGATGAAGAAGATACAGGTCAGCAGCGCTCCTATGGTTCGTACCGGTTTCCGCAATGATATCCTCCTTTTATAAGTTGATGGTTGTTTCAGTGGATGGTTGTTGCGGTTGTTGCGGTTGTTGCGGTTGTTGCGGTTGTTGCTGTGGATGGCTGTTGCAACAGCTGAGCCGCTGCCCTGACAATCTCGATAGTACGCTGATCTCACCAAAGTCACACCAGGGTAATGCGTCGTATTACCCTCTCCCCCATCAGGACCAACGCCATCGGCTGATTTCACCAAAAGAACACCGGGGAATTGCGCCGTATTACCCTTCCCCTCATTAGAACTACCATCATCGATCCAGCTTTGTTTAAGCAGAAAGGCAATGCCGAATGCTCAGTAATAACCGAGCGTGGCTGCCAATGAAATTAACTCTCCATGGATTTCCGGTATTATAGGACCCTGGTTCCGCTATTTCTTTGTTTTACCTGTTTCACAGCCATATGCGGACAAGAGATCCGCTATTGCAGGATTTAGAGTGGAATCATTCGCGATTATGGTGCAATAACGGATCCTGTGTCCGTAAGATCCCCATAATGAGCCCATTTCGGCGAAATAGCGTATCCTCTGTCCTCATGATCTCAATATGAGGCAAACCCCAGCATGAAGCGGAGCCTCTTCTATACGCCATGTACCCAAAAGCGTGCCGAGTCCAGCCAAGTTTCAACCCGATTCGAGAAGTAGGGAGGAACTCAAGTCCCCCGTGATGGCCGGGACATCGATGGAAACGGTTGTACCCGTCCCTTGTACCGAATGCAATTGAATCCCGTCTGCTTCGTTGAAATAGTACTCCAACCGCTTTCTGATATTGTTCAGCCCATAGCCGCTCCCCCGGTACCCATCAGAATGAGAGACTTCTTCCTTCATTCCCGGACCGTCGTCACTCACGGTCAATCGCAATCGCCCACTGCGGACGCTGCCTTTTATAAGAATTCGCCCTTCCGTTTCGGTTTTTTCCAATACACCGTGAATGATGGCGTTCTCGACGATCGGCTGAAGCGTGATTTTCGGAAGCAAGCATGCCTCTGCTTCCGCCTCAACCTCGATTTCAAACCGGATTTTCCCTTTGAACCGCTTCTGCTGTATAGCTGCATACTTCTCACACAGTCGGAGCTCATCTATCAAGGGTACAAAATCCTCTCCTTTGTTCAGGATCAGCTTGTAATAGTCGGACAGAGCATAAACGACTTCCTGAATATTCTCTTTCTCGTCCTTCTGGGCCATCCACAGGATCATATCGAGGGTGTTATACAGGAAGTGCGGATTGATCTGGGACTGCAGCGCCTTGAGCTCGGCTCCTTTTTTTTCCTGGCCCAGGCGATATTGGTTGTCCATCAGCTCCCTCACGCTGTTGATCATATAATTGTAACTCGAAACTAAATGCCCTACTTCATCCTCTTGAGTTGCAATATCCAGGGTGTTTAACCGGCCTTGCCGGACCTGGCTCATCTTGTTCATCAACAAGAAAATGCGCCGTGTAATGGACTTGGTTACCGGTATAATGCATATCAATAAAGCCAAGCAAACGGCGCCGTAAACCAACAAGACTTGATAGCGTGCCTGGTTGACGGCTTGTGCCGCCGTATCGGCCGATAGGACGGAGCGCAGATACAGGTTGGTCGATCCTATGCCCGAGTCCCTAACCAAATATTCGCTATCTCCCGCAGTCATCGGCTCGAACCGCTCGCGGTTCATAGGTCTGGACAACGGCTGAACCCGATGCTCCATTCCGTCTTGTCCGCTGCTGATCACGACTTCTCCGTCATCGGTCTCCAGGTAAATAAGCTGCCCCGCGGACGTATTCATGACGTAGGATTGAAGCTGGCCGAGCTCGATCCGAACCGTAACGATACCTACCGGTCTAGATAAATCATGAACATTCCACAATACCCTTCCAAGCATGAGGTGCCTCGTTGACGGTGCAGCCTCGTCCTCAGCAAGGACCCACACCGCATTTCCTTCGGCGGCCATGATTTTCTTGGCCCATGGCAAAGCGGCCACGTTCCCGATCGGCCGGTACATGGTTGCTCCTTCTCCGGCAACAACAAAGTCATCATGGATATAGTAAATGATGCCGTTCATCTCGGTGTTGGTCTGCAAAATGCGGGTATAATCGGTAATTCGCTCAAACGCGGTCAGCTGTTCCCACACCTGCAAGCGATCCGGGTCTTTTGAGAAAACCTCGTTGATCTGCTCGTCGATCATGATCATGGACGAGATATCTTCGAGATGGGTGAACTTGGTCGACAGCAAGGACAAGGCCTGTTCGAAATTTTGATTGGCGGCATCATGCTGTTTGCTGATGATGGAATCCCGAAGCTCGCCGTAAATGGCGGCAAAGGTCACCACAAGTGGAATGATGCCGACCATTGCAAACAGGAACATCAGCTTTTTCCTTAACGATAAATTCCCGAGCCAAGCCTTGAACTTCATCCGGAACGCTTCCTTCGATATTCAACCGGCGTCAGACCGGTGGATGACTTGAATACTTTGGCGAAATAGCCCGGACTTGCATAACCGCACATTTTGGAAATATCAGCCATCTTGAAATGCTCTCCCGCTATCAAGCTTTTCGCCAATTCCAGCCGGTAATCATTCACGTACTGCTTCATCGTGGTCCCCGTCTCCTGTTTAAATAGAACACCCAGATGGGCAGTCGACAGATGCACATGATCGGCAATCTCTCTGATATCCAGGTCCGGATGGCTGCAATGTGCGGATACATACTTCATCACGGCTCGTATCACACTGGAGTAGATGGATGTCTCTTTCACTTCCTCTTGATAAGCAAGGCACATACCCAGAATGTACTCCTTAACCTCCTTCATCGTTTGGCAATGATTCAAATGCCGCTCGGTTTCGCGAAGCTGATAGACCTTGCCGGTTCGAAGCAGCATTCCGTTCTTCTCGTTTAAAATAGCGTGCGCAAAGGAAGCAAATAGCGATACAACCCCCTCTCTAAGCATGTATGGGCCGGCCATGAGCCGGTCGCAATACGATTCCATCCATGCTGCCAGTTCTTGAGGTTTATGCTTCAGGCAGTGATGGAATTCCAGATAGACATCCCCCGAGACGGTATGTTGTCCGAACAAGTTCGGCTCGAACGTTACGATCATGGACTCTGGGCGATAAAAGCCGGCCTCCAGAGCAAACACCGATTCTTGAAAGCTTCTGGGTACCTCATGCAGATCCGAGACGACGCAGCCCACGCCGATTCGAACGCCGGACTTGCGCCGGCATATCTGCTCTGCCACGTGAAGCACCATCCCGCGCTCATTCCGTTGGCGCAGCGGGATCAACAGGAGTTCCCTTCGCCGATCGAGCTGTTCGGTTAATGCCGTACCCGCATACGTTCCCCAATCGTTTTGCTCTGCAATCAAAGGTTCCATTGTCTTCCCTTCCAACCGGGATATGATGATGGAAATATAACTCGTATCTGTTGGAAATCCAGCTTCTTCGCACATCTCTATTATTTCATCCTGGCTATGCCCCCCGGTTCGCAACGCAACGGCCAGCTTCCTGCGATCGATATCAACCTTCTGGTTCAACAGCGCCTCCCGTTCCTTGCGTTCGCGAATGTAGCCGATCGTCCTCCCGATGGCCTTCTCCATTTCCTGAAGCTTAATCGGCTTCTCCACATAGTCCACGGCCGCGAGACGAATCGCGCTTTTCATGTAAGCCACCTCCATATATCCGCTTATGAAAAGCAGCTTGCACTCAGGGCAGACGGCCGATAATCGCTCCGCAAATTCAATGCCGTTCAGCTTGGGCATTCGAACATCGGTAATGACGATATCGGGTTGTTGGGCCGCTGCCATCTGGAGCGCCTCCGAGCCGTCTTCTGCCTGGAGAATTTCTTGTATGCCCAGCCGCCTCCATTCGATCGCCTCAACGAGGCCCTCCCTTGTGTAAACATCGTCGTCGGCAATCAGCACTTTCATCGAATGGCTCCTCCCCTCTATTCATAAGTTCGGCAGAGCCATAAAGATAACGCTTTCAATTTATCAAATGGCTCTGATATTCCATGCCCTCTTGTCCGTATTTTATATCAACCAGGCTCTCACTTTAGCTACTATATAAACGGCTTTCGATTCTATCGTTATTGCCTAAACAGTATGACTAGGATAAACAAAAGCCGCCACTCGGCAACTGTTCATTGACTCCTTTAAAGGTTGGTGATGGTTCCCTTTGTTCAATTGCAGAACCCGCTCATAAACGCCAACGATCCAGTCGGGATCCGCATCTGGAGACAGTCCCTCGTCCAGGATATGTCTGGACAGGAAAAACGTCTCCAACGGTTTGGTCGGATAGGTTCCCGCTTCTAGCTTATCGGCAATATTCAAGCAGTGCATAGTCATGTATCCCGATCTGCAGCGAAGTACGCTTCACGATGTTCTCTGCGTTTTTATCGCTGATAAAGGCCATCCATTGGTCTCGCCTCCTGTTTCATTTCGTTCAAACGTGTTTCCAGTGTCTGATCCATGTTCCACTATACTCCTTTATATCATTTCGTATTGTTCTTCACTTGCTCTAACTTGCCAAAATCTAAAAATCTTAATGCCTTGTTCAGGCTATTGCTAAAACATCGTCGTGCTGGATGCTTCATTGATCAATGATCTGGTCGAAGCCGTACTTAAACCATCACGTTAAACTGTCGACCAGCCTGTCGATCCACGCCAATTCGCCTTGAACCTGGGAGACCGAATACCGCAGAACCTCGTCCCGGAACAACTCGTCCCCGCCTTCATTCCGTCTTCTCTCGATATCGGACAGCAGCTCCTCCAAGTCCTTCTTTCTCCTATGTAATATCCGCATCCGGTCCTCCTTAGAAATACGATCGAACAGGGACACTCTAACCATGAATTCGATTTGATGTTTTGCATCTTTTTCAGTGAATTCGTTAATGAGATTTGCGATTTTTCCCCTCCCTGTTTCTGTAATTTCATATACATATTGATTCGGTCTGCCTTCCTGCTCATTTCGATGTTTACGAACAAATCCCTCCTCCGTAAATTTTCGCAATGTCGGGTATAACATGTTGTGATTGACGTCCATTAAATAACCGAGATCCTTTTGTATTTCTTTTTTTATTTCATACCCGTGTTTCGGGGATTTCTCGATTTGGATCAGAATGAGAAGTTCAAGATACATGATCGTTCAGGCCTTTCGTCGACGGATTTGACAAAACCGCTGCAGATTTAACAGCACATCTCTAGCGTATATGTTCAACCAAAATCCGACAAGGAAGAATATAAACAGAACTTTGGACATGGGTCATTGGAAACTATGACCAGTTACAACATTATGTTAAATTAACATATGTTATATTACACTGGCATTGGAGGGAATGTAATGAATCATGAGATCATCTCCTTAGAGGAAATCACGCAATTCCATTCACCGACCGAAGAATTCAATCCTTATGATTGGTACAAACACAAATTGCAGCATGAGCCCATCGTTTATAATCAGGCGACCCAAACCTGGAACGTCTTCCGGTACAACGACGTCAAGAGGGTTCTCAAGGATCATGAATATTTCTCTAGTGTAAGAACGCGGACGATGATCAGCGTTGGCGCCGACAATGACGAAGGCCAGAAAATGAGCAAGATTAACCTGCAGTCAGACCCCCCGGAACACCAAAAAAGCCGTGCCTTAATATCGGCCGCTTTCACCCCACGCAGCTTGAAGCTCTGGGAGCCGCGCATTCAAGAGATTGCAGACCAGCTTCTGCATGAAATGGGGGACGCCAACGTCATTGACATCGTCCAACATTATGCCAGTGCGCTGCCGACGATCGTCATCGCGGATCTGCTCGGAGTCCCTTCCGAAGACCGGTTATTATTCAAGGAGTGGGTAAACCATCTGTTCCTTCCCCTGCCTAAAAACCATTCGGAAGATGTTCAAGAACTGAAACGTCGTGCTGCCAAAGAATATTACAACTATCTCTATCCTCATATCGTCCAAAAAAGAGGCAATCTAGCGGACGATATCATCTCCGACCTCATCCAAGCCGAGGTTGACGGGGATCGGTTATCGGACGATGAGATCGTCAGAACGACGATGTTTATCCTGGGTGCAGGCATTGAAACGACGACTCATCTGCTAGCCAATACGTTTTATTCCTTCTTATATGACAACAACCAAATTTACGGGGAAATCCAGGCTAACCGCGAGCTCCTTCCCAATGCCATCGAGGAAATGCTCCGCTATCGGTTTAACATTGCAAAAATGGATCGAACCGTCAAACAGGACAATCATGTTCTCGGCGTGGAAATGAAACGAGGAGATCTCGTCGTCGCTTGGATGAGTGCTGCCAATATGGATGAAGAGGTATTTGAGGATCCATTTACCCTGAACATCCACCGTGCCAATAACAAAAAGCATTTAACCTTTGGGAATGGCGCTCACTTCTGCCTGGGCGCTCCGCTGGCACGGCTCGAAGCAAATATCGCGATAAGCAGGTTTATGGATTTCTTCCCGCGCATTGAACCGATTCCTGAATTTAAACTGGAAGATAACCTGAGTCCTTCCGCGGCAGGACAAATGTTAACTCAGCTACCTATCCGTGTTCATCGGTAAGGCTGGCCTGTATCAGTCTACTAGGTACAATCAAAAAAAGCCCTGCACAGCAAGGGCTCATGGTATCCGGAGGCCCTGTCTGTTTCTAAAATCACAGGGCCTTTCGCTTTTTAGGAAACCATGGAAAATCATTCTATTGTTTTTGACCTCTTGGGTTCATACCAGCAACCGGGCCGCCCGTTGTTTAAACGCATGAGCGCCTCCAGCAAGAAATCATCGCCCCAAATGACAAAATCGTCCGGCGCAATTCCACCTCTGACAAAATACGAACCATGTCGAAAATGACCTTTCGAAGTATTACCTTCACACGGGATACGCACTCACTGTATCTCTGGGATCGCCTTATTACTTATCAGGGTTGCCCAGGTAACGCGTTCCCTCCACTTTCCTTCTTCTGTCGAAGCATCTGCCGATAAGCACCAGGCGTCATGCCAAGCTTGGTGCTAAACAGGCGCGTCATGTAGTTGGAATCTCGGATTCCCACGCGTTCCGCGATCTCGGAAATGCCAAGCACCGTACCTCCAAGCAGTTTCTTGGCCTCCTCCAGGCGCAGGTACAGCACGTACTGCAGGGGTGTTTTGCCGATATGCATCTTCATGCATCTGGCGATATAACTCGCTTGGAAGTGGAGCTTTTCCTCTAGCGAGGCCCGTTCAAACGGCTCCTTCCAATGTTCGTTTAAATAGGCTGCGGCGGCTTGGGCCAGCCGGACGGAAGGCTCCGGCTCGGACGTCCGAGCGCAGCCTGCCTGCAGCGCGGCAAACAGCGCGGTCAGCAAAAGGTGGAGCTGTAGCGCATTTTCTCCATTCAGTCTGTTGTGGGTATCGTTCAATCCGCGCAGCATCGGCTCCACGGTTTGCACCTCGACGGATGCAAACTTCGGCAAGTACATGCGCTGCTGCGATGAGGGCTCAACGTCTTCGACCGTGCCTTTGGATAGCAGGCTTGTCCAGGGAATATCCTCCTGCAGGATGTGCACGGCCGGATGCCCATGGATGAAATGCACCCAATAAATCTCCGTATGCTCCGAGCAGGCTCGGTGCCCGACATGCGGCAGCCCCGCTTCCAGCACCAGCAGCTTTCCCGCGCCGACCTCATACTCCGTCTGTTCCTCCCTCATATAGAGCGTTCCTTTTGTGACCAGCAGCAGGTCATAAACGCCGAAGGTACGGGCGAAATGCCTGTCTCCCGGCTTCCATACGGCATGTCCGGCCGTTACGAATTGCGGCAGGGGCGGTATGGCGAATTCTAAGCACAGCACGACCATTCCCTCCTCTTCGCAAGTTCATTTTGTGCTAATTAAAGTCTATATTATCACTGGTTGCCCGCATGAAAAAGAGGTACATTTGATGACGAGTAACCGCTCTCATAAAGCGACTAAGGAGGCTGTTTACGCATGCGTTATCGTCAGGTTCATCTCGACTTCCATACATCCGAGGACATTGCCGGCATCGGAAGCCGTTTTTCAAAATCCCAGTTCCAGAACATGCTGCGTGCCGGGCACGTCGATTCCATCACGGTGTTTTCAAAATGCCATCACGGCTGGGCATACCATCCGAGCGAAGCCAATGAAATGCACCCGCATCTCTCATTCGATCTGCTGGGCGAGATGATTGCTGCCGCCCACGAAATCGACGTCAAAACGCCGGTGTACTTATCCGCGGGACTGGACGAAAAGCTGGCGCGGCGCCATCCCGAATGGCTGATCCGCGACGCGGAAGATCGTACGCGCTGGGTGAAAGATTTCATGACGCCCGGCTACCACGAGTTTTGCTTTAATACGCCTTACCTGGACATCTTGATTGAGCAAATTCGTGAGGTAGTTTCCAGATATGATGCGGATGGCATTTTCCTTGATATCGTCGGGACCCGTAAATGCTGGTGTCAGCATTGCGTGGCCGCACTGCGATCAGCCGGTCAAGACCCTCGCGATGAAGCAGCCGTTGCCGCCCTGGGCGAGGCGACTTACCTGAACTATGCCCGCCGCGTTCGGGAAACGGTGGACGAGATCAAGCCCGGTCTTCCGGTTTTCCATAATAGCGGCCATCAGCGTCGCGGCCGCCGCGACCTTGCCCAAGTCAACAGTCATCTGGAACTGGAATCGCTGCCGACCGGAGGCTGGGGTTACGACCACTTTCCGCTGTCCGCACGCTATGCGCAGACGCTTGGCATGGACTATCTCGGCATGACGGGCAAATTCCATACCTCCTGGGGCGAATTCGGCGGTTACAAGCATCCGAACGCGCTGCGCTTCGAAACGGCGCTCAGTCTTGCCCACGGCGCCAAGTGCTCAATCGGCGATCAGCTTCACCCTTCCGGCCAGATGGATGAAGCGACTTACGCCTTGATCGGCACCGCCTATGCGGAGGTAGAAGCGAAGGAGCCATGGTGCAGCGAAACATCTTCAGTAGCGGATATCGCCGTCTTGTCGCTAGAGGCTGCTTGGGAGGCTTGTCCCGAAGCACGAAAATCGGAAGACCGTAACAATCTGGCGGATGCCGGAGCTGTACGCATTCTGACCGAAGGACATTACCTGTACGACATCGTGGATGCCAGTGCTGATTTCAGCCTCTACAAAGTGCTGATTTTGCCGGATGATGTGCCGGTATGGCCGGCATTGGGAGAAGCTATACGCGCTTTTACCGCGAGCGGCGGCAAGCTTCTGGCCACGGGTCGCTCAGGTTTGGATCCGGACGGCAGCGCATTTGCGCTTGATCTTGGACTGAACTGGAGAGGCGCCAGCCCTTACCGTCCGTCATATTTCCGTCCGGACTTTACTCCAGGGCCCCTTCTCCCTGCTTCATTTGTCATGTACAGCGAAGGACAGCAGGTTGAACTGAACGGTGGCCGTGCGCTTGGCAGCCGGGAGAATCCGTACTTTAACCGGGACGTGTTCACGTTCTGCTCGCATCAGCACACGCCAAGCGCGGGGGAGGACAGCGGACCCGGCATGATCGAAAGCACAAGCGGTATTTATATCGCTTGGAATGTGTTCGGCGACTACGCGGACAATGGACATCTCATTCTGAAAGAGATGGTATTGCATGCTCTCGCCCGGCTCCTGCCGCAGCCTTCCTTGAGCTGCGATTTGCCGGCACGAGGCATTGCGACGCTTCAGTATCAGCAGGGCGAGAAACGCTACATAAATCACCTGCTATATGCGACCCCTGTGTTGAAGGGGCGTGTTGAAGTCATTGAAGACATCGTTCCGCTGCGGGATGTTTCCGTCGGCTTGCGTCTCCCGTCCCAGGCTTCGGTTAAACGGGTCTATTTAGCTCCCTCGATGGAGGACCTTCCTTATACAGTCAATAATCAAGACGAGATTAACTACACGGTTCCTTATTTGGATAATCATCAAATGGTTGTGTTGGAGCTGGCGTAGTGATCCTTCCTGCCATAGATGAGTGATGGCAAACAACTCTGCCTTGAGGAATAGCCGCAGTCCCCGGACTGCGGCTTTTTCCTTTTACTATCTTTTATTGCATCGCAAAAAGGACGGTTTACATCTGATCGAGAGGTTACTCAGGATCAGTTAGCGGTAGAGTCAACATGGTTCCCTGCCAATTAGCTGTTATGTTTTCCACACTTCGTTACATACCGGTACTTTATCCAGCCAAAGGAATGACCATATTCCAGGTGCGGGTGAAATCCCAGGCTCGCGGACCCGTACCGGTGGCTGCATATCAACGGGTTGGGACTCCGTCTTAACATTATTATGCGGTTCTTATCCATCTCTTCACCTTCAGCTGCAATCTAAGCGCATTCGCAACAACAATCACGGAGCTTGCCGCCATGCCGATGCAAGCGATGCGCGGATCCAAATAACCGCATGCGGCCAATGGTACGGAAACGGCGTTATACAACAGAGCAAACAGCAAATTCTGATGAACGTTCCGCATCGTTTGGCGGCTCCACGTATACGCATCGATGATGTTGAATAGCTTGTTTCCGATCAATACGATGTCGCCGGCCTGTTTAGCCGCGTCCGCTCCCCCGCCCATAGCCATGCCGACATCTGCCACGGCTAGCGCAGCCGCATCGTTTATGCCATCGCCAATCATCGCAACGGAACGCCCTTGATGTTGAAGCTCGCGGATGAACGCCAGCTTGTCTTCAGGAAGCATGCCTGCGCGCATCTGATCGATCCCGGCCGCGGCAGCCACCGCCACGGCGGCCTGCTCCTCATCGCCAGTTACCATCCACACATCGGCTCGGCGCTTTAACTCCTGTACAATCTTCCGGGCGTCTTTTCTAAGCTTGTCAATCAATACTAGCGACCCGATGCACTTCCCGTTCACGGCGACATAAATCCTTGTATAGCCGGGGTGATCTGGAGGACTCTCCAGCTGTATGCCCTGCTCCAGCAGCCATCTTCGATTTCCCACGCATACGTGCTCACCTTTGACATAGCCTTCCATCCCTTTCCCAACCCGCTCTTGAAATTTCTGGGCTTCCAAAATGGGGGAATGTTTGTCTTGGGCAGCTCGTACAATGGCTTGTGCTAACGGGTGAGCGGACCGGGAAGCCACCGCAGCCGACATGGATAGCGCGTAGGCAGCTTTGGTGCCGTCCGCAGTGTAAATCGCCGTAAGTTGAGGCGTTCCTTCCGTCAATGTGCCAGTCTTATCCAACAATACGACATCCGTTCGGCGCAAACTCTCCAGAGAACGGCCGTCTTTGAATAGAACGCCTCTTTGGGCGGACGAGCCGGTTGCGATCAGGATGGATACCGGCGTAGCTAACCCGAGCGCACAGGGACAGGCGATTAACATTACAGACAGCGCGTGGCGCATGGCCGTTTCGGATGCACCGGGAGATTGGGAAAACCAGAGCCACCCCGCATAGGTAAGCGCAGCACAACCGATCATCATGGGAACAAAAATCGCCGCTATACGATCTACGGTTCGCTGAATGGCCGGTTTCCCCTGCTGCGCCGACTCGATTAGCCCAATCATTTGAGACAGGCAGGTTTCGTCATGATATTTATCAACCACGATGTCCAAACTTCCGATCAGACAACGCGTGCCGGCGTAGACTCGATCTTTCATGCCCTTTGCCACCGCTGTACTTTCACCTGTCAGCATAGATTCATCGGCATCTGCCGATCCCGACTGAACAAAGCCGTCAATGGAGATCCATTCCCCCTGATTCACCCGGATGCGGTCTCCGATCTGCACCTGATCCGCTGAAAGCCATTCTTCCCCATGACTGCGTAAGACTCGAACCCGTTTAACCTGAAGCTCATATAAGGCACTAAGCTGTTTCAATGCTCTGCCTTTGGCCATGGTCTCAAGCCACTTGCCCAGCAGAACCGCGGTCATCACCATCGCAATCGTATCAAAATAAAGCGTTGGATGCGTAAAGCTGTCCCGGGATTCAAACATGACATAGTGGCTGTAGAAATAAGCCACCGAGGTACTTAACGCAACGAGAGTATCCATGTTTGCCGTACGATGGATCATGGCCTGGTAAGCTCCGTAATAGAAAGGATACCCTACGCCAAACTGAAGCAAGGTAGCGAGCAACCATTGAAATACAGGTTCCATCAACAAATTCGGTATCCATTGTGCAGGCCAATCGGCAACATGCGCCATCATCGCCCATATGAGCGGCATGGATAAACAAGCGGCAATGATAAACCGGATGCGATAAGCTCCCGTCTCCGCATCGATCCCGGCCTGCGGATGAGACAGCCTGTCTGTCGCTCCATAGCCAAGTTTTTCGATTTTCTCCATGATCTTCTCTATACCAATCTGCGTCGGTTCATAATGAATCGTGGCCTGAGATAAGGCGAGGCTAACACGGACAGATTGAATGCCTTGCACCTTACGAAGGACTTTCTCGATCCGGGCTGCACAAGCCGTGCAAGTCATGCCCGTCACTTGGATTTGATGCAGCTTCACAACGATTCCTCCCCACCCTCTGCTTATTTCTGTTTTCGCTTGTCCATACAATGTATGAAAATACACGTAACATCAGAATGGCTAAGAAGGGCCAACGATTGCGATTTTTGCCTGAAAGAGTGTGCAGCAACCATAAAAGCCGCCAATTTGGCGGCTTCAGATGCGCAGATATTTTTGTTCTTTTGACGTCAACCACATGTTGAACGCCGATACTGAGCAAAAAGCGATGATCTATTTAGTCGATGACCGCCGGGATAATGCGTTCTTTAATCAGTGTCCAGCGATCCCGAGGATTGACGGTAAAAGCTGATGCAATGGCTACGACCAAGTCTTGCTTCGGAATGCAGCAAATGATATTGCCTCCATCGCCTACTGCCGAGTACGCAGATACTCCGTCCTCATCGCGCAACCACCATAGATATCCATAATGGTTGGAATTCATCGCCGTTGATTGGTCAATCCATGCTCCCGATATAATGGGCTGACTGTCCCATGTGCCGCGGTTCAGATAAAGAAAGCCGAAACGAGCCATATCTCGAGGACTTAACGTAAGCCCCCACCCTCCAGTGGAGTTGCCAGCCGGATCTTTAACCCATCCCCTGACGTCTTTTCCGAATAAATCATCAAATCCGAATGAATTCATGTCATAATCCGGAATTTCGTTCATGCCGATCGGTTTAAACAAGTGTTCGTTAGCAAACGCGCGGGCACTTTTACCTGTGCTGCGAGTTATGACAGCTGAGAGGAGATGCACCCCTGCAGTAGAATACTTAAATGCTCCGAGATTTCCTCCTTCACCCAGCATATTCAGCGTATAATGAACCCAATTCGATTGCATGCACAGTTTGTCCAGTGGTTCGTGCCAATCCTCAAATGGATAGGGAGCCGTCATCGTGAGCAGATGGCGTAACGTTATTTCCCGTTGTTGTCGAGCATCAGCTCTAGGTTCATATTCTGGAAAAAAATCAAGCACCTTCTGATCTGCATGTTGTATATAGCCCGCATCTATAGCAATGCCAATGAGAGCGGATATGATACTTTTCGTAACCGATGCAACATGGTGCCGATCCTCCGGGCCATACCCATGATCATATTTTTCATAAACGATAGCTCCGTGTCGAACCACGACTATGCCATGAATATCGGGATAATCGCTTTTGATCCATGTGTCCAGCCCTGAAAGCTTGTCAGCGTCCATTCCCACCGTCGCCGGGGCTAGAGTTTGCCATAATGTCGTTGGCCAGCAGCTTCTATTCATAATAGATACCTCGCAGAATTCGTTATTTAAGCTATATGGTATATGTAAATCTCTTATTTTTTGGTCACGGGGAAATACACCTCGGTAACCAATTTCTCGGCCGTCAAGGCCTGATAGGGGTCGGTTACATAAACTTCATAGGGCGATTGAGTCAATGCATATCCTTCATCTTCTATCCATTCCCTCAGTTTGGCATATACCGATGTCAAATTGGAATAAGCCCCCTTTAAAACAGACCTCGCGCAAAGGCCCCCGCACAACACTCTCGTTCCCTTTACAGCCTCCCTGACCGGGAGGGCGAACTCGGTGTCATTGCCTGCAGGATGAAATTCCGGACTGTGATATATCGTCATGGGTGTTCCAACCAAGGTAAGTTGCTCCCTGGCAATCTTTTCGTACAAACTGCTGTAATACCCGCCGTATCCTAAAGCATAGTCATCTCTGCTCATCATCTGACGCATGTAAAGGATATTCATTGGTTCTGTTTCAACAAGCTGTACTTCGATATCATCCAGATATGACATCAGATGCATGCCCTGCTCCAGATTCAAGATATCCTGGTTCATTTGTTTTAGGATATATTCATACGTGTCTAACTTCTCCTGAATATCCCTACGTTTGCGATGAAGGGCGAAGCGAAGCTTCTCTTCGGATGGATCCGCTTCCTCGTCCAGAATCTCCTTGATTTCTTCCAGCGAAAAATGATAAGACTTCAAACGGTTAATATAGAGCATTTTCTTTAATTGACTAATGGAATAATATCGGTAACCGTTTTCCGGATTGATCTGGTCCGGATGAATTAATCCGATCTCATCGTAATATCGAAGTGTCTTGGTAGATACTTCGCATATTTTGGAGAATTCTCCAATCGACAGCAAAGGTTCACCTCTTTTCTGGTTTATCGCTCTTGGTTCAAGATCACTATACACCTTGCCCTAAGGGCAAAGTCTACAGCCACTTTATAAGGATGATTATGATCTGAACCGTCCCCGCTATAATTGAGGAGTACCCTCCGGAATTGTACCGGTGTTTAGCCAGTGGTTCACTACCCGATTAAACAGCGCGGGATCAGCAAGCGGTATGCCGTGCCCAACACCGGGAAAGATGATCCCGTCAGCATTTTCGCTCAGCTGCACGAGATCTTCAGCCGACTTTTTAACACGGCCTCTCTCCTTCTCCCCAACCGTAACCAATAGCTTCGTTGTGGATTCTTGAATCCGCGGAGAGATTGAATAGGACATATTCTCCTTCAGCACTGAAACCAGCATCTCCCGCTTCATATGCAGTGTTTCCGCGTAATACTGTTCAAAATCAACCTCATTCACATACAGCGTGCTTGCCTGCCATCTGGAAAACCATCTGTATCTTGTTAATGGGAAACTTATTCGAACGGAAGGTTCAATCAGCTTAAGCGCTGTCGGCATCGGCCTCAGCAATGCGCTGTTTACGATGGCGTAATCAATAAGGCCGGGTCGCTGACATATCATCTCTACGAGAATTTGCGCACCTAGTGAAAAGCCGAAGACAACAATCTCCCGTCCATCAGCTTTGGTCGAAATGACCTCGTTAAGCTGCTCCGCGGTGCGGCTTATGGAAAAAGGCGGATTGCCGGTGCTGCGCCCATGTCCGGGCAAGTCAGGTATCAGGCAGAAGCTGTTTTCAAAAAAGGAAATCTGCTTGCTCCACATCCATCCGCTTACACCGCCGCCATGCAAGAAAACGATCATCCTTGCTGCCTGCTTGTTTCCGCTCTCCTTAATGTATAGATTCAGTTTCCTCATCCCCCAGTCACCTCTATATTTATACTATTATAAAATAACAAGTATAAATTTTGATAGTATATTACCTAAATGTCACAAATTAATTGTACTAATTAAAAACATTGGTATAAAACCATCAATTTCGCTCTCGGTTATTCTATCTCCCCTGGACCAAAGTCGAGGCCTGGTTCCCTCCGAAGAGCCAGTTAAAACTCATTCTGCGGACCGTTCTTCCATCTCCCTCCATCGTCTACCATGAAGTGGAAATCAAATACGATTGACAAGGAGAGGAACCCATGAAGCCAAATAAACAAAACAAATCCAGAACCATTCGTGTCCTGGCAGCCTCCGTACTGTCCGCTAGCCTGCTGGCTTTCCCTGCCGATATCTTTGCCGATACAGTTAAACCCGCCTCAAGTACAGCTTTAACACAGCATACGGGAGCACCGGTACTGAGTGCCAAAGAAGTCAAGGCGTTCACCGACGCCTATTTTGCCAAACCCCAGGTTTCGGACATGCTGGCTGGTGCGCTTGTTGTGGTCGTAAAAGACGACAAGGTGCTGCTGAATACGGGCTACGGCTATGCCGACCTTGAATCCAAGAAAAAGATTGACCCCGATCGAACCTTGTTCCGCATGGCCTCGATATCCAAATCGATAACCGCGACGGCGGTCATGCAACTGGTAGAGGAAGGGAAAATCGACCTGAAGCAAGACATAACCAATTATATGCCGGATGTTAAAATCACCAACAACACCGGGACACCCGTCACCGTTGAGCATTTATTGACCCATACGACAGGCTTCGACTTTACGGACGACTACTCGCTTCCGCAGCATATCATTCAGAAGGGCGAGGTGCCGCTTGCCGACTTTATCCGGTTAAATGCACCGGCTGTGGTTCGCACGCCAGGAGAGGTTTACCGCTACGATAATCTTGCCTCCTCCATGCAGGGCTACATTGTCGAGCGGGTATCAGGAGAACCGTTTGAAGATTATGTAAAAAAGCATATTTTCACCCCGCTACAAATGGAGCACGCTGCATTTCGGATGGATGAGGATATCATCGCAAACCTTGCGACTGGCTACAATGCCGAACGTCATCCGTTTAAGCCGTACCAAAACATACCTACCATCGCGCCGGAAGGCGGCATGTTCGCCACCGGTACCGATATGGCCAATTTCATCACTGCCCATCTAAATAAGGGCCAGTTCGGATCTTCTCGAATAATGAAGGAAGAGACCATGCGTTTGATGCATCAGACGCATTATGATGCAGCTGGTCTTCCGTTGATGTCATACGGTTTTGAGTCGTTTATGCACACCAGCCATAACGGCCAAACCCTGATTGGCAAAGGTGGCGATTTGGATGGCTATCATTCCTGGCTTTGGCTCCTTCCCGACCAGAATGTCGAAGGCCTGATCGTTGTTAACAGTGACGCGAGCACATCGATCCGAGCCGAATTTTTCACCGCATTTATGGATCATTTTTATCCGAAGAAGCAGGTTCAGCCGAACGACTTCCCGCTTAATCAGGAGCAGCTCAAGAAATTCGAGGGCATGTTCAGAAGTTTGAGAACACCGATTATCGCCACACAGGTGAAGGCCGGCCAAGGTGAGTTGTTAGTCTCGGATGCATTGGGCGAACATAAACTCACGCCGGTCGGTCCGCTGCGATTCGTAGATGAGAACGGTACGCCTGCCACCTTCAAGGAAGATGATAACGGCAATGTGGCGTATATGTATTATACGGCGATAGACAGCATGTCCGAGAAGCTAGCGGAGCCTGCTGCGTACAGCGACGTTCCGGAAGAGAATCCTTATGCCAAGGATATCTACTTCATGCAGTCCCTCAAGGCTTTTGGAGAGAATGAGCAATCCACCTTCCAACCGAATGAACCGATTACGCGGGCAGAGTTTGTCAGTGTTATCAGCCGTCTGGCTGGGATGAAGCCTAGCGAAAGCGCGAGTTCGTTTAAGGATATGCAAGGGCACTCTCTCGCTGGTTATGTGCAGAATGTCGCGGACATGGGAGGTGTCACGGGCACACCAGCCCAGAACTTTGAACCGGATCAGCCGATCACGCGCCAAGAGGCAGCTGCTATAATATGGCGTGTGGCACAAAACACGCTTGGCGCCAAGGCGGTTCCGGCCAAACTCAGCTCAAAACCGGCTGCATGGGCAGACGAAGCCGTACAGTTCATGGTCGGATCCGGGATGCATGGACCCGAGGTGACAACGGACGCAAACGGGGCCGCCGA
This sequence comes from Paenibacillus sp. p3-SID867, assembly GCF_025142895.1. Taxonomy (NCBI): domain Bacteria; kingdom Bacillati; phylum Bacillota; class Bacilli; order Caryophanales; family Paenibacillaceae; genus Paenibacillus; species Paenibacillus sp. p3-SID867. Next base: position 231,952 of record NZ_JAMBDM010000007.1, read on the forward strand.
TTACCGGCCGTCCGACAAACTTCTGCGCAAGGAAGCTGCCGCCATCTATGCGAGACTGATTCAACAAGCTTTTGGTTTTTAATGAAAGAAACACCGAAGTTGGTCATAACCCTGTCAAGTTGACGCGAATAAAGTGACATCTTTAAGCTGCGACCGTTTCCCGGAACTCCAATGGGAAGCGGTCGTTTAGTTTTTCTGAACAGTCTCCGTGAGTTTGCAGAGTTTGCACTCCCCCGCACGAACGTAGATAATATCCTTGACCCGTTTTTTTAGCTGCGTGTCCGACTGAAAGTTTCTTGTTAGCACGTCCTTTATTCCCATGAAAAAATCCCCTCCGGCAGACAACATGTAAAGCCATCTTAACAGATGTCTTTTTTCGTTGTCTGCCATGAGGGGAGAATACCAACTCGGGGTGTCTTCTCTTCAAATCATCGATTCTATTGTGATCAACTTTATTCCAGCTTGAAGTTTCCAGAGCCCGTGCGAACTTTCAGCACTATGTCGCCATTGCCGAACTTCCCCTTCAGTCTGCCTTCGTCTTCGTCTTTTACCTCATACTGTATTCCGTCCCACTCGACTTTCCCTTCACCGGAGCTTCCTTGATAATCAACTTCCAGGGAGGATGGCTCTTGAGCCAAATCGATGGTTACGTTCCCGCTTCCGGCACGGAGGTCGGTATTATGGATCAACCGCTCCGATTCCAGGTGTATGTTTCCAGAGCCTGTATTTCCTTGTACGGCCGACTCTCCGTCTTTCAGTTCCACGTCGCCGCTTCCATTCTGAAAGTTCACCGTTGTGGCATGGTAGCGTTCCGCCTCTATAGTGCCGGAGCCTGATTCCAACATGAAGGATTCGGCTTCAATCTCCGTTGCCTCAATATCACCACTGCCGGTATACACCGTAAGTGAACCTGCATTTACTTCCTGAATATTGATATTCCCGCTGCCTGCCTTAACGGTGACAGCATCTCCACGCATATTTCCGATCTCGATATCGCCGCTTCCACTTTCGATTTGGGCCGCAGTCCATTGCTTTTCCGGTATTTCCACGGATAAAACGATATCCATAATATTCACGCCAAACTCAATACCGTCAGGAACATCAACCCCGATTTCCAACGTATCTCCGTTCGGCTCGACCTTCAATTTCACTTGGTCTGCATTTTTCGTGCTTACCTTTCCGTTCAACCGGATTTTAATCTCGTCTGCATTTCCTTTTGTGATTTCAATGTCGGAGCTTCCAGTCTGTAGGGACAAATCCCGGAAATCATCAGCGGCCAATGTTTTCTCTTCATTAATTTTTTTGGTCTTAAAGGAAAATCCGAATTGAACATCCGAAAAAATGTTCATCGGGTTCATCGTAAAGAGCAACAGCAGTACGCCGGCCACTACGATCAATATACCTGTTTTCTTTTGCATAATGTGTTCCCATTCCTTCCGTCGTCCCTTTTTGTCTCTCTCCTGCCAAATCCTGAAGTCCTATTCAGTATAGCATCCATTTAGAGACTTGAGCATTGGTCCCGCGAATGAGACGGGAACCTCGACTTTAGTCCAGTATAGCTTAGCCGGAGTGAACGACAAAACAGCCAGTCCGCACCCGGCTGGCTGTTCTCGTCGCTATCCCAACGCCACATCAAGAATCATCATCAATACAAAACCGAACATTAAACTCATGGAAGCCAAATCCTTATTCCCTTTTTCTTGCGAACTTGGAATAACCTCTTCGGCTACAACAAAAATCATCGCACCTGCCGCGAAACTCAATGCGTAAGGGAGCATGGGTTCAATAAAGGCGACGGCTACCGCGCCGATTACCGCGGCAATGGGTTCCACCATACCCGAGAACTGTCCATAGAAAAAGCTTTTTCTCTGAGACATTCCGTCACCTCGTAATGGCATGGAAACTGCAACGCCCTCCGGGAAGTTTTGAATACCGATGCCCAAGGCCAGTGTCAAAGCCCCCACCAGCGATGCTTCAGTTCCTCCATTGGCAAGCGCACCGAATGCGATCCCGACCGCTAATCCCTCCGGAATGTTGTGGAGGGTAATTGCGAGTACCAGCAGCGTACTCCGTTTTCTCACTTTGGGGTTATATCCTTCCGCTCCTCCAATCGGAGAATTGGGATGAAGATGGGGTAATACCTTATCGATTCCCCATATAAAGACTCCACCTAGCAAAAATCCAAAGGCAGCCGGAAACCAGTTTCCAATCGCATTGCCTTCCGACATCTCGATGGCTGGAGCCAATAAGGACCAGTAACTGGCCGCAATCATGACACCGCCGGCAAAACCCAACATACTATCCAGCAGGCGCTGGTTCAATGTTTTTGTAAAAAAAACAAGAGCCGCCCCTAACGCCGTCATTCCCCAAGTAAACAAGGTGGCTAGTAATGCTTGGATAATGGGATTGAATTTCATAAAAAAATCTACCATTAAACAAGAACTCCTTTATGAAAAAAATATGATACCAGATAATATCTCCGAATATAGACCTTACATACATTTAACGGTTATTCAGACAGTGATCTAGAAATTATGTACCCGTGAGAGTTCATTCTAATGCAGCCAGTGCAAATTATTATATATCATAATATGCGATTATGGTTGTCTTTTATTTTTCAGAAAACCCTACAATCTAGAATCTACGTTATCCTCCGCCAACACTCACCTTTTGGTAAGTACCTGTACTAAAAGTGCATACTTACATAATTGCAGTGCGCGCTTTATACTCAAGAAAATCAATCATGCTCAAGGAGGATACATCATTGAAAACACTTGTTATCGTTACACACCCAAACCTGGAAACATCCGTCATTAATAAGCGGTGGGTAGAAGAACTCCGACAATACCCGGAAAAATATACGGTACACGAATTGCATAAGGTTTACCCCGACGGAAACATTGATGTGCAACAAGAACAACAGCTTATTGAATCGCATAGCCATCTCGTTCTGCAGTTTCCGATCTATTGGTTTAATTGCCCACCACTCCTCAAGAAATGGCTTGACGATGTTTTTGCTTATGGTTGGGCTTACGGTTCAAGAGGCGATAAATTAAAGAATCGGAAAGTGGCTTTAGCTGTATCCGCCGGCATCAAGAAAGAAGATTATCGGGAAGACGGAAGGTATCGCTACACGCTTGCCCAGATCCTAACTCCTTTTGAAACGACCTTCCTGTACTGCGATGCAGATTATCGTTCGTTCTTTGCCTTTTATGGACAAGAGGCTGCTCCTGGCGGCAACACGCCTGACATGGACCTATCGCCTCCTGATAACGCACTGGATATAAGTGCACGTGACTATTTGAAGTTCATAGACAACATGTGATTAATAAACCGAATGAAGCCGTTAAAAAAAGAAGTATTTCCTTGTTCAGGAAATACTTCTTTGAATATAACAAAACATCATGCTTCCAGTTGCACAGATTCCATAGCCGGCAAACTGTTTTTCTCTCCCCACTCGCACATCATATGTAACACAGGAATGAGGGATAGTCCGCGTTCCGATAAGGTGTATTCGACTTTTGGAGGGACCTGGGGATATTCCGTGCGAACGATAAGCTCATCTGTCTCCAGCTCCTTTAACATGATGCTTAGCGTTTTAAAGGATATGGAACCAATGCTTCGCTTCAGCTCATTATGCCGCATTACCTTATTTTCAGACAACCAGTACAAGATGATCATTTTATATTTACCGCCGATCAAGGATAACGTATAACCAAAGCCGGTGTCTTGAGGTTTCACGCCAGTCGGAACACAGGTTTCAGTTTCGCGCATAAGTCACACTCTCCTTCGAATCTCTTCCATTACTCATGTACTGATCATCTTAACATAAAAACAGTACTGGATCGAAAGGAGATCTGGAGAACAAAATTCGCTGGAATGACCATCATCCCGCCCAGACGTCTTTTACATATTGTCCCGACGCCTCCAGCCCGGATAGCCAGGCGGCAGCCTCTTCTGCACTAACGCCATGTCTTTCCCGATAGGAAAGCATTAGTGTGTGCTCTACCTCCGGGGCCATCCGAGAACCGTCACCGCAAATGTACATTCGTGCCCCTGCCTCAAGCAGTGACAGCAATGACGCTCCGTCTTGTGTCATTAAATGCTGGACATAGCACTTATCTACACCGTCTATCCTTGAAAAGGCTGTGTGCAAGGTGACCAGGCCTTCTCTCTCCGCTTGCTCAAACTCCTCGCGGTAAAGATAGTCTTGCTCCGGATTCCGACAGCCGAAGTACAGATGCGCAGCACCCAGCTCCTGCCCAGCCTCCCGAAGCGCTTGTCTCGCCTGGATGAACCCCCTGAACGGAGCCACGCCCGTGCCCGGACCAATCATGATGATTGGCGTTGCCGGATCCTCCGGCAGCGCAAAGCCCGACTCCGGAGAACGAATGAACATCAGAACCTCTGCGCCCGTCCCCAACTGTTCCAAATAGTTGGAAGCCACGCCCCGGTATTCCCCCTGACCGCTCCAAGCACTGCCTCGTACGACACTGACCGTGATGCTTGCCGTATTCGGGCTAACCTTCGGGGAGCTGGAAATCGAATAATATCTCGGCTTCAATGGCGGCAGGAGCTCAAGAAACCGTTCAAACGGCAGCTCGCAGGCTTCATACCGCTCCAGCAGGTCGAGCATGGTGATCCGTTTGGCTCGCACTTCAGCCTGATAGGTCGCTTCGGCAAGCAGTTCTTGAAGCTCTTTGGCATGCGGCGGGCATACCGTGTAAGCGGCCATCTCCCGAATTTGGGCTCTTGTGGCCGGCTCCTGCAGCTCCACGCTGCGGAACAGCAGGTCGTCCAGGCGGACAGGAATGCCTGTCGGCAAATGGGCACCGCTTCTTCCTTCAGCAGACAAGATAAGATGAGCACCTGCATCCAGTTTGAAACTTCGGAGCACTCGCTGAACCAGTGTCACCGGATTGACCGGAAGTACCCCCAGATGATCTCCTTCACGATAATCCGTTCCCGCCGGAAGCGAGATTTCGATATGCTGCGTGATCCTTCCGCTGTCCGCATGCTGCAGATTGCGGGTATGAGCAACGTGCCCGGTTACAGCCTGGTAGGTTTCCGCCAGGGGCACGGCGGCCGCTCCCTGCACGAACTGGACGGACAGGGCACTGCGCTTCGCCACATTGACGGACGTAAGAGGGAGTCCTAGCGATTGCATCAGATCCGGCCATAAATGCTCCGTCCATTCGTCGACTTCACGCTCAAAGTCTCCGCTGGCATCACTCTCACCACGCGCAAGCAGTCGCTGCGCCCCTTTGATTGCAAGCTGATCGTCTATCAAGCGCGGAATCCGCTGATAGGTGCTTGCCCAGTTGTGGTCTCCGCAGCCGAATACCGCATATCGCACACCCTCAATTTCTGATTCAGCGGCATTCTCCAGCCATTCCGTAAATGCCTTGGCATTGGAAGGCGGCTGTCCGTTGTACGAGGCGGTTACAATGATGACGGCCCCTTCCTTCGGAAGCTTTCCGGCATAATCGTCCAGTGTGCCCACCTGGCTGTCGAACCCTTGGTGCTTCGCAGCATCCGCCACCTCTCGGGCAATCCCCTCTGCCGTCCCCAGATTGGACCCGTATAAAGCGAGGAGCGGCGTATGATGAGCATTAGTCCCGGTTGTATCGGACAACGTGGCGTATTCCTGCTTCTCCGAATCGTTTGCCCCCGTCTTGCCTCCTGCCGGAACCAACAGTGCAGCCCCGTCCTGACGGCTTCGAACTTGAATATGGAACCCTTCCGGCTTCAACGTGAGGGTTTCCTTAACCTTTAACTCATAAGACTGGTTATCGATCAATTCAAAATATTTGAGCACCAAGCCAAGCACCAAGGTTGCCTCCTGCAGCGCAAACTGCTGCCCGATGCATGCGCGTTGTCCGTTGCCGAATGGTTTGTACGCGTCATGCGGCACCTTGCTGGGATCTTCGAAGCGCTCCGGTCTGAACGTCTCCACGTCGTCTCCCCACACGCGGGAGTCCCTATGCAGTCCCGGAATCAGGACCGTTACGCTGTCCCCCTTCTGAATCGGATAGGTTCCTCCGATTGCCGTATCTTCCTTCGCATATAACGAGAAGGCAGGCGCAGTTGGCCATAAACGCAGCGACTCGCTAAGAACCATGCGGACGTATTTTAGCTCCCGTACCTGGCTGTAAGTCGGCACGGGATCTTTCAGAACGCGGTCCACCTCGCTTACCGCTTTATGCAATTTATCCGGATTTTTCAGCAAATAATAAATAGCAAAGGACAGCAATCCGCTTGTCGTCTCATGCCCCGCGATAAGAAACGTAATCATCTGATAACGAATATTCTCTTGATCCAGGCGCTCGCCTGTATCAGGATCGACGCCTTCCAGCATATGCGCGAGCAAATCCCCTTCTTCACCGCCATACTTCTTGCGATCTTGAATGAGCTCGTCAACTAGCGAGAACATGTTCTGGACATCTTCCTGAAACTGCCGCTTCTTTTTAATCATAAACATGTCCTGTATGCCCAGACGGTGCAGCTGATTCATGCCTTCATCAAGGGCCCGCACCATGCTGTCGATAAACGGGTGATTGTCTTCCCGGTAGAAGCTGTTAAAGCGATAATTAAAACCACACAGGCCGATGGTATCCAGCGTCAGACGAGTCATGTCGGCAGGAACGTCCACGGATTCGTCGGGGTTGAGCCGAGCCCATTTCTGGATGAGCTGCATCGCGATATCAACCATTTTGGTATGGTAGCCTTGCATCGCACGCTGGCTAAAGCTGGAGAGCAGGATGTTATGTGCCTTTTTCCAGTTGGGCTCGTGTGTAGCGCTCGTAAACAATCCATCACCTGCAAAAGGACGGACATTCTGAAGCGGCGCCCAGATTCGTTTATCAAAACGCTTCTCATCACACGCGTCCTTGACATATTCGTGGCCGGAGACGTACAGCTCCCTGCGTCCACCCGGATATTGAAATTGAAATATCGGCCCAAGTTCCGAGGCGACCTTCACAAGCGATTGGACCGGAGCAGCAGAATCCAGCAGCGGCAGATTGCCGAGCGGTCCGTAAGTTTTAGGTTGAGGTACTTGCTTCATATGCGACATTCGATCTCCCTCCATGATCCATAGTTTCTTTAGTATGCGTCCCTTTGTCCGGACGGGTGAATTCGTATCCAGTACTAATTGACCAATATCGTAATGTGGTCATTTCGCGATAAAAAAGGAGGATTGACGGCGGCTTCGTTAGTTTCCACTTCGCTTGGCTGTCTTATCCTAGCCTTTACCCTATCACGATATGAAGGTCACGCATATCAGCCGTAGGTCCTTTAGGACTATAAAACCAAATAAAGGATCTCCCACCCTGAAATGCAATGAAATTAGTCATTTTTGTACTTTGCAAAGGAATGTTTTCAGAAAATGTTCACAGAATTTTCACTTACAAGAGACTTTCTCCGATCTCTATAATTACAAAGGTAACTAGAAAGGATGATGAAATTGCCAGCAACAAAAAAAGAAAATGTTTATTTTGGTTTGATGATGTGTCTGGGGATGGTTATCATGATGACCTCCTACAATTTGATCACAAACGGATTAATTGGGAAATTATCGTTTATGGCCATACTCCTGCAATTGGTGTTGGGCTTTGTGATTGCCTTCTTATTGGAATCGTTTGTTGTCGGACCCATAGCAAAGAAAATTGTTTTTTCCTTATTGCGTAATAAATCCAGTAAAATCCTTATGATTGTGATGATGGCATTTTGTATGGTGATCGGCATGGTTACTTTTATGTCCATGTACGGGCTAGCTTCCTCCTACTATGCAAACGGACTCGGAGGGGAATCACTGCTTGGAAGCTACTTCTCCATTTTCATTAAAAATTTCGTGTTTGCGCTGCCGCTTCAACTCCTCATTGTAGGCCCGACCGTTCGCTTCCTGTTTGGCAGGTTGAAAGCAAAACGCGTGAACGAATCATTATCTGCTGTATAATCGATTGGAGTCCAATCTCTCTCAACAACAAAAGCCGCGAATTTCGCGGCTTTCTTTATAGTGACTGAAGATTCCGCTCACCAATTGCTTGCTCAGAATCGATTTAGCCGCCATGCTTCAACGCTCTTCGATCGCTGTACGAATATCATAAGCATCGATGTCGATATCCAGTGGTATTCCAAGAGCCAATTTCGCCAATTGACTACCGATAAAGGGGCCCATCGTCAGTCCGGACGCGCCCAGGCCGTTTGCCGTTATAAGGCCTTCCCAGCCAGGGACAGCACCTATTACCGGAAGAAATCCGGGGGTAAACGGACGAAATCCGACACGTACTTCCTGAAACGTGCTGTCAGCTAGTCCCGGCGCCAAGACCAATCCTTTATTCAGGATTTCCTGCATGCCTCCGGCTGTTATTCTCGTATCGTAGCCTTCGACTTCATTTTCGTGAGTCGCTCCGATCACAATCTTCTCATTATCAAAAGAGAGTAAATATTGATCCGATGGCGGCATGACGACCGGCCAGGTGCCTGTATCTTGCCGGTCAGTCGCCTGCACATGCATGATTTGCGCTTTTTGAAAACGAACCTGAAAATGAATGCCTAGCGGCTGAAGCAATTGATTAGCCCATGCACCAGCACAAACAATGACTTCATCTGCCGCAAAGCTGCTTGCTCCGACAGCTGCTCCGGTTACACGATTAGCTTGATATAACAATGCGGCATCCCCGTTTATAAGCTTGGCCCCGTTCCTCTGAGCGGACCGGATCAGCGCATCGCGCAGTGCACGACCATCGACACGGGCGGCGCCGCTAATGTGAACGGAATGATAGCCATCTCGGAGCAATGGGAAACGCTTATGCGTTTCTTCCTCATTCAGCCGGGTTATCTCACCGATTTCAGGAGCATCCGCTTTTCTGTCATGAGCCCTTTCCTCCATCTTGCGGATTTTATCCAAATCCTCGTGAATGCTAAGGGCCCCGACTTGTGCGTAGCCCGTTTCTGTCTCACCTTCGCTGATGAGTTCTCTCACTAAATCAGGGTAGTAACGCGCGCCGGCCTTGGCTAATTGGTACCAAGCCTGATTCCGTCTTTGCGATAGCCAGGGGCAGATGATGCCTGCCGCGGCATCCGTAGCCTGTCCTTTATCATGGCGGTCTATAATAAGCACTTCGGCTCCCATTTTGGCTAACTGATAAGCAGTCGATGCCCCAAGTATTCCCGAACCAATGACGATCACGTTCTTCATGCATGACATTCCTTTCCTTAAATCACTGTATCCATTATAGCGAATGCAGGGAAAAAGTATAACGCACATCATCTCAGTGGTTTGAATCAAGCGCTAAAGTATGTCAGCGGGAGCATTTTCTTCCCAACAAAAGAACATACAAAAAAGCCGCCAAATAGGCGACTTCGCATTCATATGATCTATGGTTGATCTTATGAATCGGTTATTCTTATTTTTCCATGACAGCAAAATAGTTTTCTTCATAATCCGCAAAGTTGAAAACTCTGCCGGAGGGCATATTTACCACTTCGCCGACCGTGATATTGTGGCTGGTTAAATGGCTGTGGAGCGCATCGAAATTTTCCGTGAAAAACATTAAAGAAGGTGTGCCCAAATGTAATCCTGGCGACATTTTGGCTACGAACTCCTTATCATGCAGAATAATGCTAGTTTCTGCTTCCTTTGTTGGAGCAATTTCAATCCATCTCATTTCGCCGTTGTTCTCTTCAGCTATGACTTGAAATCCTACCATTTCAGTCCAAAACTTTACGGCTTGATCCTGATTATTCACATACACCATAATTTGACCAACTTTGCTAACCATCGATTGTTACACTCCCTCGTATAAGTAAATTAAATGTCAATACTGGCTTGCTTCTAAGACTTCCTTTCACTTCTGATCATAGCATGTCAGATGCATGTATATTTCTTATCCATTGCGATTTCAGGTTAAATATTGGTTTAATTTCATACGAAATGCTATGAAAAAAGAAGTGCCCGTCAAATATTGTGCGGACACTTCTTCATTTGCTGTGAAAAGGGTAGTCTAGTGAATTATTTTATAGGAATAATTAACTCAAGATCTTTCAAGTGATTTTTGACGATCTCTCCGTTCTTATCCAGTTTGAATTCGCCTGAAGCTGCATGGGGATCTTTGAATTCAGGCGTGAACGGCTTCATGACAATCGATTTTGCGTTCGCTTCCGGAGCCTCCAGAATAAAGTCGTAATAGTAATCACCGTTCTTGTTGTTCTCATCGGTGCCTCTTCCCGAAATTCGCTCCAGTTCATTACCTTGATCATCAAAGTAATCATACAGGATCGTTGAATCATGTCCGCCCTTCAGAACGAACTGAATTCGGGTGGAGTGAGCTGTTGAATGAACCTGCTTTAGCGTCAAGCGGAGATCATCCATTTTTTTAATTATGTTAGGCTGAAGAACAACCGGTTTGTTCATCATTTTTTGAATCGGTATCTCCAATGTGAACGGTTTTTGAACACCTTCCAGATCTATTTTAGCCGTTAACTTGAACTTATCAGGAAAAGCTTCAAGGTCGTCTCCAAGCAGGGATGCATCGCTCAGTATGATAACCGCATGATTCGGATCTGTACCCGGTGATGTGCTTACGCTTGGTCTTTTTGCCAAATCCCCTCCCCCATATTCGTGTATGGATTTGTTGTCAATGAAGACGTCCATTTGGCGGATAGAACCTTTATCGTGAACATACTCACCCATCTGCTCATCCCACTTGCCTCCGGTTAAACTGCCGGGAAGTTCTTTACCGCTTCGCTTTAGTTCAACCTTAACATGGTTTCCGTCGTATAATGCTTTGGATACTCCAAGGGTAATCCCTTGTTGGGTATCACTAGCTGCCTTGAATTCGTCTTGGAGCAAGCTCTTTGACGCTTGAGGCTTAGTTGCCGTTATGCTCGCCGCCTGGGCTGTTCCCCATACTGCTCCTCCCAGAAGCATGCTTGTCAATGCTACGGAACTCATTACTTTATATATTGTTTTCATATTTTTTCCTCCTAAATTGATTTCTATTTTTTATGTCGCTCTTTCCTGATCCGGATTTATCTTATCAGAACCTTGCAATATGAGCTGCAATGTTGTCGAAGCTGCCGGTTTTTGTATTTTCACCATTGAACGTCATACAGCTTATCCAAACCGAGATGATTGACTGGAATGGTAATCTCCAATTCCTTCAGGTACGTCTTGACCACTTCTCCCTTACTATCGACTTTGTACAAGCCGCTGTTAGCTATGGGATCTTGAAAGACGGGCAGGAATGGCTTGATCGTTATGGAATCTGGCGCCACTTCAAACCGGTCAAATATCAACTCCAGCTGCTGTTGTTGTTGTCGATCATCCCGGTAGACTCCCTTCCCGGAAATCCGGCCGAGCTCTCTCCCCCGATCATCCCAAACCTCGAACAGCAGATTATGGTCACCAAGCTTCCCGGACTTGTCCAACCGTTCGAGATTCATGATGAGATCAGTTGTGATTGGTGTGAATTTCAGCTGCTCCAGCGAAATTTGAAGTCCGTTCCATTCTCTTGTTTCTCCAGAGGAGACTATAATTTGATCTGTATTTTTCCGAACAGGTATATGGAAGATATAGGGTGCATCAATTCCTTTAAGCGAAATTTTGGCCGTTAACTGGAATTGATCCGGTATGGATGGACTATGATTTAATCGAGAGAAGCCTATAAGTTCGTACATTACGACGTTAGGATCCGAAGTCGGCTTACCAATCAGACCGGGTTTATCGCTCAGGCTGAGATCATGGATCGAGGTGCCATCTATGAGCATCTCCACATCGGTGATGGCTCCTCTTTGAAATCGATGCGATGTGCCCTTGTCCTCATTAATAACTTCCACATCCGTTATCCTCCCGGTAAATCCTTCACCCTCCCGCTTCACGGCTAAGGACAAACGAGTCCCGTCATATACAACCTGCGGTATTCGAAGGGTCACACCTTCATGCGTTACGCTGGCATTCGATTCAGCTGCCAACCCTCGCTCCCCCGCTGTTTGGAGCCCCAGATCATCAGCCAACCTGAAAATGCTGCTGATCAGCGGAATTTTTTTTAGTGATTCTGCCACTGCCGGTGATACATAAGCACTGCTTATCACAGCAATCATGGCAACCGCGGCAGCAACTGCTACCATTCTTCGTTTCTTAGTGGAACGCTGTTGCTGGTTCGTTCTCGTTGACATCGGAAGATTAGTCAGAGAAGCGTAAACCTCGTCCTGATGACGGCGAATTATATCCGGAACCTCGCGCTGAGGCACTTTCCCTATCTCCCGAAGTTCTTTGTCCAAGTCAAAAGGATTCATAGGCCAGCTTCCCCTTCCGATTTTGTTTTACCTGATCAAACAATATTCCCCGTGCTCTGTGAAGTCGTGCCCTTACCGCTCCATCCGTGATATCCAGCACGCTTGCGATTTCCTTAATGGGCAAATCCTGAAAATAGAACAAGTGTATAACGATTCGAAGCGATTCATCTAAGCGTTCTACCGCTTCACGAAGATCCAGCTTGTGGCTGTCCTCATAATAGTTGGATGTTCGTATGTGCTCAGGCACTTCTGCCATGACTACGGTACGCTCTCTGCTTCGAAGCAGCTGATTGCATTCATTGATCAGAATCCGAATCACCCAGGTTTTAAAGTACTTTGGTTTTTGTAATGTAGATAAAGATTTATATGCTTTAAGTGTTGTCTCCTGAAAAGCATCCGCACAATCTTCATCGCGTTTTAGAATGGACTTCGCCAAGCCATACAGTTCGGGTTCCAGCCTCCGGAAGAGCCGGATAAACGCTTCACGATCTCCTCGCTGCGCTCTCTTGACTTCATGTTCCAATTCTCGCACGATATTCATCTCCTTCTTGAGGGCCCTCTATAAGATTAGATGGACGAGTATACCGAAATGTTATATTTTTCGATAAAAAACTTGATGGATGCCCGTTTGACACAAATTACGTTCATCGTTACTATTATAAATGACTTAATAGTTTTTTAAAAAACTATATAGTACAAATCTCGAAATTTTTAAAAGAAAGTAGGTTCACCATCATGTCAGATCCATCTGCAATTATCCGTAACACCTCAGAAGAAAGAGCTTTTGCAATTAAAGACATCCTTGCGCCATTACTTGCCGTCATCATCGGCACCTTCATGGTCCTGTTGGACAGCACGGTCGTCAATGTCGCCGTACCTACGCTAGTTCAATATTTTGATAGCCCCCTGCATACCATTCAATGGTCGATCGCCGCATACACGCTTGCATTGTCCGCGGTCATCCCTCTAGCGGGATGGCTGTCGGATAAATTTCAGCCCAAACGGGTGTTTCTCATATCGATCGGATTGTTTACAATAGGATCCGTGTTATGTGCTTTTGCCCAGACAGCCGAGCAGCTCATCGCCTTCCGGGTTATTCAGGGCATGGGTGGCGGCATGGTATCGCCGATCGGAATGGCCATGGTGTACCGTTTGGCACCTCCGGATAAAAGAGGTTCCATTATAGGAATGTTTGGAATTCCACTGCTGCTTGCCCCAGCGCTCGGTCCCGTATTATCCGGATGGTTGATTGAGTTTGTCAGCTGGCATTGGATTTTTCTGATCAATCTCCCCATTGGCATGATTGGATTATTCGTGGGCATCAAACATCTGCCTTCCTTTCCAGGAAAGGACGCTCCGTCTCTGGACATTGTTGGCATGATACTTGGGCCCATAGCTTTTGCCATGATTACTTATGGAGTCAGTGAGGGAGGGGTAAGCTGGACTTCCACCAAGACTTTATCAGGTCTTATCATCGGTGGGTTAGCACTTGTTCTTTTCATATGGTCCTGTTTACGGCATAAACAACCGCTGCTTGAGCTGCGTGCGTTCAGATCGGCTGATTTTACACGTGGTATCATCATCTCCTGGATCATGCAGGCAGCGATGTTCGGCTCCGTGCTACTATTCCCGCTGCTTCTTCAGCAGATTAGAGGTTTCACTCCGCTGACGACCGGGCTCATCCTGCTGCCGCAGGCAGTCGGTTCCATGATCTTTATGCCTCTGGCAGGAAAGCTTTTTGATAAGGTGGGCGCACGTCCCCCGCTTGTGGCCGGAATGACGCTGATGACGGCTGCGTTGTTCACGATGTCCTTTGTTCGAACCGATACCCCTTTACTAATCATCATGATCGTATTGTTCTTCATGGGCTCCGGCATGGGGTTATCGATGATGTCCCTGAATACGCATGTATTAAATGCAACCCCTAAGCACCTTGTAAGCCGGGTTACTCCGCTCACAAGTGCATCACAGCAGGTCATCGCTTCGTTTGCCGTAGCCGGCTTCACGGGATATTTATCTTCCCGGATGACATCAAGCCTGCCGAGTAACCCTGTTGGAGCCAACCCTATGGATTCCCATGCTGCATCCTTTGCGGACACCTTTTTCCTGGCTGCCTGCATTGCTTGTGTAGGACTGGTTCTCAGCTTGTTTCTTAGAAAACCCAAACAAATAACCGATGAATCTTCGTTCCATTGAACAGCAGACATCGAATAAACCACAATAACCGTTACACATAGGAGGAGCTTACTTGAGATTCGGAGAATTGGTTATCATACTATTCATTATCGCTCTGGCTACAGCTACGATTTGGGGACCAAAATCGAAGAAAAGCCGGCTGATTTACTCGTTAATCGCGCTATATATCGTTACGGTTGTGCAGATCATCGTTGAGGATTGCCGGTGGCAAATGATTCCTTGTTACGCGGCTTCCGTTATCCTGACGGTTTGCATCATTTTTAGAAAACCCGAAAAGAAACCACGCAGTAATAGCAGGAGAAGTTGGTTAGCCTGGTTATGGACCACGGTATTGTTCCTATACGCATCAGTCATGATCGCACTCCCTCTCCTGCTCCCTGTATTCGCATTTCATCAACCTCAGGGACCTTATCCTGTGGGAACTGCGGTATACCATTTTATTGACAATGACCGGCCCGATGAGTACTCTGTCGATCCGACGGATCACCGTGAGCTGATGGTACAGTTCTGGTATCCTTCCGAGCCCGAAACGGGGGAAGAAGCCGCACCCTATATCCGCAATGTAGCAGCGATTACACAAGGTCTCGAACAGGCCTTGTCCTTCCCAGCCTGGACGTTAAGCCATCTGGGTCTCGTGGAGACCCATGCCTACAGCAATGCCCCGCTGTCCTCCATGGAGCAGGAATATCCGATCTTGATCTTTTCACATGGCATGACGGGTTTCCGCAACCAGAATACCTTCCAGATCGAAGAGCTGGCCAGCCATGGATATATCGTGGTTGGAATCGACCATGCCTATGATGCGGCTGCAACCGTATACCCGGACGGCCGGGAGGTTTTGATCAACAAGCACCAGCTTTCAGGTTTTGAAGCGCTTGACGAGCATATGACATTATGGACTCAGGATGTATCCTTTATTTTGAATCGGCTGGAACAATTGAATAGACAGGATGAACAGGACCGTTTTACCGGCCGTCTTGATCTGGAACGAATCGGCATGTTCGGGCATTCTTACGGCGGTGCGACTGCAGCCCAGATGCTGCTGAAGGATTCTCGTATCAAGGCTGCGATCAATATGGATGGGACCTTATATGGAGAACCCATGCCGAGCGCGGGACTTAATAAGCCATATCTACAGATGAATGGTGAGAAGAGTATCGACAAGTCGAAATTCGATAACTCGCTGGATCAAGCTATCGTGCAAAGCGGCCATACAAGGGAGTATTACGAAGATTTTTGGGAGGAAACGGTAAAGCGTCGCATGAATGCTCTGCAGGGAGGCGGATACGCGATGACGATTCCACATACTTCCCATATGAGTTATACGGATTTTCATCTGTTCTCTCCGCTGCTGCCTAACCCGGGAGAGGATCCAGAAGCGGTTCATCGCATCATAAACGAGGTAAGCGTTGCTTTCTTTGACCAGCATCTCAAGGGAATACGGCATAACGCCATGGATGAACTAGCGAAGAAATATCCGGATATCGAGCTCGTTCAAGATTGAGGCACCTTTCTTGTGCCTGTGGATTAGCTCCGCAAAAAACGATATGATAGTAATCGAATCCGGTTTGTTTGTGCATCGTTAAGGGGGCCGCGCTATGAGTTTGTTAAAAGAAAAAATATTGCAATCGGCTATTCGTTCCTTTGCCGAAAAAGGATATCAAGCGACTTCGATTCAAGATATCGCGGATGATTGCAGCATCGCTAAAGGCTCAATCTATAAATACTATGGTTCCAAAGAAGAGCTATACATCCGTATTCTGGAGAAACGACAGCAGGATATGATTGATGCCGTAGAACAGATCCGCAAAAAAGGTTTATCCCGCAGGGAAACATTTCTTGAGGAGATCGCTTATCAGTTCGATTTTTTCATCGAGCATGGATATTACATATCGCGTGATCATAACGAACTCCCGCCGGCGAACAGTGACAAGATCGGTACCGTCATCCATCAGCTTCAATTGAATATGTTTCGTTATTACCAGGATATTTTGCTCCGTCATTACGGGGATTCGATAGCGGAATGGAAATGGGATGCTACAGCCGTCTTTAACGGATTGATCCGCGAGTATACCTTTCATGTTTTGTTTGGATTCAAACCACTCATTCAGAAGGAATTGGCTGTTTTCATTGCTGAGCGAATGGATGATCTCATGCTGGGATTGGGACAACGTGCTCCCCGTCCCCTGCTCACCGATGAACTCATGAAGGAATATTCGATGGTTGATTTAGAGGCACTTACTCATACGCAAGAAATACGAAGAACAGCGTTGATGGATACGATTGAGTCGATTATCCCGGATATGTCCATCACGAACTCCAGAAAAAAAGACTTGTCTGAGGTATCCGCGATGCTGCGGGAAGAGTTCACCGCTGAACGTCCACGTTCCTTTCTAATCCAAGCGCTGCTTAAGGATCTGTCTTCGGAGAATGAGCTGACTTTCTACACCAATCAACTACAGCAGTTGATTCTAGAAAGTAATTGAGAGGATAACCAAGGAAGCCCTAGCCCTCTCTGTCTCTTCACATTGGAATCTGTCCGTGGAATCATTCAAAGAAAAGAAGCTGCATGCTTTGCGGCTTCTTTTCTTTAGGTACGTATGATGTTACATGTATTCGACCTTCGCTTGATCCCCAATTCAATGCATCTCCCCGCATTCTGCTTGTTCTAACTCCAGTTCCCTGCACGTCCCCATCAGCATAATGCTTGTAATTGCAAATAAAATGATCATCACATTTCTCATCATATATCACCTTCTTATATGTTCATTACCCCCAGTCTAAACCATAATGAAAGATTCACTTATCGATTAACCTTTCTACAAGCTTACATTTTTGTAAGACACTCCGATCAAAACAAACAGTTCCCTACCTATAGATGTCCATACGTCCCGAAAAGAGGCTGAATACGATAATCATAGACGTATATGAGAGAGTGGTGACAAATGTGAAGCTGGTAGATGTGAAAGGCGCCTATGATGTGATCATCAGCTTGGGCAGCTGGTGCGGGCCATCGATCAATTTGCGGCAGCGTCAACTAAGACGTTTTTCTTTCCCGCTTGATTGGATGATCACGAACTCCATTTCAGATGTAACCCGGTTATTGAGCAACCGCTTCATCGGATTTATGGAACTTGAGCATATGCGGAAGATTGAAGGCACTTCCGCTCTTTTGGAGGATGGAATCGCCACGCCTGCTGGAGGAAGACCGTACCATGATGCTCATTTCATACTGGATACGCAATATGATATGATCTCCGTACATGACTTCCCGATTTGGCCCAATCAAGATTGGACGCAATCGTATGCTTCTTATAAAGAGAAGATAAATCTTCGCATTCACAGATTCTATGAAGTTCTCAACAACAGCCGATCCGTTTTATTTATCAGGTGGGGGGAAGTGAATGCCCCGGAGGCTGCTCTGCTTCATGTCGTCTTATCCTCGTTCGTAGCCGGTACGTGTAATATACTTTTTCTTCGAACCATGCATGATATTCAAGATGTGCAAGAATTGGATTGGGGGATCGACGGCGTTTGCACCCTCCAGGTTCCCATCGACCGTCCTAATGATGAATCCATTTGGAATCACGCGATGGAAGGGCTTTATTTGACAGGCTACTGGAAGGACTAAGTAAACTGTAAGAGCATCTGTTGGATATGACAACAAAACGTAAAAAAGCTGCCGCTAATAAGCGGACAGCTTTTTTTGATATTACGGCTGTAGTGTAATGACAGAAAAATAGCTATTGAACGCGAAATGATTGTTATTTTGTTGTTACACTGTGACAATTGAGCTGATTAAAATACGGGCGGATCAAATGAGAATGCTAAAGGTAACATACGAGAAGGTGTACGTGTTCTAGTTTATTTTTTAGCCCCCCTCCATCCAATCTTAATAGTTCACAGAAAAGACCGCATCAATATTGGTGCGATCTTTTCTATGAACTAAAAAACTTCAATCTCTTAATGTCTAGTAGGCTCTCTTCAAAGAAAGCGTACGATTGAGCAAAAAATCATCCTACCTAACGCTTTGAATGAACTTTTCCCCACTTTCAATAATAGAGTCAGTGTGGTGCAATGCCTTTAGCAAGTTCATCTGCAATGTCGCTGTTCGTCCAGAATTGATAGCTGCGAAAAAGTATTCATGGATATAACCTCTTCTGCGCAAAGCTCGATGTTGGCATTTTCCGTAAAATGATACGGCTTAACGATCTTGCGCATTTCACTAGTTGCTGATAGGATATTTCGAGTGGTAGATGAAATGCCGCCCTACATTTTGAATTGAAAAGCAGGTGACGTATTATGAATTTATTAAAAGAGTTTAAAACCTTTGCGCTTAAGGGTAACGTGCTCGATTTAGCCATTGGGGTTATCATTGGTGCTGCATTCGGCAAAATCGTATCCTCCTTGGTGAGCGATATCATTATGCCGGTAATTGGCTTGCTCCTTGGCGGAGTCAATTTATCAGGACTAGATGCGACAATCGGAGATGCAACGCTTACTTATGGAGTTTTTCTACAGACGGTCGTAGATTTCCTGATCGTCTCCTTCTCGATCTTTATGTTCATCCGTACACTTAACCGCTTCAAACGCAAGGAAGAAACGAAGGCGGAAGAGCCGCCGGCTCCATCGAAGGAAGAACTATTGTTGACTGAAATTCGCGATTTGCTGAAACAACAAAATAAGGCTTCCGAATAATAATATGGAACTGATCTAGTGCGTGTGTTTTCGTTATGAGAGCACACGCTCTTTTTTTACCTTCTTCCATGTCTCACCCATAGGAATACACACGAACGGCATATTGGTCTCTTCATACTATATTGACAGATCATGTTAAATAGAATTATAATCCTTACTAATCCAAGTTAAATAATATGTATTTGAATATAGTACAGTCCACTTACGCTTAATGGGGCTGTCCAGACAAAGGGAGATGGTACTATATGCCAAGTGTCCAAACGTTCAAAGCAACAGCCCATTTGCAAGAAGGGGTAAAAGTTGTTGCTAATGTAAGGCAGTTCGAGTTAGTCATCGATGAGCCGAAAAGCCTTGGAGGTACGGATACCGGAATGAACCCCGTTGAAGCTCTGCTTGCCTCCCTTGGGGCATGCCAATCGATCGTGGCCCGTGTATATGCGCCAAAATTCGATGTGATCCTTGAAGATTTCAGGGTTGACGTAGAAGGAGATCTTGACCTGGACGGATTCTTTAACCGCTCTGACGTACGCCCAGGGTACTCTGATATTCGATACACCTTCTACATCAAAACCCCTTCGTCCGCCGATAAGGTTGAACAATTCGTTGAATTCCTGGAGCGTAAGTGCCCTGTAGGCGATACGATAGCGGCGCCGGTAAATTTGAAACTGGACCGCATCGTCATCAATAACGGAGTGACCGATTCTTAATTAATCTACATATAAGTGCTGCCCGGTTGCACAAAGCAACTTAGCAGCCCTTCATTTTACATCGTATTTCGAATCCCTCTTAGGGATACCCAGGTAAAGATCATGCTATGGCCCCATGGATACATGTATTATTGCTTGTGAACAGCATATAGGAAACGGCAATAACCGATCTCGGCCGCATTTTTCATCAGTTCTAGATTTAGCCAGGCCGCCAATTCATGAAAAGGCTTATCCGTGAAAGGCCACAAAGTCCGCTCCGTAGAAAGGAACGCAGCGTCTGTCAAAGCCGACATTTCACGTTTCCACTCGCAGCTCATTTCATGTATTTGATCTCTGGTCTCTTGGATGTTACCCAGAGAATGGATGTCTTCACGGACCAATGTCCCGCTGCCGAACGAATGATTCAGTACCATAGACCACCAGTATGTGATATGCCATGTCAGCCAAGAAATACTCGGCGGGCCAATTCCATACTCCTCGGATTCAGGCCATTCCGCCAGCCAGATTCCAGATTCACGGTAAACATGGAGCCCCTTCGCAGCAGGTCGCCAATGGAACTCCTCATCGTGAAGCCCCGTAAGATGCAAGTCGAGCATCTGCCAAGCGATTTGGAACTGGAAATCAAGAGTACTTCGAATAACCCCGGTCGGATTAGGCGAATACTTTCCATCCTGCATAACGCCCCTCCATTCCAATATAATAAACGTTTTATATGTATGACTGTTATTTTATAAACATAATAAATAATTGTTTGCTATCAGTCAACTTATATCCATAGAATGACAATACAAAAAAGCCGCAATCATGCGGCTATTATCTGGTACCTATGCCCGATTCGGATAACCGGGTAGCTTTTATGATATAGGACGCCAATCCTGGAATCATCCGGGCGATGCCTGGATAGAAGCGGTTGGTTTTGGCAAAAGCCAGGTTCTGAATTCTCCTTGCCCTTCTGAGAAGCTCCTTAAACGTACGATTAGCTTCAAGCGTATATTGCTCTCGCCATTGTTCGAAGGTTAATTCTCCATGTAAATATTTGTGTGTCCAGCCGGAGCATAGCCATGATGATCGCAGAGCAACCGACATCCCGTCCCCGCACAGCGGCGGAAGCATCAACATCGCATCGCCGATATGCGGATATTCCGACCATGGATGTGGCGTATTGGATAAATGAAGCGGGGCAATCGATACCTGGGTTCCCGTAACAGGCTCCCCTTCAGCCATTCGTTCGGCTAACCTTCTGTTCGTACGTGAAGCGGCCCGTAGAATTTCTGGCACCGATTTGCCGCTGCCCTGCACTGATTTCAAGGTCAGCAACGCGGCTACATTGACCATCCCATTTTCAATCGGCGAAATTCCGACATAACCCCCCTCGCAAAAATACAGCTCAACTTGAGCAGGGATCGTAATGCCGCTATAATGCGATTTTACACCAACATACACGGTATCATCCCGATACGCCTGGGCAGAGGCAACGCCGCGTGGCCTTTTTGTACCGTACGCACCAATAACGGCCCTTGCCTCATATCGAACGATCTCATTCCCTAGCCTTGCATCGACTTCATACCGATGATTATCCAGCTTCTGAATGTTGGTTACGGTTGTTCCCGTGACAATGTCCGCGCCCGCGGTCACTGCATGCTCATGCAGCAGGCGATCCAGTTCATAGCGGCTGATCCCGGTTGCTTGCCCCGGTAACGGAGCGTTAATCTCACCGCCGTGCGGCATTACGATTTTGGCGTGATCCATGGAACTAGGCTCAACCGTTCCACGTAATTGGACCCCTAGATAATCCAGCATCTCTTTGGTCTCTGGGGACATGAATTCGCCACAGGTTTTATGGCGCGGAAAGGATTGCCGGTCCAGCAATATCGTACGATGTCCTTGTTTAGCAAGCTGTAGTGCACAGCTTGTGCCGGCTACTCCCGCTCCAATGACGATGACATCCGCTTGCTCTGACATATATGAACACCTGCCTCATAGCTTGCATGAAGAACATTCATTTGGTAACGTGTAGAGGACTAGCGAGTCCCCTGTTTCGGGATAACAACGGAATAACGGAACAGCGACTTCCATTTATAGGTCATGGTGTCGTGATTGAGCTGCATTTTCAACTCTCTCCAATCCTTCCCTTTAAATCCCTTCGCAACCGATAACGGACCATCATGGCGAATATAACGATTGCGGGAAATGATGCGCGTCGTAAGCCAGACTGCCGTGTAGGGTACCGGATGCCGATGAATATCATTGATCACGACCCCGTAAATAGAAGCTCTCAGCATATGCGTCACCATCTCCACCAGCTGCTCGCCCTGGAAATGATGGAGGAACTGGGAACCTGTCACGATATCAGCCGATGCATCGGGTAAATCTCTAACATCGGCACGCCGAACTTGAATCCTCGGTTCGTTCGTAAACAATCGCTTAGCCTCATCGCAGGCTTCTTCTGTCATATCGACCAAGGTGATATTCAGCTTGATGTCCCTTTGATCCGACCATTGCAGCAGCTTCTGGTTTACATCGCCTGAACCTGCCCCTACGTCCATGATGCTAAGTGTAATCGGGCTGCCCATCGATTTCCAAAGCTTCTCTACGCCGTCTAAGGTAGGACCAGGCGCCGCGAAGATCCGATTCAGCCGCCTTAAGTGCTTCAGCGCTTCGATCAACTCTTCCCCTCCCATGGAAAAGTCATCCATAAGCTCATCTTCCTGCGCCCGGATGGACAGCGTTCTAAAGAAGGACATGGTCCTGCTCCTTAACCGATGCCGCATAGGCTTTCACATAGGTAAAACGCATAAGTTCCGCCGTCAAGCCAGGTCCGAAAGCCATGGCTACTCCTTCGGTGGAAGCCTCATTCCGTTCTTTCATCTCTTGGCGCATCGCGTTCAGCACGAACATAATCGTCACGGAGGAGAGATTCCCTGCGGTTCTTAGAATCTCCCGGCTGTATTTGGTTTGCTCGTCGGTTAGGCGCATGACTTCCTGCACAGAATCCACGATGCCCCGGCCGCCCGGATGGATCGCCCATAATTCCGGAAGTTTGTCGCCTCCCAGCAGGACACGGAGTTCATCCTCCAGATGAGTACCGAGCAGTTTGGGAATGCGCGGCGACAGGAAAAGATCAAAGCCCGTGTTGCCTACCTCCCACGTCATATCCTCCGTTGAATCGGGGAGCAAAACGGAATATCCCGTGCCGAGCTCCAAGTAATGTTGATGATCCGCTTCCGGATGGCCGATGACACAGGACGAGGCGCCGTCGCCAAAGAATGAGGCCGCAAATAATGCTTCCCTCTCCTGAACCGGTTGGAAGTGAAGCGTGCAAAGCTCCACGCACATAACCAACACCTGCGAACCCGGAGCCCCACTCACAACATCCCTTGCCATTTGAATTGCTTTAAGGCCCGCAGCACATCCCTGAAATATCAACGGCAGGCGATTGACCCGCGGAGAAAGCCCCAGCTTCCGGATCAGCAGCACATCCATCCCCGGCTGGTATTGACCCGTGCAGCTGACCGTAATGAGATGCGTAATTCGATCCGGTGACAGGCCGGCATCTTTCAATGCCTTCTCGGCTGCTTCTATGCCAAGCGGGAGGGCCTCCCGCTTGTATGTATCCATTCGCTCTTCGGTTGTCGGAATGACGGACGGGTCATCGGAATGCAAATATCGGGACTTCTCCAAGGGATCCAGATAGTTGGATTCGCATGTATAACGAGTTTCGACACCGCAGGATCGAAATACTCTTCGAGCAAAGCGGGCCAGATCGGGTCTGTCCTGCAGCGTGGATGCGATTAATTCTGCAATATCCGACTGAGCTACGGAATGCACCGGCAATGCCGTGCCCATCCCGAGAATCGCGACATCGGATCTACCGTTTGTTTGCTTCATGCTCAAACCTCCTGCAGTCTTGGAATTAAACATGATTACCCTTCCCTGGGCATTTTGAATTCGTTCAAAGACATACTCTTGAGATTAGGATAACCCGAGCATAGCAAATTATATCCAATTCAAACCAAATCACATGGAAAAACATACGAAAAATAAAAAAACCACGATTCACGTGGTTTTTGAGAGAGAAACGCTCCCTTCGGTTATATTACTTACCGGATTCAGATTCGTCCAACTGACTTCCCAGAAGCTCAGCATTGGCAAGAAGCACCCATTGGTTTAGTTCATCGTAACCGGATACCTCGGCAAGCACACGAAAACGAGGGTACATCCATTCGGCAGGAGTACCGGCTTCCAGAGCGGACGTGTCCGTCAAGCCTACGGCCCGCGGTTCCAACAAGTTAATCAATGTGCCTTGCGGAAAAAAGACCTCGATCCAGCCTTCCACTCGTGCACCGATCGGAAACAAGCGCTGGATCCGCTGCCAGTCCTCCATGCATGCTAGAAGCTGCTTCTGCCAGAGCTCTTCGAATGCAGCTTGACTGATTTCTTCGTAATAGGGTTCTTTCGGATCAAGTGGATGCTCCGCCAGCAAGAAATGACGGGATTCATGCTTCCGGTTCGACGTGATCCAACTGCCGTCCTCATTATGAACCATCTGCCTGTAAGCCGTTCCGTCGTTATCCACTTCAAAATACCAGGTCCCCATTCCCGGTTCCTGAACATCTTTTAGATATCGTATAATCGTCATCTCCTATCGGTTAAAGCAAGCGTTCAAGAAATTCGGCTAAATTTCTAGGTTTATTTTACCATAGCGAGCCACTCGGCGCGGCGACTTGCTCAGATATATCAGATATATCTCTTACCTTTCTGTAATGCAAAACAAGCCCGATTGCAGCAGCAACCAGGCTTGAGTATCTACATATTAGTTCCCGGACTTCGTACTCATTGATCGGCTGATCTGCTGCGCAAACTCCTTCAGATCGATGACCTTTCCATCCACTCTCGACTGCTCAGCCGCAAACGCCATGAGATGACTTTGAACGGAACGGCTTGCCGAAGTCAGCCCTTGATCGCTTCCCCCTGACTGCACCAGTCTCAGAAAATCCTTGATCAGGCCCATATCACCGCCGCCGTGTCCGACATGCCCGCCTCTATCCTCAAAATATATTCGCTCGATCTTGCCGCTGCCGAAGTGAATGATCTCGATTTCATTCTTCTCCATGGCGCCGCGGATTTCCCCGCGGGTTCCCATCAGCTTGATCGTGCGGCTGACATCTCGCGTAAACGCGCTCATCGTGAAGGCGACCGTCACACTGTTGGCAAATTCCATATTGACAACCTGATGATCCACCACATCATTGTCGCAATGGTATACGCACCTGCCGTACGGCCCCTCCAGCAGCGCTTTATATCGGGCATCATAACTCATATCGTCGCTGATCGCCGACGTTGGCCAATTCGTATCCTCTGTCAAATACAGATCAGGCGCATAATAGAGACACTGGTCCGAGACCGGGCATCCGTCCAAACAGCGTTTGGGTGCGCCTTCCGGTGCTTGCGCAGCCGTAAAATGACTCAACGAGCCAAAAGAGGATACACGAAGGCAATCCGAGTCGGCAAGCCAAAGCAAAATGTCGAGATCATGACAGGATTTGGCGAGAATCATAGGGCTGGAATCTTCCTTGCGACGCCAATTCCCCCGGACAAAACTGTGCGCCTGATGCCAATAGCCCACGTTCTCGTTATGCTGGATCGACATCAATTGGCCAATGGTCTCGCGCTCCAGCAGTTCCTTTAAAGTTGTGAAAAACGGCGTATATCGCAGAACGTGACAGATGGAAAAAATCAGCCCGGCCTGCGAAGCCATCTCACCCATCCGGATGCACTCCTCGGGATCTGGAGACATCGGCTTTTCCAGCAGCACATGGTAACCGGCCTCTAGCGCCCGCATCGTCGGCTCGAAATGCTGCTTATCCTGGGTGCATATCAATACCGCGTCCGCCAGCTTGGGCCCTGCAAAGAAATCATTCCAATTCTCGTAGCACGCCGAATCTTCAAGGCCATGCCTAGCTTTAAACTGTTCCCTCCGCTGCTGATTCGGTTCCGCGACGGCAACCACCTCAAGCTCATGGGGATGCAGCAGGGCATATTCCATATAATTGATGCCTCGCAGTCCTGCTCCGATGAGGGCAACCTTAACCTTATTCATCCGTTTCTTCTCCTTTTTGCAAGTACTTATTCTTTAACGCTGCCAACCGTCATCCCTTTAACGAAATACTTCTGCAGGAACGGATAGACGACCATGATCGGCAGCGCTCCCATGAATATTTGGGCAGTCCGGAGCGTTTTCTCGCTCAAATTCTCCATCGCCTTGATTTGCTCGATCGATATCGAAGTCATTTGGGAGTTGATTGACATAATGAGCGTGGACAAATAGGTTTGCAGCGGATATTTATCCGGTGAATTCAAGTATAGAATTCCGTCAAACCAAGCATTCCAGTGTCCCACGATGGTAAACAAGCCGATCGTTGCAATGGACGGCAGGGAAACCGGCAGGTAGATACGCCATAATATTCTCCAGTGTCCGGCGCCGTCAATCGTTGCAGCCTCTTCCAGCTCCTTCGGGATCGTTCTGAAGAAGTTCAGCATTAGGACCATGTTCCAAACATTGAGCGCCCCAGGAAGAATCAGCGCCCATACGGAGTCAATCAAGCCGGTATTCTTTACGATCATATACGTGGGAATCAAGCCACCGCCGAAAAACATCGTAATGGCAAAAAACCACACGTACGGCGTTCGGAACTTAAATTGATGATTTGATTTCGATAAGGGGTATGCGGTTATGAATACCAAAAACATATTCACTGCCGTTCCTAACACAACCCGCGTAAGCGAAACCTGAAACGATCGAAAAAACTCCACCTTTTCACCCAAATACCGGTAAGCATCCAGGTTGAAGCCGACGGGCCAGAGCCTCACTTCTCCCGCCATCGCCGCTGTATTCGAGCTTAACGAAATCGAGAGCAAATGAATGAACGGAATGATACCGAGCAAGGTGATTGCGGATAAAACCAGCGTATTCAAGATTACAAACAGCCTTCTGCTGATCGTTGGTTTGTGCATTTTCCTACCTCCACTCCAGCCTAAAAGATCCGATAATTGTTATATTTATAAGCCGCATAGTACGTCACAGCCACGAGAGCCAGGGAGATGACGGATTTAAAGAAGCCGACTGCCGCGGCAGGTCCGAATTGCTGACTGAACATTCCGAGCCTATAAACGAAGGTATCGATAATATCCGCACCTTCATAAACCGTCGGGTTGTACATAATCAGAATCTGTTCGAAACCGGCATTGAGAATTCCGCCAAGACTTAATACACCCAGCAGGATGAGAATCGGTGCCATGCCAGGAAGCGTAATATGAATCATCTGTTTCCATCTTCCCGCTCCGTCTACTTCTGCAGCTTCATACAGCGTTGCATGGATTCCTGTTATGGCTGCGAGCATAACAATCATGTTATAACCCATCCCTTTCCATACGTCCGAACCGATAATGATCCCACGGAACCAGTGGTTATCCAGCATAAACATGATCGGTTCCATATCGAGCGCACCCAGCAAGCCGTTTACCGGACCATTCAAGGAGAACAATTCGATGATGACGCCGCCAAGCACCGTCCAGGACAGAAAGAATGGCAGGAAGATAGCGGATTGGATAAACCGCGAGAACCATCTTCGGGTGACTTCGTTGAGAAGCAGTGCCAGAATTAGAGGCACCAGTAAAAACAAAATCATTTTGAATACGGAAATGACAATGGTGTTCCACAGTACCTGCTTGAAATCGGGCAGTTCAAATACATATCGAAAATTATCAAAGCCAACAAATTCCGAGTGGAAGAACCCGGCGAGCGGCTCAAACTGTTGAAAAGCCATCACGAGGCCGGCCATAGGCCCATAAGCATATATTAACGTGACGATAACTCCAGGCAGCAACATCAAATGCAGCAGATATTCTTTTTTTAGCGTTCTCACAGATGAACCTCCCCGTCCATTTAAAACGGGAGGAATCTGCCAACTTCATAAAGGCTTATCCTCCCGTTCTATCATTCAAAGATTATTTGGCACTCTGCTGGCCGTACCAATCGTTGACCTCTTGCGTGATCTGATCGCCGCCAAGCGACTTCCAGCTCTGAACGAATTTATCAAATTCATCCAGTGAAGCCCCCATGACGATCTTGGTGAAGGTTTCCTGCATCAGTTTATCGAGCTGGGATCCCTTCTCCACTTGCGTTGCCGTGGGAAGGCCGTAGAATTCATTGTTTACATAAGCCTGATTTTCTTTGATTTGACGCGTCATTCCCCAGCCGCCGTCTTTCGCCGCCCGACTGAAATACTGGCCCCAATTCACGCCTTTCGAGGCATCTGCGGTATTACCGGCAAGGTAATCCTTTGTTGCTTTGAAGACGTCGGCCACATTTTTGTAGTTCTCGTCATCCAGCGTGATTTCCGATTGGTTCGCGTCAAGCGCTTTGTTTACTTCCGTATAGATCGTATCGATTTGGGCCGGATTATAAATCCGTGGGTTGAACCAATTGTATACATATCCTTTTTCCGCTTTATTCTGATCCATGTACTTTTTGTTGCCCATCTCGATGTAGAAGTTGATCATCTTAATAGCAGCTTCCGGATTCTTCATTTTTTTGTTCACGACCACGAGCTTGTTGCTGCGAATCTTGGGCACCATGGACTTCCCAGGTCCATCCAGCCCAGGAATTTGAAGGGCAATCCATTCTGCCTTAGGATCTTTATCGACATTGAGATTCAATGGCCAGTTCGGATACCACCATTCGCCGTAAGAAATGCCGACCTTGCCTGCGGTAATATCTTCAACGGACTTGTTCTCGTCCTTCAAGGCAAACTCCTTATCCAGAATTCCTTCCTTGTACCAGGACTGCAGCTTGCCCAGCGCGGTCTTTACTTCCGGCTGAATGAGTCCAGGTATAAGCTTGCCGCTGTCGTCCTTAATCCAGGCCGACTGATTGTCCCCGATGGACGGATAAGCGCCAAATCCATTGAAGAAGCCTCTCAGGTCAAAGCCCCAGAAGAACAGATTCTTCTGCATCGCGATACCGTACGTGTCACTTTTACCGTTTTGGTCCGGATCCTGCTGCACAAAAGCCCTTGCAACCTGTTCCAGCTCATCCATGGTTTGCGGCGGCTGCAAATTCAGGTTGTCGAGCCAGTCCTTCCGGATCCAGAGCAGCTGGGTAGACAGGAAAGGATCCTCAAATCCGGGAATTGCGAGCAGTTTACCTTCCGACGTAAACGTCTTCATCGCAAATCCGCCGTCAGACTCCATGTACTTTTTCAGTGCTGGTGAAGCAAAGTCGTTGTAAGCTTGGGTAAGATCGGCAAGCATCCCCTGCTTCTTCAGCTTCTCGAAGTTCTTCTGGTCCAGTTCCATAATATCCGGCAGATCCGCCGAAGCCATGGCTAATGAAAACTTCTGTTCAAACTGGCTGGAAGGCACCGTCCATTTATACTGAACCTCAATGTTCAGCATGTCTTTAAGATCTTTGAAGTAAGCATTCTGTTCAGGTGTAATCCCTTGCGGCGTCCGCGGGTCCTCCGGCGGATTGTAGCCGAGCACTTGCGTGACCGTCACCGTTTCAGGATATTTGCCGAGTGGTTCAGGAGGTGCAGTATTGGTTTTTGCATCCTCGGTAGAGGTTTTAGCCGGCGTCCCTTCAGATTCTTTTACCTGATTCGAGCATGCAGCCATTACCGAAAGCGTCATCGTGCTAATCAACATCATCTTCGCTAGCTTGATCCATCTCATGATTGCTTCCCCCTTTATCTGGCGTAATCTTCATATCTTTGCTGCTTACGTCTCATTATAGATTCCGCCCGAAAGCGCTATCAATTTTAAGTTCTTTACATCTCTTTCACTTTTTTTACTTATTGGGTATTTCGGTATTCCTGAGGGGAAACCCCCATCTTTTTCTTGAAAAATGTCGTGAAATAAGAAGGAGATTCGAATCCGAGCCGAGTGGCAATCTCCTGCAATTTCATATTCGTATGCAACATCAGATGGAGCGCCCCCTCCAGCTTCTTCGCCTGGATATACTCCAGCAGGTTGTGCCCTGTCAGCTGCTTGTAGTAGCGAGACAGATAGGACGGGTTAAAATGGACTTCCTCCGCAATCGCGGTCAAGGAGACGTCCCCGGATAAATGCTCCAAAATATATTTATGGATCTGGTCAATCACATCGAATTTCATATCATCCTGCTTGAACCGGTCGTAATCTCGCACGTTATCTTCAAGCTCTTTAGCCTTTTCAATGTCCACAATGACCATATTTTGACCAAGCGCAGCCCTGCTCTGCAGCATGGATTGTATAACATCAAGCTGCTGCCCCGAGGTATCCCACTTATGTAGCAGATTGCCCGATATCCCGAAAGAAACAAGAACACCGAGCAGTTCCTCGCATTCATTCTGGACCAGCTCCAGGATGCCCCTCGTATAGGACATAAACCTGTCCCAATGAAGTTCATACTCCGGCTCGTCCCCGCGAAAACGATTCCGAAGCTCCGCATCCGGCTGAAGCAGCCATACCTGTAAGGCGTCATCCAGAACAGCATGCTCATATGCAAATGAGGAGGGCAAATCGTTAATAAACGTCATCTGAACAGCTTGCGCCACATCCTTTGTTTTCGTCTCCGCTGCACCGCTGATCCTGCCCATGATAAAGAATGCCGGCTGGTCTACATCAATGCGGAACTCCACTTCTTCATAGCGAGGCTCGGACAATAGACGCTGAACAGGTTCTCCTTTCAATACCTTTCGTATCAGCTCCCGTTTCAGCAGAGGCTCGGCGATTTGAAAATGCACTTTTGCCTTTTCCGCCTGGATTCTGCGACGATTCTCCTCATCAAGCTTAGAGGAGGCCTCTTGAACAGCTCGAAAAATCGGATCGATTCCTTCGGTTTTCAGGATGTAGTTATCCACGTTTTTTCGCAGTGCTTCATGCACATAATCAAATTCACTGTAACCGGTCAAGAAAATGATTCGGCAATGCGGCCAATAGTATGTAATTTCATCAATCAGTTGAAGCCCGTTCTTATGGGGCATTCGTATATCGCTGACCAGGATGTCCAGCTTCACTTTCATGGCAATTTCCAGCGCTTCCTTGGCGGAGTAAGCTTTGCATACATCCAGTTCCAATTGTGCATGCTCCTGAAATAGCTGAACCAAGCCGTTAACGATGACAGGTTCGTCGTCCACGATCAACAGTCTATACATGATGATGCCTCCTCTATCCCATCGATGATAATGATCAGATCCACCTTTAAGCCGCCATAGGCGCTGCGCGAGATGAATAATCCGCTGCCTGGCCCGTATTTAAGCTGAAGCCGGTTGTTCACGTTGACCAAGCCTGTTTTTTCAATATGCTTCGAATCCATCGCAAGCTTATCCTGCAAACGCTGCAGCATGTCATTCGTTAGCAGCTTCCCGTTATCCTCCACCGTGACACGCAATTGGCCTTCCCGGTAATCGCTGCTGATGTATAATTTCCCATCCTCCATGCCGTCTTCGAACGCATGCTCAAACGCATTTTCTACAATAGGCTGTATGATGAGTCTCGGAACGGTAATGAACGGAGGGATGTCCGAAGTCTCCTTATGCTCATATGTTATCCGGTTCGAGAAGCGGATGCCTTGAATCTCGCAGTAATCGAGCGCATGCTTGTATTCCGTATAGAAAGGAACCTCGTCGGAGCCGCTTCTCGTGATGTATTGATAATAGCTTCCGAGCTTTTGCGAGAGCTCCGCTGCGCTGTCTGAGTCTCCAACCTTGCACATCATATAAATATTGAAGAAGCTGTTATATAGAAAATGCGGATTGATCTGGGACTGCAGCTGTTTCAGCTGCGAGTGCTGCAGTGCTATTTTTTGCTCATAGTTTTCCTCAATCGAATGTTTGAGCTTATGCGCCATCCTGTTGAACCCGTTAAATACGTAATGAAACTCATCTTTGCTTCTGGAATCGATCATGATGTTCAAATTATCGGTTTCGATCATATGAAAGGCTTTGACAAGCTTGGACAGAGGCCTGTGGATCATCAGATTAACCGAGAACGAATAGAGCACCATGACGGTCACCGTCAGAATAAACAACGTATAAAACCATGTAATGAATTGGCTTAAAGGCCGCGTGATTTCATTTTGGTTCACATACATGACCAGGGACAGATGCAGCGCGCTAACTTCATTCTGGATGATAAAATAGTCTGCGCCATCCAGCTCCCCCGTCCCCGATACACTTTGTTCCGGGCTGGGATTGTCCAGGATATGACTCAAAATCTCGGATGACTCATCATCCCGCGAAGCTGTCGTTAATATGGTCCCCCCTTCTTTACTCCCGAGTAATACTTCGGATTCCGGATACAGCTTGGCAATTTCGCTTAAAGCCCCCAGCAGCTTGGATCTGGAAATTTCGATGTAGGACCAGATGCCGCCGTTGTTTTCGGTTTCAATCAGAAAAATCCGGTCACCGCTGCGGTAAAAAGAAGGCTTGGGCATAACCGACATCATGGAAGATATCCGTTCCATTTCCTTATTGGGCGTGTTGGTTACGCCCGTTGTGGTGGAGATCGTTTTCCCGATATCTTTTACGTAAACACCGGCGCTCACAATGTACTCACTGGAGACCATGAGGGTTGCAAGCCGATCCCTGACCTGATCAATAAGCTCCACCTCTTCATAGTCTTCCAGCATGCTGCCCCGAAAGCTCAGCTTCTGCAGATCCTTGTCATTTAACAGCTGCAGCTGTAAATTCCGGATAAAATACATCTCTTTATCGAGCTGTTTGGAATAGAAGGATGCGCCTGCCGTCGCGGAGTTCAAGAGGGACTCCTTCGTAACGGACATCCCCTTATAATTCAACCAAATATTCATCGAGATGAGAGGAAGTAATAATAGAACAAAAACGATGACGATTTTCTGATATACAAACCATTTCGATGCTTTGCCTGGAGCTTGAAGTTTCATGCGTTCCCCCCATTTTGTATCAACCGACCCATTATCATCTAGTATAGGGGGGCTGGCTGACATTACAACGAAATATTTTTACATGTTCGTTGTGAACATGACAAGCCATGAGTTTCAGGCATAAAAAAAAGCCCCGCAGGGGGCTTTAAGCTGCTTTGAATTCAGCAAAGGGATCAGCACTATGATGTGGTCATTTCGAACCGATGATTTCATATTTTGGCTTCACGTTGTTGAAATCCGGATTGGTTCCGCTGACCATTAGGCCCATTCCCCAATCGAAGTGAACATCCGCTGTAGGGACATCGGCTGCATCACGATATTGGAACAGGATGTTTCTCCGCGTACGATCGCTCCGGTTCACGTCCGAGCCATGAATGGTCAGGTAATTAAAGAAGAGCACATCGCCCGCCTTGGCTGGGCACGGGGTTCCCGAAGATAATGGATACTCCTTGTGGTTCAAATAGTAAGCGCCGATATGCGGCAAAACGCCCTGTTTATGGGACCCCGGCACAACGCATAGGCAGCCGTTCTCCATATCGGCATCGTCGAGATGAACGCTGGCTGCTAACATGGTGTGATCGCGATGTGGGAAATACGGATAGTCTTGATGCATGGGAAACGCGGCCCCGTTAGCAGGAGGCTTCACCAGCATTTTCGAGTGATGCAGCTGCACATTCGGACCGATGATTCCGTTCAAAACTTCTGTCATTCGGGGATGGATTGCCGCTCGCATGAACGCGGCATCATGATAGTGCACATCGTGAAAACCTTTCAGGACCAGCTTCTTAAGCTGCTCAGGCGGCAGGAAGTCACCTTGCCAGGCATGGTTTTGATCCGATTTGGCGCGTGCCGCCCTCTGGATGATCCCATCAACT
Organism: Paenibacillus sp. p3-SID867; assembly: GCF_025142895.1. Lineage (NCBI taxonomy): Bacteria > Bacillati > Bacillota > Bacilli > Caryophanales > Paenibacillaceae > Paenibacillus > Paenibacillus sp. p3-SID867. Next base: position 265,671 of record NZ_JAMBDM010000007.1, read on the forward strand.
GCCGCTCTCATATCCTCAACTTCCTGTTGATTATAAACGCCCCGGACCAGCAGGTACCCATTCTCTTTGTAAAATTGCACATCCTTCTCGTCAATCATCACCATGCACCCTCTCGATATTTTATGGAATTTCTAGTTTAATTATAGTAAGGGCAAGCCAAATCGTATTTGCACGGGGATGACGACGTTTTGCAAATTTACGCCAAAGGAGCTGTAAACTGCCTTGTATCATTGGAGCAAAAGCGAGGAACGCCTTAATCGTTATGCCGGACGGCTTGAGGGTGAAAGCCTCTCATTCCTTGTCCATTACTGGGGGACCGTCCGGCATTTGACGGCCAATTCCATACATCGCCATTCATTCTATGAGATTTGTTATGTGGACGGTGGGACCGGTGTATATACGGACGAAAATCAGACTTATCCCTTATATGAGGGGGTAGCTTTCTGTACACGCCCAGGTCGGTTACATCAGATTAAAGACGTTCACGATCTGAATCTGTTGTTCGTTGCGTTCGAAGCGATGGAGAAACCATCAGCTCCCGATGTATCGGTGAAATACATGGAAGCGCTTGATCGATGTGCTGTTTGGACCGAGCATGCGGGCGAATCACCCGCCACCCAAATATGGAAATCCATGCTGATCCGGTCGGAATCCGATGACTCGCTGCCTTCATCGCTTCTGCCCAAGCTGGCACATGTACTCCTGCAATCCTTTCCTGGTTTGCTCGGGGCTTCCGGCAGCTTCGAAAGCGCTCCACTCCTATCATCCACATTACAACTCATTCAAAAGGCAAAGTTGTACATAAGAGACAACCTCAGCGGGCCTGTGTCACTACCCGAAGTAGCGGCTTACCTGAATGTGTCCGAGCGGCAATTATCCCGATTATTTGCGGAGAGCATCCATGAATCCTTTACCTCAATGGTTCGCACCGAACGGATCCGGGCAGCCGAGTTAATGCTCCAGCACACCCAAGAACCCATCAAGGTGATTGCAGAGCGAACCGGGTTCTCATCCGTTCATTACTTCACAAGGCTGTTCACCAAGTTCAAGGGCATCCCCCCTGCCGCTTATCGAGCGAAATGGGCCTTAGAGGCGGATCGACAAGAATGATCTCGCAGCCTTCCATTCACGAGGCTGCTTGTATTTCTAACCTGGACATTCGTCACATTGCCTAGTACGGGGCACATGCAGCAGATTGGTCTGCTCGAAGCTCAGCCAGTCCTCAAGAGATTCCCCCTCTTCCGGCAAATTCCGCTGTGCTTCATCCGACATAAACCCGAATTGCTCACTCCTTAGATTTAGGGGAACCCGCGAAATTTACGTATCGTTTCATCTTCTGCTCAAATACCGTATCATAGCGGAATTGCAGTGGATATCGATCTTCGCGCAGCATTTCGTACAATACCGATTGTCCTTCCTGGTAGCGGACCGCAAACTCACATTCATCATAAAATTTGCGGGATAGATTGCGAATCTCGTTATCCCCACTATGGCTTCGCCAACCCAGCTGAATCATATCCAGCTGATCCAGCGGATCGCGATACGTGTCGAGCACAATGCAGGAAACCGAATCCTCTACCTCGTGGAATACCAGAACATGTCCGCTATTCACCGGACTATCAAAGTACCGTTCATATATATTTCTTACGGGAATCGTTATGCCAAGCCGATCCATCACCGCTTGGAAATTCGGGTGGACCTTATACTCGTCAGAGCGTTCATCCGGATACCATACGAGCTCGGAAATCGACGCTGTAATATTGAATTCATATTTCATCTCTTGTAGCCCCCTCATACGGGATATTCTACCATATTTCATTCCTGAGTTCGTATTCCCTCGCTTAACCACGGTGACTTGGCGTGTTATAATTCGGTTAATATGCTGGAAGGGATGAAATAAATGCTGGAACTGGAAGCCGCACTAACGAGATTCATAGAACAACAGGACTTATATAATCGGGATTTCGGGCTCTTCACCGATCATGAAATACGACAGCGGTCCGAGGTCCGGATGCCACCCGTGGATGAACGTATCACGCTGTCCCCTGAGCTGACCTATCTATATAGCCATTATGAGATGATTGACGCTATGGCCGAAGAAACCCATAAAATGAAAAACGCGGCGGTTGAGATCGGAGAATCGGCGGTTATCTACTTTGTTTCTCCTGAGCATCTGACCCGGCAGCAATTGGGTTATCGCTGGATTAGCGACGATGGTGGAATCGTGGAATCGAGCACTTGGCCTGTTCATCACGTCGTGATTGCCAATGTGAATGATGATCCGCTGATTGTAGACGTCCAAGCCAGTGGTTCGCCCGTATATGCCGCATTCGAAGGTGGCGAGCCTAAGCTGATCGCGAATTCGCTTGCAGATTGCTTTCACGCGCTGTCCATTCTCATTCAAGGTGCTCTTCATTTCCAAGGTGAAACCAGCGACGAAGAAACCTATGAGACCAAACCGGATTTTCTCGCCCATGTGATGCCATCACTGATTGATCTTTTGGGGAGCGAGCAAATGGATGCCCTGCTGGAATATTTATCGCTTCAAGAATACTAAGGAGAGATGGATAAGGAGATTTGCATGACAGGAACTTTAACTTTAATCCGGTATAACGGAACCGAAAAACACGCTTTGGCCGAATCCAAAGCCTATGCAACCCGCAGCCAAGCCTATGAACGGCCGCAAATCATGCTCTGGTTCGAGACGGAGACGGAACCTGAGCCGCTCCAGTCTTTACCGGACTCGGATGAATTACTGAACAATCCGGACGCGGAGCTTACGATTTATCTGGATACGTTAAAACTCGATGAGTTTGCACCGCTGGAATTTACGATAACCCAGGGTTACAACGAGAACTCCAGAAGCCTGGATGCAAGGTTGTATTATTTTGAACACCAAGAAGTGAATAATAACCGGGGACGCATTGAATATCGAGGAAATGGTGTATTTTACGTATATTGGACGGGAACAACGATGGACGTCAACTATTATGACGGCAGTATGCCGGATATCCGGCTGGAGCTGGAAGGCGAGTTTACAATGGAGAAATACGCGGATTGGTTATAAAGAACAATAGATAATCTGCTGCAAACCCTCCTGCCTCGTAGAGTCAACGTACGTTGTATGCTGGCTCTACGGAGGGATATTCGCATCAATACTGCACAGGTTTCCTGAGCCTTAAACACCAAACTGTTTCAAGTGATGGTCCAGATGCTTGTATAATCCCCTCCCCCATTGCTCCGGAGTCAATTTACCGAAGAATGCATGAGGATGCGTGGTACATCTCTCAGGTCCGTTCTTTTGGAATGCTATAATTTTTTCTTTCAATTGTTCTCTTTCCGTTTCAAATTCTCTTGGATCCGTAATCAAAATATCCGGGATCGTAGACATATTGCGGGGTAACGGTTTTTCATTATAAAACACAGGCTTCGCGAGATTCCCTACCAACCTGCCTAACCAGCCTCTTGGCGGGTTTGTGATGCCCATGGCGATGTCTTGGAACGCGGAGCAGTGAGACAGCATTTGGGCAGCATCCATTTTTCCCCATAACGGTTGTGATTGAGCGTTTAATGTGTCGATTCGGTTTAATATTTGAGTCATATCTAAATGATTGAACATATTATTCATGTTTGCCTCTCCCCATAATGAAATCCATGTCTAAATACATGTTTACATTATAGTTGACCCATCTCCGGGACATTTCTTTTTGATTGCTTTTTTTTAATATTTTAATAATAGAATTAATATCATCAAACCTGTGAAGAAAAGTGAAACTGCAGCCAATAGGATTGAAACTTGATGGTGCCCGCTTTCGCGTATGTATTTCCACTCCATATATCCGCGAAAGCAGAAGATTACGCATAATAAGAATGGCCATATGGGATAGGGTCTGCTCCTATCCATCGTCCATATAAGGATGAGTATCGGAATTAATAAAGCCCATGAGCCCAGAAGATACCATTTATGCACCGGTGTGTCACGCATCTCTTCCTCGCCTACGTCGATGATCTTCCTTAAGACCCATTGACCAACACAAATAACAAGGATAATAAATGAGTATAACCCCTCCATTATCATCCTCCTTTAGGTGGAATAATAAGTAAGTGCTTTCTACAGCCATCTCATAAAAAAACCTTTAGAAACCTTCACACGTCTTTCGCGTGCCCAAAACTCCAGCTGCCTGATTCCCTCCGTCTGCTCCTCCGCAAACGTAAAACATAACTTTAGAGGGACGATTGCACGCCCTTTCAGCTTGATCCCGACCACCGGTTTCCTGTCATGGTTGATCAGCAAACATTTCACAGCTTCAACGTTAATGACTGTACCGTTTATGACGATTCCGTCTTGGGTCATTTCCAACACGCCTGGTTTCATCAGATAGGTTCGATATACGGAGATTAGGAATACGGCGAAACAAAAAACTAACCACACCATGCAGGCATAATAAAAGAAGTCCCTTTCTTCATGGCCTCTTATTATATTACCAAGAAGAATAGCGATTAAAATCAACATCGAAATCATCAATCTGATCCCTGAAGGAGCAGAAACTCGAAACATCTTCATATTCATCTTTTCTCCTATCATGAAATAATGAGGGTCTGAATTCTGATCCATATGTATAGGTTCATTATACTTGAACTAACAAAATGTGGTAACCCTATGTACAAACAACAATAAAAAAAGCCCCGATTTAAGCGGCAGCTCCTGTCTTTATCTATTTACATTATCTCATATAAAAAGCAATCTGGAATTACATGATCAGCACCTCATTTTCTAAAACTTAGTGTTTATTACAATCACCCATCGTCTATTCCGCAGCAGCCAAACGATTCGGTTCGATCGGTTTGCTTAGCCAATGCTCATCGGTTTGTACGTGATTCTTGCGAACGAACTTGGCAACGCTGCCCTTAAAGTCGTCATATGCAAATACGGAAGCCAGCCGAACCACATAACCTTCCTGCTCCCCGCCGCAGTCTGACTGCTTCGTATAACAAGCCTTGGCAACATCCTCGTCCCAGATGCCCCGGTACAAGACAGGAACCGTAACCAGCCCCAAATGTTGCGCCCATTCCTCCGTCTCATCCCATGACAGGCACACATTCAACTCATTCCACACGGAGAACAGCATGAAGTAGGACGGCAGCGCCGAGTACAAAAGCGAATGCTTGGCATATACGTTTTCCCCACAGAGACGATAACCCTCCGGAATCAAATACTTGATGCCCCCATGCAGCGTCTTCACATAATGACGGGAAGGATGATCCTTGCTGTCCAGCGATCTAGCATGAATGAAACCGGGGTACATCGTGGTGTTCTCCCCGTCCATTTTCTCGGTAATGACGACCTCCTGTCCCGTAAAATGGTCCGTGTTTCGTAAAATCTTATCGTCATCCGTATATCCTCTGGACCAAGGCAAATGCATCGTTTTGGGATACTTTATTTTCATCGTTGTTCACCTCCTTATTTGCCGAAGGTATCGGCTTCCGCGAAGAAATACAGCTCTGCCAGCATATCTTCGCCTAACAAATGATAGATTTTGGATGCCCCTGCATCCCCTCCATGCAAAATTTCCATATGAAAGCTCACACGTTGAACGACGTGCTGAATGAATGCATCATCATATCCAAGGTCCTGCAATGTATGGCAGGTTATGCTTGCCGATACGTGCTCGTGCCCATAATAGGAATAGTACCCTCTTGCTTGCTTCCATACTTTGCAAAACGGCTTGCCCGCGTCATGAAACAGTGCTGCTAACTGCATAGCCAGCAGATGCTCGCCTTCATAGAAAGCATTGATATATTCCAGCACGGCATACGTGTGCTCCGACAATGTTTTGGAATGATGCGGATTCTCCTGATCATATCCCAGCATCACATTGAAATAGGGAGATTGAGACAAGTAGAGAAATAACTCATCATGACCCGGTCTGCGTGTTAACAGCACCTCCAGTTCTTCTCTTGTAAGCTGCGTTTCGCTCTGCTCATGAACGAGATGCAGATCACTGAATCCTTCTCTCATGACAGGAAATTCAAGGTTCTTGGCATATTTTGTCATGATCTTCTCGTCGAGCCGGCGTTTGCGTCCCTTGACTCTTTCCAGAGCCACTTCATAAGGGGTTGTGCAGATATGGCATTCCACCGATCGATCGCCAAATCGCTTCAGGAACTTCTGTCTCCGCTCCCGGCTGACATTGGTGGCATCAAAAACGACATTTCGTCCGGACGCAAGCGCCTGTTCGATCTCGGCGAAAGCTGCATCAAATACCAGATACGTATTTTTCTGTTTGGATTCGCTGCCGAACAGTCTTTCACGGATCGAGTCCGTCGCAACGATGACGGCCCGCTCGCTTTTGCATAATTGTTTGGCATAATAGCTTTTTCCGCTGCCGGGTATCCCCACCAGCATATGAATGGTACACATGTTATTCACCTCCTCCGTGCCTCTAAATAATGTACCATCCTTGCGGAGTGATTGAGTAAGTAGAGAATTTTTATACTCAACTTTTACATACCTATAAAAAGGCTGATTGCAGCAGGTAAGAAGCCCTTCCCGGCAATCAGCCTTCATATCATCCTTTCATATCCTATCTACTCCGTGACTTTCCCTCTAGGAGCAGCTGCGGTTGTATCACGCTCCACCAGCTTGACGGGGATCAGTGTCCGGTCCGGTGTCTGTTTCCCTCTCTCGAGCCAGTTTACAACATGTTCGGCAGCTTGGCGTCCAATCTCGTAAAAATTCTGCTCAACGGTGGTCAGCGGAATTATGACATGCTCTGTGACAGGATTATTATCAAAACCTATGATCGAAATATCCTCCGGAATACGGATCCCTCGTTCCAAACAGCGGTTCAACAGGTTGGCGGCGATCAGATCATTCTCCGTCTGAACAGCCGTTACCCCTTCCGTCCGGTAAGAGTCCAGCAGCTCATTATAAAATCGTTCAAAGCCAACCTTCTCCCGATAATCCTTCATATTTAGCCTGATATAACGGCTATCAACGGGAAGTCCATGGTCCTTCAGCGCTTGGCAGTATCCGAAATACCGGTTGCGCACCGAAGAGGTTGATTCAATGCTGACTGCTGTAAGAAACGCGATCTTTCGATGACCGAGCTCAATCAGCCTGGATACGGCTTGATAGGATCCACTGAAATTGTCAGAAACCACCGCCCCTAGCGGCAGACTGTCAAAATATTTATCGATCGTCACGATCGGATAATCTTCAAGGCAAAGTCGATGCAGAATGTCGTAGTTCGTCTGATCGTTCCGCGGATACAATATAATGGCCGCAATGCCCTTTCGGATCAGCATTTCCAGCAGATCGCGTTCTTTCTGGGAATCGTAGTCGCTTTGGTGAATGCTCAAATAGTAACCGTTCGCGTTGAGCCAGTCCGAAGCTCCGCGAATATATCCCATCGTGCCGCGATCGTCTTCGGAAGGCAGGATCAGCGATATCATTTTATCCATTCCAACCGACCGCTGCTCCTGGCCACGTTGCCGGGGTTTAACAAAGCTGCCGCTTCCCTTGACACGGTAGATAAACCCGTCCCGCTCCAGCTCCTCAAGCGCTCTTCTTGTTGTAATACGGCTCACGCCGAAGGTGGAGCTTAGCTCGGCCTCCGTAGGAAGCTGGGCTTCAGGAGCATAGTGGCCTGAAGAAATTTGCGATTTCAGCTCATCCATCATCACGCGATACAGCGGTGGTTTATTGTCTTTGGTCAACTTGGTTCTCATCCCATCTATATCTATTTTCCAGTGTAAATCTTGTCGTACTAAAATTATAGCGTTTGCATCATTGGCATGTAAACCGCTCCTATCTTCCTACTTCGAGTCATTTCGATTACTTTACATTTGTATAACGTTCATACTGCGCTCGTTTGATATCCAAGTAGCTCTGGGCTCCCATTTTGTCCAGAGTCTTTACGTAGTTATCCCAGTCCGTGTCCAGGCTGGCTTTCCCCGTCACAAACTTCACACGCATCTCCTCAATGTATTTATTAATATCGGTCAGGATCGCGCTCGTTTGATTGGCTTCCTCATCCGTAGGAACAAAATCTGGCCAAAGCTCTTTGGGCGCCAACTGATCCAGCTCAGCCGGATCCGCCTTAATCTCGGCGGCTACCGTCGTCCCACGCGCCGCCATCCGCAAATCGTCGTCTGGCTCAACATATGGATAATAAGCACCATACACATTATCAACATATTGGAAAGCGCCCAGCTGCACGCCGCCCTTGTAATTTAGAATCTCGTCCTTGTATTTCGGTTTGCCGTCAACCATATCATAGGTTTCGCCCTCAAGTCCAAAGGTGGCAAAGTTAATCCCTTCCTCCCCATAGAAATAATCGATCCACTTGATGGTTTCAACCGGATATTTGTTTTTGTTGGTGATAACGAAACCGAAAATCCCTTTGGCAGGCGGCCCCAGCACCCCGGCGACTTTATCCCCGTTCGGCCCCTCGAGGGCATGAATGCCTACATAGTTCTCGGCTGCATCCTTACCGATATATCCCGGTCCTTCCCATACAAACGAACCGATCAGATTGTTGGAGCCGTCCGTAGACCACTTCGCATAATCATAGCCTGTCGTAAAATTTTGCTGGCCCAGTGACCCGTCCTTGTACAGATCGCTCATGTAACGGAGCAGCTCTCTGTACTTCGGATCATTAAACGTTGTCTTGACCTGTCCGTCCGCGTCCTTATATAGATATTGACCGAATGCCTTGGCACCACCTTCCCCCATGCCGAAGCTGCCAGCCAGGAAACTCTCCAGGAAAGTCCAATACTGCGATTCAAGCACCCACCCGAGACGGGAGCTGTCCTTCTCCCGAACCTTCATGAGCGCTTGTCGGAACTCCTCGGTCGTCTTGGGCACTTCAAGCCCCGCTTCATCCAGCCAATCCTTATTGATATACAGGCGAACGGAATTGAACGCTTTAGAGAAATCGACGTAAGGCAGGGCATAAATATGCCCGTCCGACATCGTGATGGCTCCCTTAATGTCCGGATTGTCCTTCAGGAGTTTGTTCAAATTCGGAGCATGCTGCTCAATCAGCTCCTCGAGCGGAACAAATAAACCTTGTTTGCCGTATTTCATCAGCTCATCGGTGCCGAAAGCAATGCGATAGAATGCATCCGGCAGGTCGTTGGAGCCGAGCATGACATTTTTTCGTTCGTTGACGGCGGAACCCGCCAGCTCCTCAAATTCGACTTGAATGCCGGACATTTCTTCGTATTTTTGCCACATCCATAATTGATCGGCCGGAGGATGCACATCGGTATACCCGCGCTTGACAATCCTTAGCTTGATGTTCCCGGGATCTCCATCCGTTCCGGCCGGTTCCGGTTCCGCCTTACCCCCTGAACCGCCGCAGGCGGAAAGCGTCAACGAAAATGACATCGTTAAGGCAAGCAGAAGTTTCATTCCTTTTCTCATATCCATATCCCCTCTTTTCATGATTATGAGTTCCAAGCGGTAATGACCGCCCTCTATATCGGCTTACCCTTTGATAGCTCCCACCATGATGCCTTTCTCAAAGAAACGCGACAACAGCGGATACAACAGGAGCAGCGGCAGCGCGGATAATACGACGATCGCATATTTTAAGCCTTCCTTGACCATCATCTGATCCGCATATTCGGCACCGACCGATATTCCGGCCATTTCCTTGAAGTCGTTCTGAACCAGTATTTCTCTTAAAATCAGCTGCAGCGGGAATTTATTTCGATCCGTCAAATAAATCATAGCGTCAAAATAAGAGTTCCAATGGCCGACCCCGTAAAACAGGATCATTACGGCAATGATCGGCATCGACAAAGGCAGCACAATTCGATACAGCATATGAAAATCATTGCAGCCGTCGACGTAGGCGCTCTCTTCGAGCTCCACCGGAATCCGGGTCTGGAAGTAGGTTCGCATTATAATCATGTTGTAGGCGCTGATCGCACCAGGCAGTACCAAGGCCCACATCGTATTCAGAAGTCCGAGCTCCTTGTTTACCAAATAAAGAGGGATCAGTCCACCGCCGAAAAACATGGTGAAAGCAAACAGCAGCGTAAACAGTCCCTTGCCGTAAAAACGCTTTCTGGAGAGCGGATAAGCGCCAAATACCGTCATCATAATATTGATCGCCGTCCCTATGAATGCGTACAGAAGCGTATTGGCATACCCTCTCCAGATCTCGCTGTTCTCGAACACTTTGGCATAACTGTCAAGATTGAAGCCTGCCGGGAACAGCAGCAGCGGCTTGTCCCAAATTTGGCGCGGATCGGAAAATGAAGCAAACAAAACAAAGAGAAGCGGGTACAAAATGACGATGATTACCAGAATGGACAGCACTAGAATGATGATATCGGCCAGCTTTTCTCCAGGCGTTCGTTTGATATTCAGCAGCACTTCTTACATTCCCTCCTTAATCCTGCATCGACGACTTCTACCATAAGCTGGTCTCCCCCGCTTTGCGTGCAACCGCATTGACGATAATCAGGATGATAAAATTGATCACATTGTTGAACAGGCCGACTGCCGCCGAAAAGCTGTATTGGGTGTTAAGCAGTCCGCTCTTGTACATGTAAGTGGAGATCACCTCGGAGGTTTCCAGGTTCATCGCGTTTTGCATCAACAGAATTTTCTCGAAGCCGACACTCATGATGCCGCCGGCGCTCAAGATGGACAGGATCACGATGGTCGGAACGATACCGGGAATCGTTATATGCCAAATTCGCCGAAATTTGCTGGCCCCGTCCATATAAGCCGCCTCGTACAGGTCAGGCGAGATGCCCGAGATGGCAGCGCTGTAGATGAGCGAAGACCAGCCAACTCCTTGCCATACGCCCGACCAGACGTACAGATGCCAGAATTTCGATGGCTCTGCCAAATAATCGACCGGTTCCCTCCCCAAGGAAACAAGGATGGAGTTGAAGACGCCATTCGTCGGCGAGATAAAGAAGAACAGAATACCGACCGCGACCACAACCGAAATGAAGTGCGGTGCGTAGGAGATGCTTTGGGCGAATGAGCGGAATTTACGATTTCGAATCTCGTTGAACAAAAGCGCAAGCAGGATCGGAGCGGGAATGCCAACCAACAGACCGTATAAACTGATCCCGATCGTATTCTTCAGAATCGTCCAAAAATAATAAGCGTCAAATAACCGCTCGAAGTGCTCGAACCCGACCCATGGACTGTTCCAAATGCCAAGGCCAGGCATAAAATCCTTGAAGGCGATCTGAACGCCGTACATCGGCCAATAATGCCAGATCAAAAAATAAAGCACCGCCGGCGAGATAATGATATACAACCCGATATTTCGCTTAAGCTGCCTTTTAACATGCGTCCATTTGTTGGACTTTGGAGCGGGCTGTGGGGATGCCGAGTTTAATCGGGCGTCCATGCTTTGTCATGACCTCCTTTTTCTCGATCAAATTGCGTAAGTGAATATTAGCCACGGTGGACGACTAATATCGGCTTCCGTTGGCAATGCACCACCTCCTGCTCGTACTTACTTGTATTGACAATTTTGAATGTATTGATTATTTGTTATAACACATTCTAGTTAGCATTCAATTTCCAGTCAATATGACATCGAAAAATTGCTACTTTAGAAGTATAAATTGCACTTTTGTTATGACAAATTTCGACGGTACAGCCATTCTTAATGATGAGAAACAATCCATTCCATACATGTGGTGGACAACAAAAACAGCCGCGTAATTCACGCGGCTGTTCCTACAATATGGACATTGATATAGAAGAAAAGTGTCGTGCTATTAAAATGGCTAAAGCTTTCGTTTGCTTACAGGTAACCTGCCAGTTTGGTAAGTATTTCTGCTTGTTCACCCGTCAATATTTTGCCGGATTGTGCGCTAATTTGATTGGAAAAAGCGTTCAGCATGCCTTCCTTGGCAGAGGTGTTACCTCTATTGTCGGCCTCTTTCGCTTGGAGGAGTTTACTTGAGAGCGATCGTGCGAGTCCTGGATCGCTCGCGGCGAAATGCGCTGCAAGCTCGGACAAGCTATCGTACGTTACAATCACCTCGAAACGAAAGACCGCTTCCGTTTTATTTCCCGCCAAATCGATTGCCGTGACCGAGATATCGTGGGATCCCGGCTCGAAGAAATAGGCAGGACGTTCAATTAGTGCATGAGAACAAGGATTGTCAGCTAACCCGGACAGACTGTCGACGGCACTGCACGAAACGTATACAGAGTCGGTTACTGTGTACGTACGCTCACCGGTGAATTCAACGACAGGTGCCGTCTTGTCGATCTGCACCTTCAGCGTCCCCGGAACCTCAGTCACGCCTGAGAAGTTAGTGGCGGAATAGGTGACCGTCGTGACGCCTTCCTTCGTGATTTCAAGCTGGGCCGTATTCCCTTTTGTTGTAGTCTTCTCTATCGGCTGTGCCCCTTCCGCAGCGTGTGCAATGGAGTACGCGCGGTCGGCAGAAATGGACAAGGACACATCGGATTTCACCCAGCCGTTCTCGTTGGGAGAAGGCGATAGACTAACCGTGGAGACAGGCGGCACACTGTCTTTTACCGTTACAAAGAAATCGTCATAATAGGCCGTTGCCACATTGTATCTGGAAGTTACCGCAATCAGTTTCGCGTAAGCTGCATTAGACGGAGCCTTCCCTCTTAGCGTCACTTTCTGCCATTGTGCCAATCGCGATTCATCCAAATGGGTTTCCAAGGTGGAGATGGTCGCGTTATTGCTATCAAAGAAACGGAACATAAAGCCAGGCTGACCGGATTCAATATAAAGATTCATGCCTGCCGTATATTCCTCTCCCGGAATGATGGGAATCGGATCACTCTGAACGGCAACGGATGCCGTTCTCAGCGTGTCCGTAATCTTCAAGCTGTGTGTTCCCGTGAAACTGCGTTCCCTGCTGCGATCATAGCGATACCCGTTGCCTGGAGCGAATAATGGACTCCATCCCTTTAATTCCTCTTCAAAGCCCGGATTGGTAACCGGAACAGCCGTATGCGGCGGTTCTTCAATAACCTCTCCGTCAACTTCCATCCGATATAGGATCGTATTGGTTTGCATATCTGTGAAGTACAGGTTCCCGTCAGCATGCAAATCGAATCTGGAGGTGTCGGCCAATGTCCGATGTTCCAGCGTTTCAGGGTCTATGACCGTCAGTTTGTTGTTAAACAGCACATAGAGCAGTCCATCCTCCGACCAACGCAGCGGGTGGTGAGCCCATTGGCTGAAGTTTAAGCTTGGATACACTTTTTTGCTCTTCACAACTTGATACGTATCGGGATCGATCGCAAAAATATACTCATAGGAAGCCCCCCAGATCAAACCGTCCGGACCGGAGGAAAGATCGCCGATGAATATCGGCTTATCCAGACCGGGAACCCGGAGCGGAAACTCTGCTATTTTTTGCTGTGTCTCCTCATCCCAGACAAAAATCTTCGCTTCCGCTTCCGTCGGCTCAGAACCCAGTCCGCCTCGAATCGTGGTGGAGCCGAACACCTTGCCGTCATGAACCGTCGTGCTGAGCACGCTCTGATTCTGGACGACATTGCGATGCAAGTTGATTTCTCCGGTGACGGTATCATAAACGGTCAATGAGCCGCCCAATGTGCCGTAGCCAGATATCGTCGAAATGTAGAGCTTGCCTTTGGAACTGGAGATATCCACCAGCCTCTCCTGATCGTTGCCCAGTACGGCCAGTCGCATCGGATTGTTCATTCCAGGCTCCGTCGATAAATCGAACTCGTACAGTCCGCCCTCCGGATACACGCCCATATAGACTTTATTGCCCACGGCATGAACGCTATCCGCCTGGCCGATGCTGAACGGCGTTGCGATGTTATCCGTCAGATCGACGAGCGAGGATCGCGCCTGCGAGCCGGTGGTGATCAGCTCCGTATGGGATACGCTTTTCAACCGGTTGACAACCCCGGGCAGACCTGGAATGACCGGCGGCAACAGGTGCACTTGCTTCGTTTCGATATTCATGATTGTAACGCCGCCGTCATAACGGACGGTCACCAGATTTTTGCCCGGGTATTCCGGATTATGGGGAAATTCAACCCAATCTACTCCCCGAAATCCGCTGTTGTACTCCATTCCGGTTAACTCGACCTCATGCGTGGCAAGATTAAACGTTTTCAGCTTCTTGTCGGACATATAATACAGTTTTCCGTCAAGCGAGTCCGTTGCGTGCAGCCCCGTTACGTTCTCCAGCACAACATCCAGCCAGCTTTCCGTCTGCGTATCGTAGATAAACGCCTCTCCAGGAATGCCGCTTCCGTCCGTATATCGGGCAAACAAATAACGGTTATCAATCGTGCTCAGGTCATATACGGTGTCTTCTTTAACCGGCAGGGAAGCAGCAATATTTGTTTTCTCACCTGTGGCTAGATTCACGCGTACGATCTGCTTATGCGCGGTACCTGCATATATATTGCCGCCCTGATAAGCAATGGAGCGTACATATTCCTGGTCAAGCAGCCCGATGACGCGGCCATAATCTTTGGTTTGCTTGGTAGCCGGGTCATACTGATACACTTTGCCGCCGGGATAGGTTCCGACATACACGCGGCCCTGTTCATCCGTGGTAATGCTGTTCGGAACCGACTGGCCGTCGAACTGTGCCACTTGCACAGGGACATGAGTAACCGGTGAGTAACTCCACAGCCTTGCCCCGCCACCGTCAGCCGCAAGGAACAATGTTCCGTCCGGTGCCGTCGTATGTGCCCATGAGCTTTCGGAGGGTCCGATCGGAATGCTCCGCAGCAGTTTATAATCCTCCAGATCAATGACATTAAGATGCCCCGGTTTTCCTTTACTGGTCGCGTAAAGCACGTTGCGGCCCTCTTCCTTGCCAGTGGTACCGTTGAACACGGCCACCGTATAGTTGTTAGGGACCAGAATTTCTTCCGGTGTTCCATATGTTTTTTGAGCCAGCCTGCTCTCCCCGGAAGCAGCTGCGACACCGCTGCCTCCCGAGCATGCCAATATAAAACAAATTGCAAGCATCAAGACCTGGTACCTGCCACCTTTTCTAAATCTCATAAATAACCTCCTTGGAATCAATCGTTGTCTTCCCGAAAGACCACTGCGCATGCATGCGGGTATCGAACGGGCCTTGGTCTCGGTTTTTGTGTACGGATCCTCCTTTTTCAATGCATTGACAAGCCCTTGTAAGTAGAATCCAGAACTTGGACCCGGGTCGTCTGGCCCGTATATTAGGCAAATAGCAAGGTGGTGTCAATCGATATTTATTTTGTTTTCTTACATTTATCTCGTTATCGGTCAAAGTGGATTTTGCAAAAGTGGTAGAATAATCGCAAAATCTTCATCGAAAATTTCAAGCTTAGAACCCAATAGATAAATAACTAAACCCGAAGGTTAACAAGAAAAAAGCCGCAATTTAAGCGGCCCGGAGCAAAGTATAAATTCGTATCACACGCGGCATCCTTCCTTCTTTAGGAAGCTCTTTAGGAAATTCTTCATTTTCGTTTATATCGAAATTCCCTTAATTACTTGAATGCTTCAGTTAAGGTACAACGCGGGGATAAAAAAATAAAAGACTGCCTCTTTAGCAGTCCTTCTTGGTCTTATTGAATGTTACTTAGGTACAGCAGCAACTCTTTCTTTTTGTGTTCGTCCGCCACGATTGGTGATAAACACCCCGGATAAAATGAGAATTAGGCCGAGGATCAGGCTCCATCCAATCGGTTCATCCAGCAGTGTATATCCCCAGATCATCGCCGTTGCAGGAACGAGATAAGTGACGGATGTCGCGAACTCGGGGCTCCCTTTCAAGACCATATAATTGAACAGAATATATGCTACACCAGAGCCAAAGATGCCCAGGCCAACAAGAGAACCTATATTGGCAGGCTCCGCGATCTTGGCAAGTTCAACCTTTTCCGTTGTAAGAGCGATTACTCCACTCCCTGCCATTGCCCCAAGCAATGTTGCGAACGTTAACTGATACATACTCAGTCCGCCCAATAAACGTTTGGATAACTGCGAACCAACGGCATAACATAAAGTAGCACCTATCATCGTCGCAAACCCAATGAAATCGACGGTAATAAATGATCCGGGTCGAATGCCGAGCAGAATGATCAGTCCGACAAGCGCGACGCCCATGCCCATCCATTGAATCCGCCTAAACACAGAGCCGAAGAACAGCAACCCGACGATCATGGTCCAGATCGGCGTCGTTGCATTCAATACCGAAGCCATGCTGCTGGCCAGCCTGGTCTCACTAAACCCGATTAAGGTCCATGGCAGGGCCATATTGATCATCGCGATCACGATGGTGGGCAGCCAGCGGATTTGCCGCAGGGCAAACGGCTTTCGCATGATGAGCATAACGACTGTGATGAAGAGAAATCCAAAGGTTGATCGCAGAAAGGCGATCCCCCACGGGCCGAAATCGTGCAGCAAATTTTTGACGAAAAAGAACGAACCTCCCCATATGAGACTTAGGAGGATGAGTGAAACATATAAGGATCGTGCCAACTTAATACCTTCTTTCTATATTAGGGACATCCTTATAAGTTAACATCTCATCATGGAGGTTGTACAGCGTGATTCTACACAGCGCTCTTGCAGGCAGCTCTATTTGTACGATTCATGGATAACGTAAGCCTGGCAGCCTTCATGTAGGCTTGCACGCCTGGCGGTACTGCCTCGGCGAAACCCCGTATTGTTTGCGAAACTGATCGGCAAAATGATTGTAACTGTTAAACCCTACATCCTGCGCGGCTTCGTTCGCCGTACGGCCGGAATGGGTCATCAATAAGGCGGCATGGCGAATCCTCATTTGATTCAGATGCTCTACAATGGTGTACCCCGTTTCTTGCTTGAACAAGTGGGCCAGCCTTGACCCCGATATTCCGACCTCTCGCGATATCGCATCAATTCGAATATCTTCTTTTAACGATCGGGACAGCAAGCCAAGGGTCTGCTCGACTCTGGGATCGAGTCTTTTGTTCATCCGCTGCGCAAGCAAGAGCAAAATTTCACGCACCGAATTCTCACACAGTGCCTCCCATAGATCCAAACGATCCAGCGAATCTTGAAGTACATTCCGAAATGTTTGCTCGACTCGCCCACGGACACGTTCATCGGGCAGCGTTTCGACCAGAAACTCCTCATGTCGCAGCATCCTGTTTTCTGGAAGTCCGGGATAATGAATCCACAGGAAATTCCAGCGTTTCCCCTGCACAGTTCCGTATTCATGCGCGATATTGGCGCGCAGTAGGCCAAGCTGTCCAGGCCCGCAGCGTTTCTCTCCGGCAGGCGTCCGGACATAACCCTCTCCATGCAGCGTATAAACAAGCAGCCAGTCCTTCATGCCATGAGGGCGACGTAAGCGATAAGCATCGTCTTGGTCGAAATGGTCGCCGAATATGGTGCCGGTACTTTCTAAGGGTTTCACGTGCCTGCCCGCCGGCGTTCGCATGAATCTCTCCTCCTTTTGTACCTGTAATAACAGAATAGCAGAATCCCGGTATTAATAAGCAGAATACTGACTTCCTCTCAAGTTAAGCAGGCGATATTCTATTGTCAATAGGAAAAACAATAAACGTACAGGAGGCATTCCCATGCAAAAACAGCCAAGAGTATTGACTCAAGAACAGTTACAATTGTTCGAAACGGAAGGTTATTTAATCGTAAAAGGGCTCTTCCGCCAGGAGGAGGTGTCGGAAATCGAAGCAACGTTTGAGGAGATCAGTCATACCACCGTTCCTGGCCACTTTGAGCCGGTGTTGGATGAGGAAATTGTCGAACCGCTGAAGCGTTATCCCCGTGTGATGCATCCGCACCGCATTAATCCGACCGCGAAGAAATATATGCTGCACAAGCCTGTTATGGATGTACTGGCCGATTTGTATGGGGAGCCGGCACTCGCGGCTCAAAGCATGTTCTATTACAAACCCCCGGGTTCCCGCGGACAAGCGCTGCACCAGGACAACTTTTACCTGCAGGTCGAGCCGGGTAACTGTATCGCGGCGTGGACCGCAATCGATGCGTCTAATGAAGAGAACGGCGGGTTGCTCGTCGTTCCGAAAACAAGTGATTATGCTCTGGTGTGCCCGGAGGAAGCCGATTCGAACGAGTCGTTCACCACCCATTTCGTAAAGCCGCCCAAGGACAGCAAGGCCCTCCCGGCGATCATGGACAAAGGCGATGTCCTGTTCTTTAACGGCAACCTGATCCACGGCTCCTACCGTAACAAATCCAACCGTTTTCGCCGAGCCTTCATCTGCCACTACGCCAACGCCTCGGCTGTCAAGATCGGTGCTTTCTATCGGCCATTATTCCGGGAGGACGGCACGGAAGTCAATCTCGACATCAATCCGAATGGCGGTCCGTGCGGCGTCGAATTTGATACGGCATATCCCCATTAAATTTCATGCGACCAGTGTATACCTTGATAGCGCTGGTCGCGCTGTTTTTAATCTTCCCATACATTCTGCAGCGGAAGGCCCAGCTCACTTCGGGCCGCGTCCACAACCATCTGAATAAAAGCGGTTTTCTCCTTCGTGTAGGCTTCCATGGAACTTGCGTTTAGGGCAGCCGCCCTTTTTACTGCGCCGTACTGCGTGACAAGCTCCGGATGTCTACGCAAATAATCTCGCAGCAAAATTTCATTTCTCGTAGGGAACAACGCATCATACATCATAAGGTGAACATTATGGGTCCACTTTCCTTCCGTACGCTTGGCAAATAAATATCTCCCCTGCATTCCGGTTGGAATATGCGTATAGCTAGCCGGATCAAACCTAGATTCGTAATAGGCGACCGGCCGGAGCGGCGTCAAGCCGACAAAAATGTCGATCACCGGCTTGGATGCCTGCCCGGGAATCGCGGTACTCCCCACATGCTCGATGGCTACCGCTTCGGCACCAAGTCCCGAAAGCAGCGCTTCTTTTTCGGATTCAAAAGCTTCCGCCCAGCTTTGGTCATATTCTACAATGTTGATGGTATCCTCCATCACGCTCACCTCGCTCTGCTTTTATTAACCTAAGAGTGGTTTATGGAAATATGTAAGAATTTAATTATATATAATAAAGCGCATTGGTTGAAGGCTGATTGGATAATATATCTATCTTTCATTAAATTCGGCGTAAGGTTCAATATAGAAAAGCCCTACCAAGATCTTGGTAGGGCTGATTCATTAGGACAAGTGCATATCAACTAAAATTTTGCATTGTTTTCGATCATTGGCCAATGTTTCAAAGCCTTTCTCGACAATATCACTGAGCGGTATGAGGCTTGTGATGACCTTGTTCCCATCAATGATGCCTCCGGCGAGTAATCGAATCACCTCGGGGAACAGGTTTGCGTAAGCGTATGAACCGGTGATTTTGGCTTCGGTCTTTACAAAGCTGTTCGGACTAAAGGTGACCGGCTGTTCCCACAAGCTCACAACCTTGAATTCCCCGCCTTTTCTCACCGCACTTACGCCGCTCAAGAATGTAGCCTGCACACCCGCCGCATCAAAGGCTACGTCCACTCCTCCGTCCGTCAGCTCCTTGATTCGTGCAACTGCATCGACTTCAACCGGGTTAAGCACGTGGGTTGCACCTAGCTCCAGCGCCTTCTCCCGGCGGTCATCGGATACTTCAACGACGATTATTTCGCTTGCTCCCGCCGCTTTCACCGCTTGCAGGAGCAAAAGACCGATCGGACCAGCTCCAAAGATAGCTGCCGTATCGCCAAGGCGCAGTGTGCTTTGCCGTACCGCATGAACCGCTACGGCCGTAGGCTCGACGAGTGCTCCTAGCTTAACGTCCATTTCAGCTGGAAGCTTGAACGCATTCTCCTCTTTAACTACGGCGTATTCCGCGAACCCGCCAGAAATGGAATAACCGTAACCGCCACTGTTCGAGCACAGATTCGCCATCCCTCTTCGGCAATTGGAGCAATGGCCGCAAGCGATGAGTGGTTCAACGGCCACCTGATCACCGGGCTCCACGGTGGTTACGCCTTCTCCTACTTCAACGACCGTACCGGAGAATTCATGTCCGAGAACCGGCTGCGTGCGGATTGGAAATGTACCTGCTACAAATTCATGCATGTCGCTTCCGCATATGCCTGCATAATCCACTTTGACGAGTACCTTTCCCGCTTCAAGAGGAGGAATGGCTGTTTCTTCAACCCTGATGTCTTTAGTTCCGTATATTTTCGCAGCTCTCATGATGTTATCCCCTTTGCTGTTCACGATGAATGCAAACCGTTCAAGACAAGGCGAATGATATGCTCAGCTGCCTGCGTGGCATTGTCCTCCGCAGGGGGCAAATCGCTGAACACTGGCTCGAGGAACGGGTTCTGTCTGGAAAAGATAACGACCCCCATTACAAAATGGACGGCATGCACAATCGATTCGAACTGAAACACGCCTTGGCTCTTCCCTGATTCCAGTATGGCTCTTAGATGTACCCAAGAAGGATAATAGGCATTTGAAAGCATCTTGAGCCGGGGACTTTGCATCATCATTTCCTGTTGCAGGATATGAATCAGCTCTTCGTTATCGTAACGGTATGCAACAAAACCACGGATAAACGCTTCAAGCGCTTTGATCGGCTCCTCCAAGTTGAAGGACAGCTTAGCAAAATGTTCATTAAGCGGTTCGAACAATGCATAGAGCAGCTTGTCCTTTCCTCCGAAATGGTAGGATACCAGCGCTAATGCAACGCCTGCTTCGTCACAAATTTGCCTGACGCTGGTGCCTTCAAACCCTTTTCCGGCAAATAGCTTCTTCGCTGCGTCTAAAATCTTCTGCTTTACGTCCTTTTCCTGATCCTGTACCTGTTCTTCGTTTACCATTTGACATCCATTACCTGTCTACATGTATTTGCTATTCCAATTATTCGTTAAGTTGATTCTTTAATTTGAACGTTCGTTTTGAACAATTGTTCAAGCAGCTGCGAATTCATTTTACTCCTCGTTTTTATTCATGTCAAATGTGTCTGCACCCTTGGATCAAGAGCCGCGGCCTTCGCCGCAGCCATGCTCCTCGGCTTCATACTATCTCGATCTTCTAGTCTTTATCCATTGAGTGATTCGCTTGGCTCTTCCGATCATCTTAGGGAGCAGCATCAATGCGACGATACAAGAAATGATCAAATACACGATCTGGACTCCATTCTCTTCCGACAACATCTGTTCTACACTCGTACCGATGAGCAGGACAGGCTGCTTCGCATCGTCCCCCGGTAAGTTGAAGGCTTCCAGCTGACCTTTGCTAGCCCTGCCAATTACCGTCACCCAATCTCCAGGGGAGACGGCATAATACCCGTAAGCCGTACCCTTGGGACTTTCCATCAGCAGCGGTCGGGATGAATTTCCTTCGTAAATCAGGGAGACATGTTTAGGATCAACCGTCGCAACATTCAGCGGAAGCCAGTCCGTGTAAAACCTGATCCGTTCCGCCTGAACCGTTACTCCGTTTAACTCTGAACTTCCCCAAGATTGGTGGCTTCCGTTATCATCCAGCTTGTAATCGCAACCACCCTTGCCGCATTCCCAGCGGAATGGCTCTTTCTGGAGCAGAGCGTAACGACCCTGAAGCTTGCCTTCATCCGTATATGCCGCTTCTCCTCCTGCCTGACCTTCGAGACGTACATAGCCAGTCGTTTCGGATGTCAACTGCTGGACCGGCTGAGCTTTGTTTATAATGGTCGTGAGCCGGGCGGAATCCCAATACATTAGAAGCGATCCGAGCAGGATGATCCATCCGATCGCTTCCATAATCCAAAACCAGAACCGATCGAAGCGGGTGTCTTTGGATCGTTTACGTTGTTTTCTCGCTTTCTGCTTATATGTATGGATACCTGTACGACTGGGTTTATCTTTGCGCTTCATGGCCACGGGTTTATCTCCTCCTGTTAACGATGTCAGAGATGACAATGTATCATATACGACTGTAAGATACGCGGGGTTTCAGTCGGCATCAGACCTTGATAGGATATGAGAGCATCCGCTAGGCTATCTTGTTTGAATCGTATATGCATTGTGTATTTGTTGTGTATACATTGTGTTTACAATATGTAGTCACTTAGAGTACAATTGATCTACAACGTTAAGGAGGCTTTTGCCAATGGACACTAATCTGCACATCCGTCTAAACAAAGAACTTAAGGAGAGCTTTCAAGAGATAGCGAAGGGCAATAATACGGACCCTTCTTCTCTGGTTCGCGACTGGATTGGCAACTATGTAGCGGAGCATCGAAAGACGGATGAAGATTCTGCTGCCGAGTTATATTTGGCAGGATTCCAATTGCAGCAAGCACTTGGAGGAAGGGATCATGTCACCAAGGAATTCGCTAAACAATTGCAGGAGCATTCCTTGACGAATCAGAAGGAGTTCACGCAGTTGATCTTGACTACCTATATGGATCTGGATCTTACGATTCCTTCGTGTTTATCCAAGACTTATAAAGGCTACGCTTATTCTCAAATGTTTTTGATGGGCTTGATCGGTGATAAACCTAAGAATTTGGCATAAATCACAATCGCCGTTATTCCTTAATGAAGTCAGAGTGACTTCATCTATTAGTGCAATAAGAGATAATCTCCCCTTTCCTGCTGGCTCAACTTAAAAAACCGTCTACAAGTAGACGGATCGAACAATAGCTCCAGCATTATCCATTTCAATTGCGATTTCTGTGGATTATCAATAAACCCACTTTGTCCTCCAACCGTTCAGGCGGGTTTCGAGGACTTTTTTGTTTTTTTGGACCCTATTTTACGCAATCCGTGCATGCCGAACAACAACAGCGGGAGAATTAATCCGATCGTAATCGTGTACGGAATCCAAGTCTTGTTGTCCCATACCAACTTGTATGGAACATTGGGATAGATGAAGACGGAAACCGCAGCCAGAATCCAACCGAGTGGAACGACCAGAGGCTGATAGTTTTTAATATGAAATATTTGGCTTATGCCTATCGCTATGGCATAGAAATACAAGGAAATCCGATAAAACAAAGTGATAAACCACATCACGGCCATGACTGCCTCAATACGCTGAAGGAAATTGCCGATATTGATTTTTTTTGCCAGCATATAACTTGGATATAGGTTTCTTCCTGTTATATCCGGTCCCAGGACCAAGATGGTTAAGGCAATAATCGTAAACAGCACCATCGCGCCAAATAGACTGCCGATATAAACGGCCTTGTAAGCTTCGGCCGGGCGGTTGACAGCCCCCGGATAGATGATCATCAATACGATATGCGGCAGAAAAGCAATGCTAACGAAAGAGACCGCGGCTGGAAATAGGGGGTTAACCCCCGATTCGAAAATCGGCATAGCATTCTCCCATTCAATCTCTGACAATAATAATAAACTCATGGATACAAACAGAAGAAGAAACCATGGGAAGAGCATTTCCGCTGAACGAGCCAGCACTTCAAGGCCTAAACGAACCCCCAGCACAACCAAGGCTCCAAATAAGAAGATGATCGCCTGAATCGGGGTTTCCGGCAGCATCTGAATCGTCATGAAAATACCGATTTCATGTAACACCGTAGCGGGACCGCCTAGGAACAACGTAAGCAGGAAGAGAACGTTTATCATCTTGCCGATCCATTTTCCAAAAAGCTTCTCGGACAACTGCATCAGATTCGTATCCGGATATTTTTTGAACATTTGCAGCTGCAGCACCAAAATGATGAATCCGAGGCCGGTCCCGACCAAGCAGGCAATCCAAGCATCTTGCTTAGCAATGGAAGCCATACCCGAAGGAACGATAAGAATAGCGCTTCCGATCGTATACATGGCAGTTAATATGCTGACCTGACGCAGTGAAATTTTGACTACGGGCATCTTTCCCGCTCCTTTTCTTATTGGATCAAACCGATGGCAGTGAGCCAATCACTGAGCGGCTTGAATACGACCGTGATCATAGCCAAGGGAGTTGGAATATCGTTCATGACCGTTTGAGTCACGCTAATTCCCATGCCAATGATCATGAGTACCGCGAACCCCCAGATTTCCCTGTGTTCTTTTTCCCGTAGCATCCTCGGCAGCTCCAGCCAGGTTAAGATCACAGCTGAAGCCGCTATAATCGCGATGTTGAGCATGAAATCATCGCCTCATTCCTTGATATCATTTAGAAATGAATCGTTGGTAGTTCCTGTACGCCGGATTTTATAATTCACCTGGATATGGGTCTCGAGACTCGGAAAATATCGGTCTTCCCACTCGTCCTTCATCCCTTTCCACGCCTTCGGGTGCGCACGGCGAAAAGCTTCCCCGAAGCCGAAGATGTCCACTTTATGCTCCGTTTGTACTTTAGCGATAACCGCCTCTAAGCTTTGGGTTAGTCTTTCTTCCATTTGGACTTCGAGGTCTCTTACGGTATCAGGTTGAGACAGATCCAAGCCGCCGCACTCTACTGAGCCGATATTTCCCTCCATATTAATTCGGATATCCATTTCAGGACGGGATTGGACCATCCTTCCCTTCAGCTTCGTTTCGGACCTAAGCGTCTCCACAATAACCTTTCCATCGTTCCGGCGGCAAGGTATGAAATCGACAGAGCTTTTCACGTGCCCCGTAATAAGTCGATACCCTCTGCTATCCTTCTCGTTTAACCATCCAATCTGCTTGTCCCTTTTGAAAACGGCAAGCCCCGAATATTTCAATTGGCTTGGCGTATTAATATTTTCTACATTCTTCTTCGTTTTTCCGATGTCCCGATTCCCTGCTATTATCAATCCTGTAAGCACAGGATGTTTGCCGCTGCTGGTCAAATCACTTATCAATTCATCCAGCGTTACGGCCATGCTGGGTGACCATACCTTCTCGGAGATTTGCAGCGATTCGTAAAGTTTATTTGCGGGGATGGTTTCCATGGGCGTCATGATTTTTAACGTTTCCTCCGCCGTTGCTCCTTTGGTCACCACCAGGTAGAAATCGGGTCTAAATTCATGATCCCTGGATAGCAAGTCCAGAACTTTGGCAATCCCTTCTTTTGCCATCGCCTCATCCATCAGAAACATCCGTAAATGGGAAAAATAAATTTTTCGCGGACTGTTCTGCGTCATCCTCCGTGCGGCTTCAAAAATAGTGTCCCCTTCTGCCGTAAACAATGTAGCCGGCGCTTGGGGACCTCCACTTCTTTTGGCGGTGAGCTGCCCGGGGTTGGCAACCTGGACAGTTAAACGGTAGCGGCCGTCCACCCAGTCCACTCCAGCGGCCACAGCTATGGCCAAATCGTTCAATTCCCTGCGGTTCCAGCAACCGCTCAGAAAAAGCGTGATGACGATATGCAGGAGAATCAACGCCAAGATCCGTTTCATCCATTTCACTCACTTTCCCGCTGGTCTGCAATAATCTATTCCCGCGATTTTTGGGGCGGCGTGCTTTTTCTGCGCTTTTGGTTGTTCTGATTCATCAGTCGGGGGCGACTTAACAGCATCCAATGCGGCAGTCGCAATATCGTATCTTTTTGCCCTTCCGGAATTAACGGCGCGAAAGGCGACATGTACGGGACTCCGAACGAGCGTAGGCTGCACAAATGGAGAATTAGAGCGATGATCCCCACTAAGATGCCGAACAGGCCAAAGGATCCGGCAAGGGCCATTAACGGAAACCGAAGCATCCGAAAAGCAATGGACATATTAAAGGATGGAACGACGAAGCTGGAAATTGCCGTGATCGCAACCACGATGACCATGGCGGGCGAGAAGATCCCCGCTTCAACGGCGGCTTGCCCAATCACCAATGTGCCTACGATGGAAATCGCCGATCCGATATTTTTGGGCAGCCGCACGCCTGCCTCCCGCAGAATCTCGAAAGTAACCTCCATAAGGACCGCCTCGACAAAGGCAGGAAACGGGATCTGCTCACGCTGCCCAGCCAGTCCGAACAGGAGCCTTGTCGGCAGCATTTCGTGATGAAAGGTGGTTATGGCAACATAGAGGGAAGGTCCAAGCAAAGAAATAAATATGCTCAGGTAGCGAAGCAAGCGCAGGAAAGAGCTGATATCCGCGCGCTGGTAGTAATCCTCCGCAGCATGCAAGAAGGAGACAAAGAGAGCCGGAACAACCAGTACAAACGGAGTCCCGTCCACGATAATCGCAATTTTCCCTTCCAGCAGCTCGGCCGCAACCACATCCGGACGTTCGGTATTATAAACGGTAGGAAAAGGAGTTAACGTCTTATCCTGAATCAACTCCTCGATATAGCCGCTCTCCAAGATGCTGTCCACATCGATTCGTCCAAGCCGGGTGCGGACTTCCCCGACAATTTTATCGTTTGCAATGCCGTTAATGTACATCATTGCGACATCCGTCTGCGTCACTCGACCGATCTGTTGCGTTTCCATCCACAGTTGAGGATCCTTGATTTTCCGGCGAATCAAGGCCGTATTCGTTCGCAGCGACTCCGAAAAGGACTCGCGCGGGCCACGGACGACATTCTCCGCCGATGTTTCCATGACCCCACGGTCCTTCCATCCGCGTGTACCTGCCGCGATGCCTCGATTCAATCCATCTACCAGAAAAATGGTGTCTCCCGACAATAAGGAATGGAACAACTTTTTATAATCGGTAATAGACTGAATCTCTTGATTGACGAGGGAAATTTGTTCTAATATCTTTTGCCCGTCGAATGGTTTCGAATGTTCCGAATCATCCCTAACCCGGGATTTCGCAATATCTGCTACGGCCATCATGATGGATTCCGAGATGATCTTTTGATCCGCCAAGCCGTCCGTATAAACGATAGCGATATAGTGTATCTCCTCTTCATCCAGCGGAATTTCCCTGATCACGATATCGGTGCTGTTGCCGAGGGCTGCTCTGATATGGTTTAGATTGCTTTGTATATCCGGGCTTAAGGCATCGGGATCTGTAATCGATGTGTTAGCCGGTAGGGTATCTTTGATGCGGTTTTTGACGGAATAGCCGGTTCTTCTTCGATACCGCATGGGAACATCCTCCCTCTCTCAGATGTTATTCCCCCATTATTACCGAAGAAAACCAGCTGTAAACTTTCATTGGATTGCTTTCATAACAAATACAAATATCCCCCCATAGACACAATGTAGAGTTCACTGAGATCATGATCTCTTTTCTGCCATGAGGGGACAATCGTGTATCCTTAACATTTAATTATTTCATTTCTTGAGCAGGTCTATAGCCTGACTATCCTTAATCGGAATCCAGTATTGTTTGACTCCTATCGTAAGCGGTTGCGGATACTCAAGCGCGTCCTCCCCAAAATTATAGGCCGTAGTGTCTTCTATGGTATCATCTTTAACCGACGTCAGGAGTCCACTGTGACTGCTGCTATCTGGCGATAACCTGCTATGTTTCACCCCCGAGGCATCGGTGAAGCTGTCCTCCAGCCACATCCCGAAGCTTTCAGCTGCATGAGCTCCTTCGAGAATGCGCTGAAAATATACTTCTCCTGCGCCAGCTTCCTGATCGGACGGGAGTATTTGCAGAAGCTCGTCCGGTGCATCGATGATTTGTTTCTTCTTCAGATCAACAACGATGTTCATCTCGTCTTTATTCACGGCCGCGATGCCAAACGCCTTGAATGTGGTCGTATCCAACTGATCCAGCTGGCTGTTCTTGTAAACCAGCGTAACTTTGGCGTCATCCTTTAAGATCGCTTGAGGATAATATAACTTCTCGGTATGCTCCCCGCTTTTTCCGATCAGAACCGGATTCAGCAATTTGAAAATCTGTTTCTCATTGGCGTGGTCATATTCCAAGTCCACATAGGTGTTCAGAGGCGTAAACAGCAACTGGCGAACGTTAATCCGTTGTCCATCTACCTTCAATGTACGATCCGGGTAATAAGCTCGTTCATTGTCTTCAAACATATTGGGTTCGAGTTTCAGAGAGAAATCCATGCTGGTTAAGTACTTCTTACTGTTAGAGTTCAAGGCTCGATCTGACGTATCGGATAAGGTAATATGAATGCTTGCTTTATTCGTATAAGGATCCGTTGGCAAAAGATTCGTGGAATAGGCATAATATGAGTTCTGCCCTGGGGGAATCTGTCCGCTCCCGCTCATATTGGCTATCATGGCTCCAACTGACGGCGTTTCGTAACCTCCGTAATCTAGCGTGAAATCCCGTACGATGATATCTTTGTCACTATGATTAAGCACATTAAAGAGAACAAAGGACTTCCGGCCGTCGGATACAGATCCCAGAATCTCCACGCGATATCCCTTTTTCTCCATGGCCTGGTTGATTGGCTGTATGAGACCTCGTTCAAGCGCGCTCCTCAGCGAGCCATCCTTAATCCTTTCAGTCGGGAACGATTCCAGATTATAGACGCTGCCGATACTGGAGGTCTGGACAAGATGGTCTTGCTTCCCCGTAAATGGAGATCCGTCCATCGTGAACATGAGGAGAGCTGCGGCAGTCATTGCTGCCATGGCTCCCAATCCGTAAGAATACATACGCTTCACTTCGCGTTTCCTCCCCCGTTCCATTCCCCCCCGCACCGCAGTTGAAAGCTTAGACTCCGGGAGGGAATTGGCTTTCTCATTCAACACGGTTGAATCTTTCATAAGTACGCGCTGTTCTTTGTCCAGCATGGTATTTTCGCCTCCCTATCCTTAGACGTAGTTCCGAAGCTGCTTCAGCCCTTCACGCAGCCAGGTTTTAATCGTGCCTTCCGGTTTTCTGAGCACTTTTGCAATTTCTGCCGTAGTCATATCCTGGTAATACTTCAGCATCACGACGTGCCGATATTTTGTCTTCATCCGATCCATTGCCTGCTCAAGATCGATCCGATCATTGCTTTGCATTTCCTGCGCAGCCTCTTCCCTCAATGCCTCCACCGGAAATATGCGTTTTTTGCGCCGGAGCTCGTCCATGCAGCAGTTGATCGTGATCCGGATCAGCCAAGGGGCAAACGCCTGCTCATCCTTCAACTTTTTGCGCTTCATCCAAGCTTTGCAGGACGCTTCCTGCACGATTTCCAGCGCATCGGCTTCGTTTCTCATATAACTGAATGCTATGGAGTATAATTTCCGTTGTTCGCTTGATAAATGGTTGAAAAAAGCTTCTTCTTCCATCTCCTTCGAATCCGACAACTTGACTTCGTTTACCGTATTCTCCACCCCACCGTCCCCCTTTCTTCTGTCTTTGGGTAATGGGAAATTAGCCGCCATATCGTCCACTCATAAAGTAAGACGCGGCTCACCTGAAAATCGATTGATTTTCAGGAAAATTGTTTCGCGGACAAACAAAAAAAACGACATCCAGAAAATCGATTGACCCGGACGTCATTCTTTTAATTGTCATTCAAACTCAGATGCAGGGAATTGCAGGCCCCTCGACGCTTTAAGCAAACGCCGTAAGCATGTTCTTTAAGAACGCCCTATGTCATCATTCGTTTGGAGTTTCTTATGCAAATTGGTCTAACTTCTCATATGAATGTAGCGATTCGCATAGCTAAGAAGAGAAATTTTTGTTCTCCATAACGATTACGGATTCTGTTCCAGACCTCGCGGCTGCAGTTTGTTTGGTATGTAGAACCAGTTCACGGATGTTGCTGCAGCACTGCTTCGCGCCTGCGATTAATAATGGATCGCCTACAAAACTCAATTTTAATCTTTTAGTTAAAAATCCTCCAATCGTCATGACCAATGGAACGGTAGGCGAAGTATTGGAATATACAATCGGTTCTGCGTTCTGATATTTGTCTTGAAGGATCAGGCTCAAATTTTTTAGAGCTGGTATGACTACCTTGGATGAGCCTCTTCCAAGTGTGTATACCGGATTCCCGTTCTCATCCAGCCCGTGAAAAACGAGTTTGCCCATGTCGGAAGTATTGAGTTTATTAAAACAGTCAACCGCCAGAATCTCTTCTGTAGTAAGCTGCCGATGCGTGGGTAATTTATTTAGATGATACGCGGATGCCAGTGAGGTTGTGTGGGTTCCACCGTAATCATTATAAATAAATATCATTTCATATAACCCTGCCTTCATGATGTAATGAGCTCATTATGCCCCATTAATCTATACTATATCCTATTCCTCCCCAATCACCTATCCAGTTTTGCTAGATTCAATATGATCGAAATAAAAAAAGCCCTGAATCTCAGGGCTTTTTTGCATGATTAATTCATCATATAAATCTAAACTTAGTCCAGGTAAACGGCTTTGCCGAGTTTTGCGGATTCGTAGAGAGCTTCCAAAATTCGAGATACGACATAAGCTTGTTCCGGGGTTACGACAGGATCCTTATCCTGATCGATCGCCTCGATCCATCTTCTCATCTCAACATCCGGAGCCTGCTCTTTCTTCCCGTCATAGAACGCCACTCCGCCGGAATTCAATTCGATCTCGTTGGTGTACAGACGACTGAATTTCTCGCCGTTGATGCGAAGACCGTTCTTCATGTCGGCTCCGCCTTCCGAACCGCTCAGCGTACATTTGGCTTCATCGATATCCAGCGTATTGAGCGCCCAGCTGGATTCCAGCATAATGGTCGCGCCATTCTCCATTACAATCATACCAAACGCGGAGTCCTCGACCGTGAATTTTTCCGGATCCCATGGTCCCCAAGCATTTGCCGCGTTCTCTTTGCGAGACAATTCATGGTAAGTGGTACCGAGGACGATCTTCGGTTTGTAATTATCCATCATCCAGAGGGTCAAATCGAGAGCATGCGTACCGATATCGATAAGCGGCCCGCCGCCTTGTTTTTCCTCATCCAAAAACACGCCCCAAGTTGGAACCGCTCTTCTCCGTACGGCATGAGCCTTGGCAAAATAAATATTTCCGAGTTCACCGGCTTCGCATACTTGTTTCAGGTAAAGACTGTCTTCACGGAATCGGTTATTGTATCCGATCGTCAATTTCTTGCCTGTGCGCTTCGCGGTCTCCATCATTCGCTTGGCATCCGCAGCCGTTTTTGCCATCGGCTTCTCGCACATGACATGCTTACCTGCTTCAAGGGAAGCAATGGAAATTTCGGCATGCGAGTCATTAGGCGTCAGAACATGAATGATATCGATGCTTTGATCCTGCAGCAGCTCTTTATAGTCGCTATACACTTTAGTTTCCTCAATCCCGTACTTGCTAGCAGCAGCTTCTGCCCGATCAAGGACGATATCACAGAATGCCACGAGCTCCACGTTGTTCAATCTGCTTAAGCTCGGCAAATGCTTCCCATTTGCGATACCGCCACAGCCGATAATTCCGATACGATACACTTTAGACATGAATCATCACCATCACTTTTCATTAATTTTTAATCACACTTCAAATATAAAGTCCTGCCTATCCATAACGCCTTAAAGAGCAGGCGGGCTTTTATGTATGTAATTCTGCCACAACATCTCTTCGGTCTCCGGATATGAACTTAGCTGCCATGACATCCACATATAAGGTATCACATCTCACTCATTTTTTTAGTCCAACTATGCGACAAATCATATATAAAATTACGACATCCTTATGAGAAGAACATCATTAGGCAAATGGGGCTCTTACTGCACACGATCCATAGTTTACATAATATAAATTATGAAAAAATTGAATTCTATCATGTAGCATGAGGGTGCCTGCGCATGGATTCAATCCTATGGGAATCCACCTGCAGACCCAAACTGCGAAATGCCATAAGCACGGCGCCGGCGGCGGCC
Source organism: Paenibacillus sp. p3-SID867 (assembly GCF_025142895.1). NCBI lineage: Bacteria > Bacillati > Bacillota > Bacilli > Caryophanales > Paenibacillaceae > Paenibacillus > Paenibacillus sp. p3-SID867. The sequence continues at coordinate 297,282 of NZ_JAMBDM010000007.1, forward strand.
GATAATTGAGGGATATCACGACCTCATGCTTCACATCCAAGACCTCCCGCGTTCTTAATTGCTAACGGCTTACAAAGACGGAGCTGAACCCCCGTCAATATTGATGGAAGTGCCTGTAACATAGGAAGCAGCATCGGATGCCATAAATACGATAACTTTTGCCGCTTCTTCCGTGTTTCCAATACGTCCGAGCGGAATGTTATGGCGTGGGTCCCGGGCATACTGTTCCCAAGTGAGTTCAGGTGATTCACGTTTCCAACGTGCTTCAAGCTGTGCACTGCGTATCGTTCCGATGCATACGGTGTTTACCCGGATCTGGTCTTTCGCCAAATCGTGACTCATGGCCTTGGTCATGGCTTGCCCTGCCGCGCGGCTGACGCTGCTTGGCATGGATGAGGCCGGCGGCGTTTTGGCCCAGGATGTCGTGACATTAATAATCGCACCCCCGCCGGACTCTCCCATATGAGGGACAGCTGCACGCGCGAATCGTATCGCGCCAAACAGCTTGAGATCCAGATCCGATGCCCATTGTTCGTCGTCAATCAGTTCAAATGGCCTGGCTGCGGCGGCTCCGGCGTTGTTCACCAGAATATCAAGCTGTCCATAATGCTGCACGGTATCGTTCACCGCTCGTATGCAATCCTCAGGTTTCGTAACATCCGCTGCGATGGTTAGCGTTTCGATATCCGCTGTTTGTCGGATATGGTCTGCCGCAGCTTTTAACTGAGCCTCATCCCGTGCACAAATAGCAACATTGGCACCTTCCAAAGCAAAAGCAACCGCGGTTTCAAGGCCTATCCCTCTGCTTCCTCCGGTGATTAACACGACTTTTCCTGTCAGTCCCAAGTCCATGTTCTATCGACTCCTTTACCTTGATTATCGGACAATCCCTACTAGATAGCTTCAACATCAAGAAGGAAATTTCCTCTTTCTTTCCATCTATTCTCCGGCACATCGCCCCGTTAACCAAATCCCCGGTAAGCTTGTCAAGACAACATAAAAAAGCCGCGATGAATTCGCGGCTGCATAATCACTTCTATTGCTCTCCAAAATCATGATTGGTTTCTCTTCTTGCAAAATCAACGAATTGAAATTTATCCAATCGATGCCTCGATTCCGTATACTGGAAAAGCGTGGTATCTTCCAGGTGAACGTAGCCCCGGACTACGACGACATGAGTATCGTTTCCAAGATCCATATAGGACTGGTCCATCGTAGTAGCTCGTTCAACGGAGATCATTTTTTTCGAATAGCTGATTTTCAGATGGAGCTCCTGCTCCAGGTATTGATAGATAGAATCGCCGGTAATATCTCTCGTTAGACCCGTTACGATGTCGGCAAGCAAATAATCGATATCGAGAATGATGCGCTCATCTTCGATTTCCCTTGCACGGATGACCCTCCATACAAGCCGATCCGGATGAATTTGAAGCTCCCTTGCAATTCCCTCCCCGGCCGGAACACATTCCGTCTCATATACAATCGTTCGGCTCTTCCGGCCTAACCGTTCCGCTAGCTCTTTATAACTGATGAGCCCCGTTACCGGGAAGTTCATTCTGCCTGTATCCAGCACAAAAGAACCTTTACCTTTTACCTTGTGAATATAACCGTTTTGAGCCAGCAAATTGAGTCCCTTGCGTACCGTTTCCCTAGTGATTTGATAGGTAGCCGCAAGCTCGTTTTCCGAGGGCAGCTTGCTGCCGGGCTGCAGAGCGCCGGTTTCGATTTTGTCGGCATAATCTTTGTATAGCGTCCAATAAATGTTGTTCGTCATCCTTTATCACCATCAGTTATTGTACCATTTTCCAGCGGCTATTACATGCTGCATCGGAACTGTCAGCTTCCATGACCGAGAGTCACCTGAAGCACTCGCGTTTCGCCTGAAAACGCTTCGCCTTCAAACTCCGTAACCTCCTGAATATGTTCCTGCCCATCTGGAATAATGACCGGCGTAATGACGGGTAAACCGGCTTCCTGAATCCGATCCATATCGAATTCAAGCAGCAGCTGCCCTTTGCTTATCTCCGCACCTGTTTCCACGTGAGCCGTGAATCCCTCTCCCTTCAAGGAGACCGTGTTGATACCGACGTGAATCAGGATCTGAACTCCGTTCGTATCCGTCAAAATAATGGCATGTTTGCTCTTCTTAATCAGATGCGCGACTTGTCCGTCAAAAGGAGCATACACTTTTCCTTCGGACGGGAGGATGGCAATGCCCTGTCCCATCTGTTTATCCGCGAAGGCAGGATCCGGCACCTCAGACAGGGGAACCACTTTCCCTTTGATCGGTGCCATGATATCGACCACGGCTTCTTGAGCCGCTTTCGTAGTTGGACTATTCGCCGATTCTGACGAGTCGAATGACTCGGACTGAAAACTGCCGTTCAATGCTGCTGGAACAGCTTGTTCTGCTGCATCCGAGCCAGCAGGATTCCCTTCCGTTGTACGTCGAGACTGCTTGGACAACTGGTAACGCCCGAACAGCAATGTCCCTGTGAACGGAATAACCAATACAATGACCATGCCAATGAAGAAGACGCCCCACTGGTTAGGGAATATCGATAGGAATCCCGGAATCCCGCCCACGCCGATCGATGAAGCCAGAACGTTGTTCACAGCCAGCAGCACACCGGCAATTCCGGATCCGATCATGCCGAAAATAAACGGATATTTATGACGAACGTTAACCCCGAAGATGGCCGGCTCTGTGACCCCCAAGAAGGCGGAGATGGAAGAGGTAACGGCAAGTCCTTTCGCCTTCTGTTCCTTCATGATAAACATCATGGCCAGCGCTGCGGCACCTTGCGCAATATTAGACAATGCCAGCATCGGCCACAAGAACGTTCCGCCTTCACTGCCGATGAGCTGAATGTCCACTGCAAGGAAGGTATGATGCATCCCTGTAATGACAAGGAGCGCGTACAGTCCGCCGTAGATCAGGCCGCCCAGAGCGGCAAAGGAATCAAAAATGCTGACAAGTCCTGAAGTGAGGACGTTGCCGATGGCAAACGTGATCGGACCCACCAGAACAAACGCGAGGAACCCGGTCACCAACAGGGCCACGGGGGCCACAACAAGCAGCTTAATGGAGTCGTGGACGCGTTTGTTCAGGAACTTCTCGATTTTGGCCAAAATATAAGCCGAGACTAGAACCGGCAGCACTTGGCCTTGATAACCGATTTTCTCCACTTCAAAACCGAACAGGTTCCAGACAGGAACCGTACCCTCCAGCTTGGCATCGGCATACTGGTAAGCGCTGAGCAGATCCGGATTTACCAGGATCAGGCCCAGTACAATCCCGAGCAGCGGGTTGCCTCCGAACTGTCTTACCGCAGACCATCCGATCAGAACAGGAAGGAAAGTAAAGGCGGTGCTTGCAATCAGATTAATAATCGAGGCTACGTCCGCCCACTCGGGATGGACCTGAATCAACGATTGTCCTTCATAGAAGATACCCGGTCCCGTAAGCAGATTGTTGATACCAAGCAGCAAACCTGCCATGACGATGGCCGGCAGAATCGGAATGAATATATCCGCAAGCGTTTTGATCGCCCGCTGCAGCGGATTTTGCTTCTTGCTCGCAATGTTCTTCACTTCATCCTTCGAAACTCTGGCTCCGCCGGTGATGTCCATCATTTCATCATAAACCTGGTCGACAAGACCCGGTCCGATCACGACCTGAAACTGTCCCTGGGACGAGAACTGCCCCTTCACCAGATCGTTCGCTTCAAGAGCTTGGGAGTCCACCTTGCTGTCGTCCACAAGGGCAAATCTTAATCGGGTTACGCAATGCGTAGCGGCTTCGATATTGTCTTTTCCGCCGACTGCCTCGACAATGCGCTCCACGTTTTTACGATCAATGGCCATAGCTCTACGCTCCTGACATTATGGATTTAGTTGTTATGAATAAGCCACATATAGGATGCATACGGTCGAAGTGCAACGGTTGGAGTAAGGTCCGGTTCTTCCGTTGTGTTGCCGACTAACAGTTGAACCGATTGACTTTCGGTTAGATTGTCTAACAACGTCTTCGGAAGCTCGAACGAAACGTCGCGGTCGCTAAAATTGGAAATGACAACAAGCGTCTGCTCCTCGTTCGTTCTGGCATACGCATAAATTTCGGAATGACCTTCATCCAGGCGAACATATTCACCGTCCGTAATAACCGGAATGTTCTTTCGCAATTCAATCAGCTTCCGGTAATGATGATAGATCGATTGCGGATTCTCCACTTCGGATTGCGCATTGATCAGCGGATACCGCTCATCGATCTTGATCCAGGGCGTCCCCGTCGTAAATCCGGCTTGGTCGCCGTCATTCCACAGCATAGGCAATCTGGAGTTGTCGCGCGAGCGTACTTTGACGATGTGGGCAGCCTCCTCCGGCGTTTTACCCTGCTCCTGGAGAATGGTGTACATGTTTAAAGATTCAATATCCCGAAACTCGGAGATATCATTCCATTTCGGATCGGGCATGCCGATTTCTTCGCCTTGATACACATATGGCGTGCCTTGTAACCCGTGAAGCGTCGTGGCCAGCATCTTTGCACTTTCCGTGCGGTATTCGCCATCATTGGTGAACCGGGTCAGCGCTCGCGGCTGATCATGGTTGTTCCAGAAGAGGGCATTCCAGCCGCCGCCCTTCTGCATGCCGATTTGCCAATCGGAGAGCACTCTTTTCAGCTCCTCAAAATCATATGGCTTGAGTTCCCATTTTTGCCCGTTGGGATAGTCTACCTTCAAGTGGTGGAAGTTGAACGTCATGGAGAATTCATTCTCCTCCGGGTTCGAGTATCGAATGCAATGCTCCAAGGTTGTGGAGGACATCTCTCCCACCGTGACGAGATTGTAAGGCTTGAACACTTTTTCGTTCAATTCCTTAATGTATTCGTGCACTCGGGGGCCGTCCGTATAAAACCTGCGTCCGTCGCCCGGCGCCACGGAACCGTCGTCATCGGGAAAACTGGGATCCTTCGATATGAGATTGATGACATCCATCCGGAATCCGCTGACTCCCTTTTCCGCCCAATAGGTGAGGATATCCACAACCTCTGCACGTACCTTCTCGTTCTCCCAGTTCAAGTCTGCCTGCGTTTTGTCAAACAATGTCAAATAATATTGCCCTGATCCCTCGTCATACTGCCAAGCTGGCCCTCCGAACTTGGATTGCCAGTTATTCGGCGGGCCGCCGTCTTCTGCCGGATCCCGCCAGATGTAATAGTCGCGATACGGGTTATCGCGTGAGGAAACCGCTTCTTTAAACCATCGATGCTCGGTCGATGAATGATTCACGACGATGTCGATCATCAGATGCATGTCTCGCTTTTTTAATTCGGCAACAAGCTTATCGAAATCGTCCATCGTCCCGTATGCAGGATCTATGCTGCAATAATCCGCTACGTCGTAACCGTTATCATTTTGCGGAGAAACATACACCGGCTGGAGCCACACAATGTCGATGCCAAGTCCTTTTATATAATCCAGCTTCTCCATGAGCCCGCGTATATCGCCGGTACCTAGGCCGGTCGTATCGTTGAAGCTCTTCGGATATACTTGATAAACCGTCGAAGTTCTCCACCAATCTTGAGACTGGGTTTCTGGGTTCAACATGAAACTTCGTCCTCCTCGTCATCTTGTATATACAGGTTGCATATAGGGAAATCATATACATGTATATACAGGTTGTCAATCGTTTAACATTTAATACCCACTTCCCGGACGTTTCGACTACAGAAATAACAATTTAGTTGGAATTTTTTTCTGATTTCGTGGAATGAATTGCTAACCCCGAATGTCCCAAATGATAAAATGGTTTCTATCAAATGCAATAAACCCCATATGAAAAGAACGAGCTCTTGAGCTCATCCTTATCATATGGGGTATTCATTTTCCCACAGTTTATTAATTCACGGTCAGAACCGCCGTTGTTTCGCCTGCCCATTTGCCGACCGGTTTAATCGTATAAGTCGTTCCTGGCTTCAGTTTGCCCTCCTGATTAAGATCGAACACGCCTACTGCACCTTTGCGGCTTGAATATTTATAGGTTGCCATAAGCTTGCCGCCCTCTGTGTCAATCAATTCGATGCTCCGACCGGAGAACAGCTCATCTCCAGGGTCATCGGATAATGTAATGGAAACAGAGCTTTCACTGATCGCCCCGGCTCCGATGATATCCAGCGGTTCGAAACTCTTCGCAACGAAAGTCGGGTTCGCAATCTGTGCCCAATCCGAGGTAACGGTATAGGTAACACCCGGCGTCAGTGCCTGGCCTTCAGGCAAACGGAATTTCGGTTCTTGTTTGCCATCCGTGGACTGGGTGAATGGTACGTATTTGGCCACGATAGGTTGTCCGCCTGCAGGCGTAATCATGACTTCTCTGCCCTGCCCAGACGAGATGATCTGATAGACTTTTCCATCGGCGCTGTTGTTCTCATCCAATACGAATGCATTGGCTCCGCGGCCTCCGCTATAAGCGGAAATAACATAACCGTAGTCAACGACGCCGTTCTCTTTAAGTGCCTCCAGCTCAAACGTATCCTGAGCCACTTGTCTAACCTCTGTCATGTCCAACTTCGTGCTATTACCCGTAAATGTACCTGCTGTTTTCCCTTTATAGGTAAGCGTATACGATGTACCCGGTTTTTGAACGGAGGTTGGGACGATGTAAGTGGAAATGGAGCCCGTCTTCAAACGCGGCATGTTGGTGAGTTCTAGTCCATTGTTCAATTTAAAATCTTCTTTGGCTTTGGCAAACGCCTCATTGTCTGTGGTCAATCGAGCATCAAAAGTGACGATCAGGGTTATCGCATTCAGTGCGCGGACACTGGTGATTTTGGCTTTTTCTGACGGAATCGCCTCATGGGCAATGCTGATCAAGTAGGCAGCTTGACCACGAGTGGTTTGGCCTTCCTCGAAATAGAAACGCTTTGCCCAGTAATCCACGGACTTGGCATCTCGTTTCAGTGCTTTCGACACCATTTGTACCAGCTCGGCGTGGGTAACGGTTCCCCGCGGGTCAAAACGTCCGTCCGGTGCCTGCATAATATCTTGCGCTACCAGCTCAGATGCGTACCGCTCATACCACGCGTTTGGATTCACATCCGTGAAGCTTGGCTCTGTCTCCCCTTTGCCTTCAAGACCAAACGCAAGCACTAGCATTTTCGCCAGCTCTGCCCGCGTGATCGGACTGGTGATCCCCATCGAGCCATCCTGGTAACCCTGCATCACGCGAAGCTGGGACAATACTTGAGTGGCTTGCTCTATATCTTGGACAGCCAGCGGAGCTCCCGCAGCCTCGACTTGCAGAACATGTAACGGCAGCGAAGCCGTTCCCAGAGCAGCTGCCACCATCATGGCCGCCAGTTTATTAGAATATGTTTTCATTGGTAAACCCTCCCTGAATCGTTGAAATATGAGCCTTGATTGTCATATCTCCATGATAGAGGAGAGTCCTAAACTCCCAAGAAAGCTGGGATTAAGCGTTTCGAAAACTTTTATTAACAATTTCTAAATTATTTAAACCGAAAAGCGGTAGCCAGCCCCCCAGACCGTTTCAATGTACTGCGGATTGGATGGATCCAGCTCCATCTTTTCGCGCAGCTTACGGACATGGACGGTTACGGTTGCAATATCCCCGCTGGAATCCATGCCCCATATCCGTTCAAACAGTTCCGTTTTGCTAAACACCCGGTTCGGATGACTAGCCAGAAATTCCAGCAAGTTAAACTCCCGGGTTGTGAACTCGACCTCCTGATTGCGTACGAACACCCTTCGCGCCGATTTATCGATAACCAAACCGCGAATGTGAATTTCTGAGCTTGGACTTGGGCTTTGCTTGCCCATAAGCCTCACATATCTCATCAAATGGGCTTTGGCTCTTGCGACTAATTCGCTCGGGCTGAACGGCTTGGTAATGTAATCGTCGGCACCGAGATTGAAAGCACGGATTTTATCGATCTCTTCATTCTTGGCGGATACGATCAGAATCGGTACCTCCTTGTTCTTCCTGATGTGGCTGCATAATTCAAAGCCATTCATACCGGGCAGCTGAAGGTCCACAATGATAAGGCTGTAGTCCTCATGAAGGGCAAGCTTCAATCCCTCATTGCCTGTATGGCATAGATCAACCATAAATCCATTCAACTCAAAATAATCCCGCTCCAACTGAGCGATGGTTGTCTCGTCTTCAATGATGAGAATACGTGCCGTCATGGATTAAAGTGCCTCCTTCATATTCGCTCGTTTGAGGGTAAAGTACAGGCTGGTGCCGACGCCCAGCTCGCTCTCCGCCCAGATGGTACCCCCGTGTCCCTCGATGATCTGGCTGGCAATGGCAAGCCCTAGTCCGCTGCCGCCCGTTGCAGAATTGCGGGATGGCTCCGCCCGATAAAATCTTTCGAATATATGAGGAATCGCTTCTGGTGCGATGCCCGTGCCGTTATCCCGGATTTCAACCGTTACCCATTCCGGAGAAAGGTACGTGGAGACGCATATGGTTTTGTGCTGCTTGTCCATGAAATTTTGGGCATTCCCAATGATATTGAGCACCGTTCTCTTCAACTTTTCCAGGTCGGCAATGACCTCGACAGGATCACCGGGGCGTTCCTTCCACTCCAGCAAAATGTCCTTCTCCTCCAACACGTAGCGCTGCTCATCAATGCAATCGTCTATAAAACCGATGATATCGACATGCTCATACATGAACGGAACCTGCTTTAAATCAAGCTTGGAATAGAGAAACAACTCATCCACAAGTTTATCCAGATCAATGGTTTTGGTGTAAATGATGTTCACGTATTTATCCATTTTCTCCGGTGTATCCGCAACACCGTCTCGTATGCCCTCGATATACCCTTTAATATTCGTTATGGGAGTGCGCAAGTCATGAGAGATATTGGAGATCAGCTCTTTCCGATTCTCTTCATCCTGAAGCCGCAGTTGAATCGATTCATGCAGACGCTTCCGCATATTCTCAAACGTCTCGTTTAACTGACCGATTTCGTCCTTGGATTGTAAATCCAGAGAAAACTGGAGATTTCCCTCCTTAATGTGTTCCGCCGAATTTCGGAGCATATCAAGCGGTTTGACCACGCTGCGCGTGATCCAACGATATAACAATACGTTCGCAACGACAACGATACCAACGAGACTCAAGACAAGTATGGGCAGCAGCTTGCGTGTGACTTCGCCGAAAGGACTTCGCTCGCGAATGACGTACACGCTCCCTTTGGCCCCGTCCGAATACCGGAAATCATATTTGGCATATGCATAGAACCGTTCACCGATGTTAAGGGTATTGCGGATCTGATTGTTGTTCAGGTCATATGGAGGCAGATTTGCTTCCAGTTCAGGCTGGTTCATCGTGTTGGACTCAAAGACCTGGTCGTTTTCTCTGCGGACGTACAGTCCCGCTCGTACGGTTCTCAGCTTAAAATCGTATTCCGTCAGAAGCTCTTTGTTCTGCAGTTCATCCGGCTCGTTCTTGGCAAGATATTTTAATTCGAGGAAAATAGACTCCTCTTGTTCCGTGAGCGGGTTAATCTGGTAGTGCACTTTATAAAAATCCCGAATACCGTGAACATCGCCGGTAGCCGCAATCGTAAACAAACTGGCAGTCAAGACGAAAACCAGCAGGCTAATGACCAGCATACCGGTATAGGACAGCAGCAGCTTAATCCGAATGGACATAAAATTCGCCTAAAGCGAACCGGAAACGATGTTTCCCTGAAACATCGTCGCCACGCGTTTGGATCTTCTCGCAACGGCTTCAGCTGAACAAGAAGCTTCGACCAATACGATACTGGCGACGTCTCCGACCTGCGGCCACACCTGCTCCCCATCATGATTCAGCGGTGTAATGCCACCGGTAATATATTGGAGCGTTTGCGCTAAAGCGCGTTCATCCACCCATCTGGATATTTCGGCCAGTCGGCCGGCGCGCTCCAGCACATCCCCATTTCCGAAGGGCGACCACACATCAAAAATGTTGTCGCATCCGACGGCCACATCTACACCGCGCTCGTGCAGCAAACCAACCGGCGGAAATTTCCGGCCAATGGGCACACTCGTAATAATGGCGACCCCCGCATCAGCGAGCAAGTCCCCCATTTCCTGTGCTTGGGATAGTGGAATATCACCCAGTCCGAAGGCATGGCTGATCGCCACCTTGCCCTGCAGACCCGCCTCGATGGTCAGCTGTGCTAACCGCTTCATGGTGAAGGTTCCCAGATGATGGGCATCATGCAGATGCAGATCAATGCCCGCATTGGCTTCCACGGCGAGCCCCACCATTTCCTGCAAGGACGCTTCGATATCGCCATCCACCGTCGCTGGATCAACTCCGCCGACCAGGCTTGCTCCTCTGCGAAGTGCTTGTCTCACTAACTCCGTTGATTTCGAGCGCAGCAAACCATGCTGCGGAAAAGCTACGATCTCATAAGATAACTTTCCTTCAAACGCGCGTAATGCCTGTTGAACCGCCTCTAAATTGTCTAATCCGGCTTCCGGATAAATATCGACATGCGTTCGAACATGCGTCACCCCGGACTCCAGGTAAATATCAAGCAGCCGTTCCGCACGGTCCTGCGTCAAGGTATCAAGCGCAGGAAGCGTCGCTTTCTCGATTGCCAAACGTTCAAAAATACTGGAAACCGGCGTAACGGAACGCCATCGGTCACCAAGCAGCGTTTTATCCAAATGGCAGTGCTTTTCGATAAAGGATGGCAGAAGCAATAAACCCTTCACATCGTGCTGCGGCCACTCGTCTGTTATCGTTATGTCCGAAGCTATAATTTTCGCGATTTTCCCATCTTCTATGAATATATGGCGAATCTCCGTCTTTGTTCCCGTAATAACGCCATCTTGAACTTCATATCCGCTTTCTAACCGGGCATTGGTTAACCAAAATGCTGAACTCATATATCTATCATTCCTCTCTCCGCTTACCAGATATACGATCATGCTATCACAGGAAAAATGATATGGATAATATTTAAAAAGTAGGATTTACTTAAGTTTTACATATACATAAAAAAGAAAAGCCACCCGCTTGGATGACTCTTCTGATGAAGCCTTGGGAATGGGCAAGCTGTTAAGCTTTTATGGCCCTTGTCGCAATAAAACTGTTCGCATAACGGTCCAACAATTTCTCGCCTCCGAAGGAATCCTCGTATAACCCGGCAATCATAAATCCGGATTGGATCTGACCTCCAATTTGCTGTTAGAATCATAGACTTTATTCTATATTCATGGATCTTTGGTCCAACCAGGCCTGAAACTGCTCCGGCGTGCTTACGTTTTCTTCCAGGACCGCTGTATAAATATCAAAGCTTCGCACGGTTTTGCCATATTCAGCATGGCTTGCCCAGTTATTTTTGATATTCAAAATCGCTTCCCGGCGTTCCTGAGTCAGCAGCTCAGGCATCGTTATGATATGTTTTAAGTCGGGTTGTCTCTCCGGTTCATCCACGAACCATATGTCCATCTTCCACTCCTTCCCTTGTTGAGACTTATACTTTAGGCCAATGTACAACCCATCGGGATAAGCGGGATCCATATTGTAAACTCCGGTATCATTGATGAACTTCAGCTCCCGCACACCAGCACGCAGCATAAGTTCCGATGCGATTTGTGCTATTAATTGTTGATTCAGCCGAGTACATTTTACCGTCATGTCCAGGTCTCTCCATACCATCAACCCGAGGGCTGAGCTGCCGACACGCACCGGTTCGCCTGCTTGACTTAATAACTCATGAAGTCGAAGTTCATCTGCTACTTCAGAAGCCTCATTCTGGAGAGCTTTTTGTTGCTGCAGAAGTTTGCTTTCCGCCATACGGTGTTCACCTCTAATCCTTAAGTTGTATATCTCATCTCATATGGTATCACCCGATTAACGTGCTGACCAAGGGATTGAATGCTTATAATGATCTTTCACGGATAACGTCTGAGCCGACATCGAGTTATACGGAATAAAATATGCGTTCACCCGACAAATAAGGCGTACAGTAATCGGCGCACAGCTTCGGCATTCGTTCACGCATCCACACATGCACGGATTCATTCTCCATCTGAAAGACATAGTATCCGATAATGGCCAGCAGCATGAAACCTTCTAACAGAACAAGCTTATCTTCTCCCGTGTGATCGTGGCCATAATACCCTTTCAGGAAAATATCCCGAAGCTCCGAAGGAACCATCATGGCACCCATTGCAACATCCGTGTGATGGTACCCTGGTCCGAAAAAACCAAAATCGATAAAACTCAGTTCTCCATCCGAGGTCATGATGATATTCCCCAAGCTTAAATCACCATGGATAAGCCCCCAAGCTTCAACGTTACCACTGTCCGCAAGGCGCGCATTAACCAACGATATCGTTTCTTCAATAATGGAAACATCGGAGGAAGTAAACAAATCTTTCGCTAATCCTTGCTGTATAACCTCGATCATATATTGATTGTACGCAATCCCCTGACTCGGACGCTTGTCCAGGCCCTCCTGCTTGTATAGGCTATAGAATTTGTGCAGCTCTGCAATGCGAGCCCCCAGCTTCTCGACCAATCCCGGGTCGCTTACGTCATCCTTATGCAAGTCTCTTCCTTCCAGCCAGGTAAGCACAGAGCTGTTCCAACGCTTCCCCTCGTGTTCGATGATCGTGATCAGCTCACCTTCCCGATTACGCACAGGCCTTTGGACAAGCAGATGATTTCGGTCTGACAAGTGCTCCAGCATTTGCAGCTCACCCATCAGACCTTCGTATGTATGCTGCTGACCTGCCATGCCGTCTTTGACCGGTTGATGAATGCGCAGCAGATATGTACTTCCGTCATGGCTTTTTACCTTATAGGTTCGATTTTCATTATGCCGAATAAACGCAATCTCCGCTTCACGGATATCGTATTGCTTCAAAATTTCCTGCAGCTGTTCATTTCGCATGTGACGATTCTCCTTATAGACAAAGATAAACGTTTCAACCTTCCAGGAACGTATGGTCGAAATACGCCTTGAAATCCGGATATAAAAATATCAGCGACTCTTTAAGCTTGGCATGATCCGTTCGTTCCTCATCCAGATCAAACAAGATTTCATGTTCGATCTCATAGATCGCTCCGTAACCCTCGCCTGCCTCTCTTAGATCGATACACCATATCTTTCCGTACTCTTCGTCCCATGTAAAAGGAAGGTATCCCAACCGGCACAACAAGGGATTGTACATGTTCCTGACATTATCCAGCGGCTCGTCCACTGCTTGTTCAGGTATGACGTCAAAGTAATGATGATACGTGGAGATGAATGCTTTATACCACTCCGGAAAAGTCAATCCATACTCTTCTTCCATTGCCCCAATATGATCCTCACCCACAACGGAAGGGACCAATTTCCATATGGACCACTCCTCATCGGTATCAACGACTTTCATCTCTGCAGGAACGTCGGGACGCATCCACCTGCAGAATCCCTCCTCCGTAACTTGACTATATTTGGCGTAATAGGTCTCAAACCCTTGTTTAATATAATCGCGTATTTCCATCTAAAAAGTCTCCTTATGTAGAAATTTGTTACGATTTCATATTACTATAATCTATTTATGGGTTATTATTAGATTCGATCTATTCTATTTTGTTTACAATTCAGAAACAAGTCAGAGATTCTACCGATATAACTCTCTTATATACTCAGAGACAGCTAACGAGGAGGGACTTCACATGCACAAAAAAATCGGAAAATCCATCATACCCACAGTCATCATCGGTACCGTTGTCACAAGCCTAGCCTTATCCAGTTTTCTAAGCAGCACCGGCATCGGCAAGGCGGAAGCAGCCGCTGCAGCTTCTTCCAGCTTATCATTTACTGCGTTTTTGGAAAACAACGCTCCTAACCGGACTATAAAAACGGTTCATGGTTTAAATATGGTCACCAATCTATCAAGCACCGTCGTACTCGTCAACAAGCAAAGAAATCTACCATCGAGTTATGTTCCGCAAGACTTGGTTGTACCCCGCATTCCATTCAGCTTCTCGGGACCCAGTCCTAAGAAACAGATGAAACGAGTAGCGGCAACTGCGCTCGAAAAATTGTTTGCGGCAGCCAAAAAAGACGGAATCGATCTCAAAGCTGTATCAGGCTACCGATCCTATGCCACCCAGAAGGCCATATTCGAACGCAACGCCCGTAATAAGGGCGAAGCCGCTAATAAAACAAGCGCTCGTCCTGGACAAAGCGAGCATCAGACCGGGCTGAGCATGGATATATCCAGTGCTTCCGTAGGGTATGCATTGGAGCAAAGCTTCGGAAATACCAAAGAAGGCAAATGGCTGAAAGCTAATGCACCGAAGTACGGATTTATCATTCGTTACGGAAAAGGCAAGGAGAAATTAACCGGCTATTCTTATGAGCCCTGGCATGTCCGTTACGTGGGCGTCTATATTGCAGGAGAAATCACGAGACAAAACCTGACGCTTGAGCAGTATCTGGGTCAATCCCATTAATCGAAAAATCAAGAAACGGGCCGTAACGGGTCCGTTTTTTTTGTCTCTTGTGCACTTCCTGACTTGAAATTCTGAGGTACAACCGCATATTTTCCGTTGGTTCCGACGGACAATGTACTCCGTGTGGACTAAGCACGTACATTAACAGCAGTAGACAGGTTCGTTAGCTTATGATTTTTGCAAATGGGGTGAACAACGTGCCTATTAAATCGGGAAAGCAGTATATCGAACGGATTGACCGGCAAAATATCAATATTTGGTATAAAGGTGAGCCTATCAAGGGACCTTTATCCGAACATCCTGCATTTCAAGGTCTTATTCAAACCCAGGCCGATCTATACGATATGCAATGTGACGCAAGATATATCGAACAATTGACTTACCCCTCACCCGATTCGGGGGAACGGGTAGGCTTGTCTTTTCTCCCGCCAAAGAATGCTGAGGATTTGCAGAAACGCCGAATCATGATGGAGTTATGGGCGAGGCGGCATCACGGCTTTTTAGGCCGCTCTCCCGATTATATGAACACTGCAATCATGTCCCTATATTCCGCTGCCGATATACTGGAGGAACATCATCCGAAATATGCGGAAAATCTCAGGAACTATTATAAGTACTGTCGTGATCACGATATTACATTATCTCACGCCTTCATCCAGCCCTATGCATGTAAAATGTCCGGTCAGCAGGATGCTGCTGAAGACGCTATCGCGGCTAAAGTCGTCGAGATGAATCATGAAGGAATGATTATAAGCGGAGCCTTCTTGATGGCCACACAAGGGGCTACTTGCGAAGAAATGCTGGTATTCCCGACCCCTTCGCCAACGATGTCCCAGGATGTAAATCCTTCTGCGTTTGCATTTGCGGTTCCCAACGATTTACCGGGGATGACTTTTGTATGCCGTGAAAGCTACGGTGCCACTTCTTCCTATGATTATCCCCTGAGCGCCAGATACGAAGAGATGGATACGCTCGTTATCTTCGACCGCGTGCTGGTCCCTCATGATCGAATATTTTACTACGGGGACGAGACTTACGCCGGACGTTTATTCGGCGAGAGTCACTTTCATACGCATATCGCCCATCAAATGGCCGTCCGTTTTATCGTAAAAACCGAATTCATGCTCGGCTTGCTGGAATCCTTGGCGGATGAACAGAACATTGGACTCGAGCCCCATATGGTCTCGAATGTTTCGAAAGTGATTACATTTCTGGAAACCTTCAAGGCATTAAGACTGGCCTCCGAACAGGGCGCCAGCCATGATAAATTTGGATATCTCGTACCAGCTGCCAGTCCTCTTATCGCATCCAGCATCCTCTTCCCCAAATTCTATCCCGAGATGGTAGAGATGATTCAACTGCTAGGCTCCAGCGGCCTGATTATGATCCCTTCCGAATTGGATTTTCGATCGGAGTCAGGCCCCTACCTTAATCAATATTTAAAAGGGGCAACGACGGATGCTCGGAATCGCATCGCATTGTTCAGGCTTGCATGGGAGCTTGGCGCAAGCTCGTTCGGTGGTCGCCAAACCCAGTTTGAACGATTCTTCTTCGGAAATGCGCAGACGGCTGCCTATCGGATGTATAACCATTTTGAACAGCATGAGCAGCTTCGGAGCAGGATAAGCGATTTTCTTTCCCGAGAGAAACCTTCTTCATAGCTTGACCGGGGGATGATCCAACAATAAAAAAGATGCGAGTTATAAACTCACATCTTTCGGTTTGTTTCATGATCAGATGACTCACGAATGAGAGTGCAGGCTCAATCTGAACCGATAGTTCATATCATCCTCGAACCACATCATGAAGTTCGTACCCCATACGTTGTTGTGCAGATTGAAATGAAATCCTCCGGTCAATGAAGCATACGTATTGTCAAATTGCAGCAGCCGCGGCTCCCCCGGACAAACAAGCGGCGCGTCCAAGGTTTCAATGGCCGCCGTTCCGTCCGCCCCCTCATAATATAAGCCCGCGTTGATTCCATGCATGTTCCGGTTGCCGTCCTTTACGACGAATAACGGAGATATGCGTTGTCCGAGCTTATCCATCTTCCAGGCGTTAGGATTATCCACAAGAGGCGCAAACGAAAACCAGCTTGCTTCCGGAAGACGGCAGGCTGGTTTGCCCCTCCAGCTTAGACTTACCTCAATGACGGGCTCATTCGCATGGAACGTATAGATCGCGTTCAGTATGCGTGGAGCTCCATACTGATTGCCGAGATTCTCAGGCAGCTTCAGTTCGGCAGTTACGATATCATAATCGGCGTACCTCTCCAGATGCAGGGTCCGCAAGGAGGCGGTATACTGCCGATGCTCCGGCCGCGGTTTGACATACTCGATTCCCGGCTTGCCGAAATCGTTGTCCGCCCAGCCATGATGGATATCCAGATTGGTCATGTATTCCTTAAAGAAACGGTCGTAGTTTTCTTTGCTGAAGGTTTCATACCTATAAGTGCCAAGCCTCTGATGCTCGTTCGCCCATTCCTTCCCGGATCGATCCATCAATCGGTTGATCGAGCCGTCTTCAGCGAAGCTTACCTGAAACTGCCCTAATTCGTAATGCTCGTTCGTTTCAATCGTCTGCTTGCACTGCATCGGCTCCGAGTCTTGGACGGTATCATGCTGACTCATCCGATCCAGCTCCATTCTCGCTTCAGCTGCCAGCGCTTTCGGCAGCGACTGAACGGCTTCTTCAAGATAATCCCGCTGCTCCTGCCAAGAGCTCTCGTAATGGCTGTACGACCTGGTATCACTCGCCTGCTGGCATAGGTAGTCATATTTTCTCAATGTATTGTCTTCTACGATATCCCGTGCTCTTGCAGCGGCTAAATCCGTGGCGGAATAATGAACAAAATCGGCGAGATAGACGGAATTGTTCAGCCCCCAGGTATGCTCGGGAATCAACATCAGACGGTTGCAGAATCGAGCGTACGCCTCGCTGTCCTTATCCAGTTGACCGGATTCGAGCCAGCGATCCCGAAGCCTTAGCAATTCACGGTAGTGAGCGATTTTCCAAGGATCCGAGGCAATCCCGTGTATCCATGAATCCCCAATTTCTTCACTCACGACTGGCAATCGATCTTTGACGGTACGCAGTCGCTGGGCAAATGCATCAAGTGTCGAGGCCATGATTTCCGCCCCGGGATAATCCCGCTCCAACTGTTCAAACAATGCACGGATCTCCTCTAGCGTGGATGGACCATGGTTATCATGGGTATGGGCAAAATACAACGCATCTTCCAGCCCTTCCATGTGAAACGGTTTACCGTAACTATCCGCATAATGGACGATGATCTCCGAGCCATCGGAAGCGCGCCATACGAATATCTCCGGCACCTTGGGATTCTTGGATACCATATTAACGCCCAAATGCAAATATTGTATGCCGTGTTCTGCCAGCAGAGGGACCATTTCAAGAGTATGGCCCGGAACATCCGTCATTTTAGCGGCGATCGTGGATTTTCCATACTTTCGGTCCAAGTCGCCCGAAAGGGACATTCCGAATTCGAATAGCCGGGCATCCATGATTTCCGTATGCGTCGTAAACGGCAGTCCGTGCCAAACGATTCGTCCCTCCTCAATGGCTTTTTCCATACGCACCCGCATCTCAGAAGAAGACGTTTGCAGAAATTCATGGATTAACCACGAGCCGGTTGTCCATACGAATTTTGCATTCCCCTCTTCGTTAGCCAACTGTTCAGACAGCTCCAAGGCCTGGGGGATGAAATGCTCCATATATCGCTCGATTACGTTCTTTCCCAAATCGGTAAACCCGATGTCCAGATGGGTCTTAAATACGACATGAACTCTTTTGATTGATGCTGTCATGCTTGACTGCCCCTTTCCACCATAAATGGCTAACCACGAACTTTGAGCCCATTTTACAAGAGTGCAACGAACAAGTCTTTGCATGAAAGGGTCTTGCTTTTGCAAAATAAGGACACCTGATCGTAAATCAGATTGAAGACCAGACATACTAAAAAACCTCCCATTCCCATTAGGAACAAGAGGCTTCGGACCTTAGCGGATATTAAAAAGTGCTCGCCTTCGTAGTATCCGGACACCATCTGGCCGGTCGATAATATCGAATCAAAACATCAACCGCTTCAGGGGTCCGCAGATGGGTAAGCGTTTCGAAGGCATACGCCCTTACATAACGATCCTTGCTGTGCAGCGCTTGCTCAAGCGAATGGATCACGATGGGAACATCAGATGCCTTGGCGGTACGGAGCAGTGACAAAGCCGCAGTATATCCGAGTTTATTCATGATATAACTCTGCTGGCTGATGTCCGTATCATCGATTCCAATAGTTCCTCTGTCTTCCTCTTGCAGAAGCGACTCTTCCAATACGTTTGCCAAGGCCAGGCACACATCGTCGGCATCACTCCCGATCATGCCCATCGCTTCGACTGCATTTCGCCGAACCCATTCGCTCGGATCGCGTAAGCAAGCTTTCAGTTCAGACACCGCCTCATGCGACGGCGGTACGATCATGCCGAGTATGAATACGGCGAGCGCTCTGCACTTTTCATTGGCGTGTTCCAGCAACGATAGCAGTCCCGGAATGGCTTTCGCCCCGGCACCTTGGAGCCCGTAAGCCGCTCTCTGCGCGATTTGCGTTGTTCCTTCGGAAATGCGGTGAATCAATTCATCAATCCCTGCAAACCCCAATCTGCCAAGCGCATAAGCGGCATTCAAGGCTACCGGTTCCTTATCATTCAACATTCGGCCCAGTTCTGGAGCCAAGGAAGCGGCTTTCTCTCCTAACATTCCAACTTGATCCGCCGCCCTGGCGCGAATGACCTCGTCCTCGGATTTTAATTCTTTAACCAATTGCTCGATCTGGGCTTCGTCTCCTGCTGCCGAGAGGTTCTCCTGACCCGGTTCGCCGCGCAACCACTTCCATATGTCCCTCCATAGATTCATATGCACGTAAGGTGTTCCGCCGCTATTGAGATTCATTTCTTTCTCTTGATGATTCCAGCTTGGCGATTCGGGCGCGCGCAATCGGACGAATTGAAACTTTAACATGTATCGATCCATGTCGGATACGTTCAGCGAAGCTTTGTGCCATAAATCAAAATGCACCAGTACCATCGTTCCCGCTTTCCCGGTCGGCAGCAGCGTCTCGCCTTGATCGCCTATAAACTTTTCGTAATATGGAGTACCTGGCATGATGGCCGTTGGTCCCATTTCCTCGGTGATATCCTGCATATAATAAAAAATCATCGCCCACCAGGGTCGGTGGCTGCGCATGCTGGACCAATAACCGTCTTTATGCCACTGCCCCCCTCCCGGCAATGGATTTCCAGGCTGATTGTAGTGGCAGTGCCGATGCGGGTGCATATAGTAATCCGGGCCGAGTATACTGGTCAAAGCCCCCTTAACGACTGGCGTTTCGAAGAACTGCTGGATCTCGGGCACACGGGGCAGAATGTTATTGCCGGGATTACCTTCTTCATGCAATACCACATTCAATTTATCCCTGACGGAAGCGTGAAGCTGATCCGGCAACTCGTTGCGCAGTACCACATAGCCCTTAGTAATAAAATGCACCATTTGTTCATCCGTCAACAGATATTGACTGTCCGACATCTTATTTCCCCTCCTCTGCATGTTTTAATTTCAGAATTAGTATAGCAAGAGGCTAAATGACTGTATTTACATAAACGTCAGGCTTTTGTACAATCGTCATGCAAATATCGAAATTACCTAAAGGATGTGGAAATAAACACGTGGATTTTGCCGCCTTCCATCCCTACGTGCTGTATGCCACTAGGTACCCCTTTTCCAAGGGACAAAGCAATAGCAACCGGCACTGCTATTCGTCATCGCTTTATCTAATTACCGAAGGTAAGGGCATCGTTCGTACCTGTGGACGCACGTACCGTACCGACCCGGGTTCACTGGTGTATATACCGGCAGGACAGCCGCATGATTGGATAGCGGACAACCAAGATCCCATGGTACATGTCTGCTGTTATTTTGATTGGTCTTATGTGGACCGCCGGGCTTTGGCCGATCACCCCAGCGTGATCTGCTATGACATTGCCCAACTGATTCCTTCCTATGTAGGACCTGCCTTTCCTTACGCCATTCCAGAATATATGAGGGTTGAGAAGATCAAAGTATGGAGCGATCTGTTTGAAAAGTTCTATACCGGGAACCAGTTTGAGAATGAGCATACCTATATGCGAAGCGTAAAAACACAAAGTCAGTTCCTGCAATTCATCGAGTATTTTCTTGAATTCGCATTGCAGGATGAGGTGATTCCCGATCACAGAATGAACAAGCTTCTGGAGCGAATGGATCAGGATATCCTGCACGGCAAGCTGCGGCCATTGGAATCGTATTACGATGAGCTTCGAATCAGCCGAGGTTATTTTTTCGAATTGTTCAAAAGATCGACAGGCTTGCCGCCGATCCAATACATTAACCAGTTCCGAATCAATCGGGCCAAGGAGGATCTGCGGAATACGGACATCAGCATTACGGACATTGCCGAGAAGCACGGCTTCTCTTCCATCCATTATTTTTCGAAGCTGTTCCGTCAGCTAAACGGCCTGTCGCCGCTGGAGTATCGGAAAGATCGGATGAATCTCGATTGAGACCCGGCAGTTAGCTGAACTATCTTTAGTTAAACTTATCATGTACGATAAATAGGAATAGCACTTGCTCCGGAAGATCAAACGGACCCAAGGGAGAGATTGGAATCGATATGCGCTTATTCTCATACTTTAGCTCCTTTATAAACGCTTGGCGGGATTACCCGGCTGAAGAAAATACGGTTCTGGGAAATCGTTACACTGTTCAACAGAGGATTGGAGAAGGAAGTTACGGCATCATCTATAAATGCAAGGATCAACAGAGCGGGAACGTGGTCGCTGTTAAACAGTCGAGACCCAGCAAAGGCAATTACGCCAAAGAATTGCTGAACCGTGAGGCAGCGATACTAAGTTCTCTCCAACATCCGCAAATTCCGGTATATCGGGATTTTTTCACGGACAACCGCCATACTTATCTGGTCATGTCTTATATGAACGGTGATACGCTTGAAGATTTAATATTTGAACAAGACATGAAATACGGAGAAGACGAATGCATCGAGATCACGCTGCAGCTTCTGAAGCTGGTCCGATACATACACGACCAAGGCTATGTTCATCTTGATCTGCGGATTCCGAACGTACTGTTTAAGGATGGCAGGATCCAACTTATTGATTTTGGACTCGCGAGAAGGATTGGTGAGCCCCCTCCGCTCCCAGTACCTGTACGGAAAAAGTTCAGAGCAGACAGCTCGGCGTCCTCTGTTCAATATAAGGAATCGAAGGAAAACGAGGATCTCCGGGACATCGGTCACTTTATGCTGTTCATGCTCTATTCTACCTACGAACCGGATCACAACCGGGGCGCAGCCGTGGAGCGAAGCTGGCAGGAAGAACTTCATCTCTCGATTGGACTGCAGAACATGATTAAACGCTTGATGCAATTGAGTGAACCTTACTCAAGTCCTTTGCAGTTCATGCACGAGCTGCAGTCGCTCGCTAATGCAAGAGACTGCCCCTCTGATAAGAAGGGCAGCCTTTAATTTGATTATGGGGTTTCATTTATGTTACGATCCGATTAAATTATATGGAATGATGACGAACAAGAAAGGAGGATGTTTTCGCATGTTAAGAAAGATCATGAATAAGCTTCTCCACTCTACATCCCATAGTCATGGCCGTAAGCGTTACAGCAGTTCCGCGAAGAATTATGTAAGAAAATACAGCAGCAGTCATGGCTATTCGCGTCGTAAAGGCTCCTCATCCGATTACAAACACAGGCATGGCAACCAAGGTCATGGCTATTATAAGAACAGAAGAGGCAGCTCGAGCTAATCATTTAACATCATCATGGAGTACTTCACTTCATCCCTCAACTTTATTGAGGGATTTCTTTATGGCTTCATACAGTAAGGTGTTTACGCTGCCCAGCATGTCAACTGATCGTGAAGTTAACTCCGTAATAGGACAACCCTAATTTATTTGCTACTCTCCGGGAAGAGCTATTTCCCCATAAAGTACTGTACAACGCCAGCGCGCCCATTTTTTGCACCTCTATGGCCCATCCGGCAACAACAGCAGCCGCATAACCTCTTCCACGAAATTCCTCTGACGTTTCAAGCCCAGCTTCGTGAGCTCGTTCAGTAATCCGGACGCTGCGGCAAACCGACACCACCCTATTCTCATGAATGAGCGCAACACAAGGCTGGTCATAATCAATTTCCGTGGTCAGCCATTCAAAACCGGTGAGCGAATATTCGCGAATATTTCCCGATGTGATCCTTACCGTCTGTTTGGCCTGCGTTGTTTGATCAGGTATCCGATAACAAGGTCCACTCGTATAGTGCTCAGCGCGAAGGAGGTTCATATAAGCTGCAAAATGTTTAGGCCTCGTCAGAACCTCTTCAGTAACGATAGGCTCATCTTCAACCAAAGCCCTCAATTGCCCGGCAATTCCTTCGGGAACATCATGACGAAACCTGCAGATCGAAGAGCCGTCTATCGTTCGACCCATGAAAAACCTCGGGGCAAGCTCCTCTCCCGGCCAAGGCTCGTTGATGGTGCGAATTTGCATATTCCCGTCATGCGTAAACATCGCCCGAACATGCAATTCCATCAGTGCCGCAGCGGTTGGCTCGTTACCTTTCCTATGGTTCATGCTAATATCCCCTCCCGGTAAGAATGAATCCGCGATGTAGGCTGCACATCACCACTTTCCATCATATCAGTTGTATCGAAGAACAGGCTGGGTATAAATCGCTTTAATCAAAAAGACCCTGTCTCCCCTATCCGGGAAGCAAGGTCAAACTGAGGATCCATGTTTATTCGGTTATCCTTAGATCTTCCTGCCCAGCGTGTTCCGCTGTAATCGCGGTATCAAGGCATAGGCAAATGTAAAGAGCGGGCTTAACCACAAGAAAGTTGCATACGGCGCATATTCAATGACCGGAATTCCAAGCGTAGCAGCGAAGAAAGCACCGCTTACCCCCCATGGAATCAGTGGGTTAACAAGCGTACCGCAATCCTCCAATGTACGGGACAACGTCTTCGCCGGAAGTTCTCGGCGGACATATTCCTCCTTGAACATTTGACCAGGCAAAAGGATCGATAAATACTGCTCACCCGTCATGCCGTTGACTGCAATCGCGGACGCCCCGGTCATCAGAACGATACTGCTCTTCCGCTTCAGCGGCTGCATGACTTTGCGGAAGAAGGCTTCAATGACGCCGCAATGCTGAAGCAGCCCTCCCAAGGATAACGCAATCAATATCAGTGATACGGACCCCATCATCGATTGCAATCCGCCGCGGTTGACAATGGAAGCAACGGTTTCGTTGGCGATTGTACTCTTGTAACCGCTCTGCATGACGCTGAACCAGACATCGACTGCCGTCTGCTCCTGAACGAAGGCCGTTACGATGAGTCCGGTAACAATGCCGACAATGAGTGTAGGGAGGATCGGAATCCGCTTGATGGAACAGGCAATGACCGCAAGCGGCGATAGCAGTGTTAGCCAATGAATTTGGAATCCGTCGCTCAGTGCAGCCTTGATTTGAATAATCGATGTTAAATCCAGGCTATTCGCCGTTGGTGCCAGCAGGAAAAAGATCGTTGTCACGATCAGGGCCGGCACCGTAGTGTACATCAAGTTGCCAATGTGGGTGAACAAGGATATGCCGGCGACCGCCGGAGCAAAGTTCGTTGTGTCGGACAGCGGCGACATTTTATCCCCAAAGCAAGCTCCGCAGATCACCGCTCCTGCTGCCAGTGCCGGCGAAATCCCGGTTGTTACAGCAATTCCCATGAAGGCAACGCCAACCGTACTGACCGTCGTGAAGGAGCTTCCGGTAAACATCGACACCACGATGGTCACGTATAACGCACTCACGGCAAAATAATGCGGTTCAATATAATCCATTCCATAGTATAAAATGGTCGGGACGGTGCCGCTCATCATCCATACCGCAATCAGAATGCCGATGAGCGAAAGGATGAGAATCGGCATAATCGCCGTTTGAATGCCTTGAATGATAGCGGATTCCAGATGCTTCCAGGAAAACCCGAACAACCGCAGCAAGGAGGCGATACCCACGGTTGTTGCCAAAAGCGGTATATGCGGCTCTGCCTTAAGAAGAAAGATAGAGACAAACAGTACTGCCAGTATAAACACAATAAGAATGATGCTTTTTGAGAAACTGAGATGTCGTTCCATGGTGCTAAGACTCCTTATACTTGGTCGTGACAGGGCTTCTTCCCGTCCTTGTCTATATAGATGAACTTTTTCGCTTTTATGCTTTTCGGCTTCTTTGCTTTTTTGCATTGAAGCGCGAATTACACTATATACGATAAACACGAACTTCGTCAATGTACGAACCTTGAACAATGACCACAAAAAGGCGACTGCATCAAGCAGTCGCCTTTTTCTTAATGAGTATCGATATTATTTCGCTTGAATGTAACCTTCGGCTTTCAGCAGTTCGGCGATCAGAACAGCTCCGCCAGCCGCGCCGCGCAGCGTATTATGCGAGAGTCCTACGAATTTGTAATCGTAGAGGGAATCCTCGCGCAATCTGCCCACCGATACGCCCATGCCGCGTTCGATGTCACGGTCCAGCTTCGTCTGCGGGCGATTCTCTTCCTCGAAATACGTAATGAACTGCTTCGGCGCACTTGGAAGATTCAGCTCTTGCGGTCTTCCCTTAAACTGCTGCCAGCGGTCCAGAATTTCATCCTTTGAAGGCTTGTTCTCGAACGATGCAAATACGGTAGCTAAGTGACCATCGGTTACGGGTACGCGAATGCATTGCGTCGTAATCAATGGCGATTGGGCTTTCACGATCTCACCGTTCACAACGCTGCCCCAAATGCGCAGCGGCTCCTGCTCGCTCTTCTCTTCCTCCCCGCCGATGTACGGTATCACATTGTCCAGCATATCCGGCCAATCGGTGAAGTTCTTACCGGCACCGGAAATTGCCTGATAGGTGGAGGCAACAACCTGGGTAGGTTTGTAATCAAGCAAAGCGTGAAGCGCCGGTACATAACTCTGAATGGAGCAATTTGGCTTCACGGCAATGAAACCGGTTGTCGTTCCCAGACGTTTGCGCTGCGCGGCAATCACGTCAATATGACCCGGATTAATTTCCGGAATGACCATCGGAACGTCAGGCGTCCAGCGATGGGCGGAATTGTTGGAAATGACGGGCGTCCCCGTTTTGGCATAGGCTTCTTCCAATGCCTGTATCTCATTCTTCTTCATATCAACCGCGCAAAATACAAAATCAACCTCTGCCGCTACCTGTTCCACTTGTGAAGCATCCTGCACAATAATGCCCTTCACCTTCTCGGGAATTGGCGTGGCAAGCTTCCAGCGGCCTTGAACCGACTCTTCATACGTTTTGCCGGCTGAGTTTTTGCTGGCAGAAATGGAAGTGACTTCGAACCATGGATGCCCATCCAGCAGTTGCATAAAACGTTGACCGACCATACCCGTTCCACCGACAATACCGACTTTAAGATTTTCAGACATTCGTTACTCATATCCTTTCAATAGTGGCGTCATGTTCCCCATACATCGACTTGGATCTACCGTACGGACAAAAGCATGCAGTAAATGAGCTTCTTCTAGATAACTATTCAAACCGGCGAGATTCGTGTAGGTATCCTACATTGAACCATCATATTTCTTTTGATGTAACAAAAAAATCCCACCCCCAAGACCATAAGTCTTAGGGACGAGATTGTTATACTCGCGGTACCACCCCAAATTTGCCAATATGTCACCATATTCGCCTCATCGAGTACGGCATTACCCGGTAATGCAGATACTCTAGCTCTATAACAGGAGCTCCTGGCACACCATCCGCCTCTCAATGAGGGTTCCATGTGCTGCTCTGAGTCTTTTTTCAATAAAGAACGCTTTGCCCCTTTTCAGCTGCCGGAGCTCTCTGTACAAGAATTCGTTTATTTACTCGTCTCTTCATCGCATTTGTTATGATTATTATATATAAAACCATTTCGGCGGTAAACCTTATTTATTAAATTTTCGGAAAACCCGGCTGATTTCATGAGCTGTTCCATCGATCCATACCTGTCGGAACCATTTTATGGCTGAAGCCGCAGTGCCTCCAGTTCCATTTCCCGGCCGATCGCCATTTCCATCCTCGTTCTTAATAATATGTATTGATTCACCACCGGGTGATCGTATCCCAAAACTTGTTGGATCCGGCCTATCATGGAATCATCTTCATACTCGTTGCTCCATTGGAACAACTGCGCGTAAAGATCGGAGAACCGCTCATTATTCGTCGCAGCAAAACGGAGGGGATGAAGATCATCACTCAGCTTCACTTCCATCAAATCATGCAGCACCTGCAGGCCGTGAACGATCAACGTCTCTACCTCTAACGTCTCACCCTTATGTAAATCCAGCGGCATGATATCCAACATATCCGAAATAAGCTGACTGAACGTCACTTCGGACATTTGCATGGACATGTAACCCCACCAGTGGCTTCCGGTTCCGGTTGCATCCATCTCCCATTTCGGTTCCACCAAAATACGTCGGACCTTCGCCTGTTGCGATCGGCCAAATGCAGCGATGCCCAGGATCAATCCCGCATTACAATCCGTAGAGGCCTGCTCCCCCCACTCCATAAGACGGGAAACCATCCGGGCATCGGTGAATTTGAAACATAGAGCCGGGAGAAATTCGGGAAAAAGCGGTTGTCCGTAAACCCGCTCCAGCTCATCAGCGAATATCTCGCCATAACGCTCGCAAGGGAGATGCATCAAGCCGATACAGGCAGCTTTCGATAAATACCAATCATTTGCGGTTATGCACGCCACCATATAATCCATCATGCGGTCATTGTCCAGGTACCCGAGCACATGCAAAATATCGCCAGGCATGTTCTCCTTAAGTTTCTTCCCATCAAAACAAACACGCGCTATATCCTCTGCCAGCTCCTGATCTCCGCATCTCATAATCGGATCAAGCAGCAGGGAACGCTTGTAATCGGAAGGCTCCTCCGCAAACAGTCGGAATAAGGCGGCTGCGTCATTCCGGTCACCATACAGGGAGGTGATCCGGCAGTATGAAGCCAGAATCGTTCCATCCATCCTGGGATTGTTCTTGAAATCTCTGATGAGCTTTTCGGTGTTCCGCATCATTCGTATGGCTTCTCCTGTAACATGATGATATGAATTTTTCCCTAATAAACGCAGCTTTTATCGTTCGATTTCGTACAAATGCTTGCAAGTTAAACGGCTATCGTACTATCCGGACTTTCATTGCTCCTACATATTCTCCCCGCGGACGATAACTCCCCGGTTTTTAGCACGGTGTCCTATAGATAATTTTCCTACCCCAAACCACAGAATCTCAACTAGTGCGATGGCACCCGCCACGTCCAGCAGGACATGCTGTTTCACGAGTAGCGTGGAAACAATGATCGACCAAGCAAAGATATGCACCGCCACCCGACCTTTATTCGTAAAGCCTGCACTAGCTGCTGCCCCTTTTATCATCAAGTAACTGGTTAG
This sequence comes from Paenibacillus sp. p3-SID867, assembly GCF_025142895.1. Classification (NCBI taxonomy): domain Bacteria; kingdom Bacillati; phylum Bacillota; class Bacilli; order Caryophanales; family Paenibacillaceae; genus Paenibacillus; species Paenibacillus sp. p3-SID867. Next base: position 325,352 of record NZ_JAMBDM010000007.1, read on the forward strand.
AACATGGATGCTTGGGAAACAGTTGTACGGATTGTCGGTGCTGTACACCAGATTTACCAACCGGTCAAGAACCCCTGTGCCTACAAGCGGCGGCCGCTCTACCGTCGTCTGGAACAAGAAAAAGATAATGTAACACGCGATGAGTCCAATACACTGGGTCAACAGTGTTCGATAATATACATTTCGGTCTCTGGCACAGAACAGAAACAGCATAATAATGATGAAAGGGTACCATACCAGATACGGTATAATGAATATCGGTACAAACGGAATTGCAGAGTCAAGATCCGTCATTAAGCTTTTTACCGGCGTATGTGCATGGTTCAATATCCCATAAAAAATGTTAAGCACAGGAATGGCCAGGATCCATAACAGCGGGAGATATGTCTTCCATTTTAAGTTCATTGGCTTCCTCCCTTCTTCGACTCCTCAGTCTCTTTAAATATATGAAACAACGACGCAATTGCGCCTCCTGTTTTTCACATGAACCAACGATGTAGCCGTTATATCCTATGGTTTGAATATTAATCCGGATAACTCACATGTTCTCTAATCTCCACTAACGTTTTGCTTAAGATCATCCCCTCATGCTGTGCGACGATTTTGCCGGCAACTTCACAATATACCATGTCGTCAGGTAAGGCTCAAGTCGATAACCCATCTTTGTGTCATTAAAAAACATCCATAAATACAAATCGAGCAAGTCCTTTGCTGGACTGCTCGATTGGATAAGTTACTGCGTATAACCGATTTCCCCGTTCACAATCGTCATTCTGATCTTCGTCTTCAGCATTTCATCCGGATCCATAGCATCATGCAAGCAACGATCCACAACGGTAAAATCGGCATATTTCCCTATTGCTATCGTTCCCCGCTGCCCTGATTCTCCCGCGGCCTTTGCGCCGCCGAGCGTAAACAATTCAATCGCTTCCGTTAAGCTCAGCTTCTCCTCCGGCAGATATCCATCATGTCTCTCTTCCGGCTTCCGTCTCGTCATTGCAGCATGAATCCCAAGCAGCGGACTCAGCGGCTCTATGGGAGCATCGCTTCCTCCGGAACAAGGCAGGCCGGAGCGCAGCCACTTCTTCCACGCATACAGATAGCTTGTCCGATCAGGGCCCACACGCTCCAGCACCCAAGGGAAATCGCTGGCTACAAACCGGGGCTGCAGGTCAACGGCCAGATTCAGCTTACTCATTCGTTTCACCGTATCCGGGTGTACAATTTGGGCATGGATAAATCGGTCCGGAAGTTTCGCATCCCGGCTTAATGGATAGAATTCAAGCACATCCGTCATCAACGCTGCCGCTCCGTCCCCAATCGCATGAAAAGCAACGGGAAAGCCCAGATGATGCGCTCTGCCAACAATCTCCCTTAGCTCCTCAAAAGTATGCATAGCCAGCCCTCTTGTATGAGGCGCATCATGGTAAGGTTCCTTCAGCAGTGCCGTTCTTCCGCCAACCGCCCCGTCCGCGAATAATTTGACGGCCCCAATCCGGTTCCAATCGTTGCCGCTGCCCGGCTTAAGGCCCAACTCTTTCATTTCATCAAGATAACCATGAAACATCAGCTGATGGGTACGAAAGTGCAGTCCCTCCTCTCTTAGCTCTCTATGAATCCGCTGCATTGCTTCCACACTTCCAAGCAAACGGAGATCCTCCGTATGAGCTGCCGTAAGGCCTAAACGCAGCGCATCACGGCATGCCTCCAGCATCGCTAATTTCAGGCTGGCGGGATCAGGCTCCGGCTGCACCATGGCAAAAGGTATCGATGCATTCTCGTAAATGCGGCCGTTTAACCGGCCATCGGCATCCCGGCCGAAAGCGCCGGACTCCGGATCTGGCGTGTCTGATGTAACACCCGCTCTTCGGAACGCTTCCGAATTACCCAGGTAAGCATGGAAACAGGTCCTGGTTAGATAGACTGGATGTTCCGTAGTCACGTCGTCGAGTTCCTGCATGCTCGGAATCTGATGGTCTGGAAAGTTATGTTCATTCCAGTTCAACCCCATGATCCACTCGCCAGGCTGCGTAACCGCGACCCTTTCCCTAAGCATATCCAGCATCTCTTCCTTAGAGGTCGCCTCTGTGAAGTCAAGCATGCCAAGCTTCAGTCCATGCATACCGAGATGCATATGCGCATCGACCAGGCCAGGTAAAACGAAGGCGCCATCCCAATCCACTGTTCGATACCTCCGATCCGCCAGCTGAAGTCGCAGGTCTGCTGCGCTTCCAATAGCACGAATGATTCCGTCTTCCACATATATCGAATCCGCTGTTGAAGCGCTATGGGGTAAAAAGAGATTTCCGTTCGTAAAAAGAACTGGTTGCATGTTTCCTGATTCCTCCGGATTTTTCCATCCATTATACCAAACGGGCATGCAGCTCGTCAGTTGGAACAGTACTAAGCCAATCTTCTTCATAACCAAACAAGCAGCCCCTCACGGAGCTGCTTGTCCAAGTTTAGTTAATTTTGGTGAACATCCATTTCTGCGCATCCGTACCATTATCCGTCCACTGCTGGACAACCGCCCCATCTGCTGTGGAGGCACTGGCTACATCGACTGCCAGTCCGCTTACTTTGGACACAAGTTTGTAATACCCTCCGCCAACATCAACGATCCTCCATCGCTGCGCATTCGATCCATTATCGTCCCATTGCTGCAGCTGAACGCCGGTGGCTGTGGACGAATTCGGCACATCAAGAACCTTTCCGCTGTGCACGGCTGTGAGCTTGTAGTACCCGTCTCCGATGCTTTCTACCCTGAATCTTTGATTATTGGCGACGTAGTTGGTCCACTGCTGAATCTTGGCTCCGCTTGCCATGGAGACGTCCACAACATCCATCACTTTGCCGCTCGCCTTGGAAGCGATCGTGTAAATCCCATCACTGATCACGTTCGATGTACCACTGTCTTGATACACGCGTACATAATCCACCAGCATCTGCGATGGGAACGGCGTGGAATTGTTTGGACTTCCAGGCCAATTTCCGCCGACTGCCAGATTCAATAATAGAAAGAACGGGCGCTGGAATTCCTCGGTATTGCCGGTTCCATTCTCAATATAGAATTCATTGAACTGCTGACCGTCTACAAACCAACGAATATATTTGGAATCCCACTCGATGCTGTAGACATGGAACTGGGAGAAATCCAAATTGCCGGATACTCGTCCATATTCGGCATGCCCTCCTGCATCCCAGTGTACGGTACCATTCACGTAAGGGTTATGGTTTACCCGTTCCATAATGTCAATTTCTCCGATTTTCGGCCAGCCAACCGAACTGATATTGCTTCCCAGCATCCAGAACGCCGGCCAAAGACCTTGACCCGATGGCAGCTTGATCCGCGCCTCTACTTTCCCGTAAGTAAAGTTCTTCAAATCCTGGGTTTTGATCCGGGCAGAAGTGTAATTCATCCCGCCGTAGGATTCCTTCTGCGCTGTAATGACAAGGTTACCGCCAGTTACCTGAACATTCTGTGCCCGTTCGGTATAATACTGCAGCTCATTGTTTCCCCATCCGCCGCTGCCGGTACCGATTTCCGGTGTCCAATTGGCTCTGTTGAGCGAGGTCCCATTGAACTCGTCACTCCATACCAAATTCCAGTTCGGTGCGGCATTGGCCTTGTTGACAGGCATTAGAACGACCAGAAGACTAAACAGTATAACGACACTTATTCCTTTTCTTAGCATCATGTTCCCTCCTAATTATGATCGAATTAAAGGCTTCATGGATACTAGTGCACCTCATAGCTGTTCTTCTAGCGAACCGTCTACTAAGCTTCGTGTCACCTCTCTTTCTCGTTCTCTATGATTTGCCATGCAACCAATCTATGATGGTAATTTCACTTGTTGTTCGAGGATATTACATAAAATAATGCGCTTACATTTCCATTATAGGTTCATTATATACCACTATCAACCTCAATTTATATTTTTTTACATTTATATCTATATTCCATAAATCCTATCCTATCAAAAAAAGCCGGTGCAAGCCCCGGCCTAGAGTCTCCCTCGATCTCATTCTGTTATTCCCACCAATGTTTTTTCAGTAAATGGAACATTCCCAAGCTCGATGTACCCTTTTTTACGTAAATCGTAATCTCATGTATGGTTTCAAAAACGGATTACTTATTCACGACATATCATAAGTTTGTTTCCATCGGGATCCTTTATGACGAACCAATGATGATGTTCAATTTCCGTCACGAGTTCCACTCCGAGCTTTTTCATGTAAGCTAACGATCCTTCCAGGTCCTCTGTCAACAGCATGAACGCTGGAGTATCGATGGATGGGGCTCCCCCCGGCTGATCCCCTCCCCACTTCGGCATGGTATCCAGAATCACGCCCGTTCCTTCCATGGGCAAAGGGCATAAATGACCATTCATCACCTGGCAATCATCTTCCGCTATTCCGAGTACACGGCAGTACCAACTGCGCGACCTTTCGATATCCCGCACCGGGATGAATATGCTGCCCACTTTGTTCTTAATCGGACTAACCTCTGCATGGTTGTGATTATCACGCACTTGTTCGCTCATATTTTTGCCTCCATGTATCATTTTTAACACGCGTGGCGTCGTAAACGGACGATACCCTTCAGGCCGCACTCTTTCTACAGGTAATCGGCCCATGAACTCCCTCCATTCTTATGCTCATGACATGATTTGAACAGGAACATAACACTTCACTCTGATAATCCCGTGATCCGCCTCTTCTTTAGGCAAATAGCTCACATACCAAAAGCGTCCCGGATCCGGCCTATACTCGGTTGACATATCGAGCCATCGATCCACTCTTTCAAGTACACCTGTCATCGTGCCAGCGGCACCTGACTCCAGACAGGCATACATTCCACCTTCCAGCTCAACTTGTAGATCTGCTTCTTCACAGGAAGGAAGAAAATCCTCAGGAGGAGCTATATAAACCTCATAAGCAGAGCATTCGTCCAGCAGTCCACCGTCACAGTGCATGAATACGCGGATTCGCGAAACTTCCATCAATCCATGACGGCATAACCAGGCAATGGATGCTTCATCCGCTTGTTTGACGCAGTCTACACCCGTCCTTCGAAAACGCATCACCTTATGCGAAGACAGCTGCACGATTTCGATAGGTTTCACCAGCTTACTTCGTTCCACCGGAAGATAAAGCTTCATCCGAACGATTTGATCTCGGTTCAGCGCATATTCTTCAATGAACTCATGCTTTCCTTGCTCAAACACACTGCGGGGCAGCCACTCGGAGAACAAACGGTTCCAGGTGTTTTGAATACTGTCTTCCGCTACCGATGGCGTTCTGGCCACTGCATACAATCCGCCCTCAAGCGTCAGGGAATTAAGTTCCGAATGCTTCATCATCTCGGCTTGGTCCATCGAGCCTACAGCCAGCAGTTGATAACCGAAGGGCTTGGTTTCACCTTCCATGTCCACGTTCCAACCGAAGAGCCTCAGCCCATTGAGATCGATACGGTGTGATGACAACCGTTCGCGAAAATGATCGATCGCAGCGGTCTCTATACCCTCCTCATACTCGGAAACGAATAGATGGCCGATCCCTTGCTGAGGATTCAGACGGATAACCCTTACTTCAGGAAATCGTTCAGATAAGGCCCGCTCTTCCAAATAGCTTACATGCTCTTTCAGATTCATCCGTTCGAAGCTGTAAACTACCTCAGATCTTCGATATTGTCCTGGAGTCTGTCCCGTGAGTCTCTTGAAGGTTTTAATGAATGTCGGATACGACTCAAATCCGCAGCGGTACCCGATATCGATGGTCGGCAAGTCGCTATCCCGCAAGCATAAGGCGGCTTCGTTGATTCTGCGTTTACGTATGTATTCCTTAATCGGGTGTCCCGTCAGGCTATGAAACAAACGGTATAAATTAGGCAGCGACATGGCCGCCACGCCGGCAATCTCCTCAAGTGTTAGTGATTCCGTCAGATGATCCTCGATATAATCAATGGCGCGTTGAACGATTTCACCGCTCTGCATTTCAAGCCTGTTGCCCCCTCTCTATGTGGATTGGCTATGAGGTCATCATACCAAATTCCATGCAGCATGAACTGTACTTTTTTATCAAAAAAACAATCTCGCTTTTATTCTTCTCCGCTTCAACTACTTGTGAAGAAAGCTTGAGAGTAATGGCAGCAACAATTCCGGATCCGGCATATGATCTTGGCCCTCTAGGATCGTGTTTATGGCGTTGGAATAGCTCGGCTTAGCTGCCTTCCAATCTCCAGCATGGATTCAGGACTTTGTTCGCCAACCATGATATGAATCGGCGTGCTCAGACGGGACGCTCTTTCAATCGGCGGCAGGTCGCTGGCAAGAAGCGTATCATAGGGCTTATTATATCTTTAGGGAATACGCTGTATTTCTTCTGAAATTGCTGCCTTTGCACAATCCATCCTTGTAACAAGCATGCAGCAAGCATGGCTTAAACCAATGCCATAACCAAAAAAAGTGCTGGCATTCACGCCAACACTTCCTCTCGGGATATTTTCTCATGATTGTACATTAACAATGAAGCAATTTAACGATCTCGATTTACCATGTAATTTAATAAATGCTTGAGAAACGCCGTATTGCGCGGCATCTCCTGCAGCGCCTCCATAGCCAGGCAATAATGCTCCCACATTTCCCGACTGGCGCCTTCCTGACCCAAAATGCTCACAAAGGTCGATGTATTATTCTCCGCATCCTGTCCTCCTGGTTTCCCGAGCTGCTCCATATCACCCTGCACATCAAGCAAATCATCCTGAATCTGAAAGGCAATGCCCGCATGGTAGGCGAATTTCTTCAGTGTCGCAATTTCGGTCTCCTTCACCTGAGCGAGGATGGCAGGCATAACGAGAGATGCCTCGAAGGCAATGCCCGTCTTGTAATAACATACCGTATTCAGCTCCTCCAAAGACAATGCCTTCCCTTTTGAATTCAAATCCATCGCCTGGCCCGAACACATATCTCCCGCTCGCTGAGACGAATATTGAATCAGTTTTAATACCGTCTGGGGATCAAACCCTTCAAGGGATGATTGTTCTTCGATAGCCTTCTGAATCAGGAACAAGCCGGTGATTTCCGCCGTGGCGCTATCATGAACCCGATGCAGGGTCGGTCGTCCTCTACGGGTAGAGGCGTTATCCTGAGACGGCAAATCATCGAATATCAAGGAAGCGGTGTGCATGTATTCAAGCGACCTTAGCAGCGGCACGATGGCGGAAGCTTGCAGACCGTATTCGTTGACCGCCATGACCCAAGTCAAGATAGGTCTTAGACGTTTGCCGTCCCCTTCGAGCGTATAATTGGCTGCGTCAATCAGCGACTCTTTCATGGGTGGAATGCCAAGGGGCTTCGCGATTTGCAAGCTGTTGTTTATCTCGTTTCGAACGGTTTTAATGGTATCGATAAAATAATCCTTTTCCTTCCGCTCGTTTCGGAACACCGTAACCATCTGGTCCCGCAGCAACTTATCAAAGAAATCCACCTGATCGGCTGTTCGAACCATTTGCTGGACAAGCCGATTGAATTCCGGGTTACCGGATGCAAAAATATCCATGATATCGTTATATTTCTCAGCACCGACCCGTTCTTTACAACGCTTCAGGCCATTAATGGCCCGGTCCAGCATCACCTCTCGCGTCTTGGCGTCTGAATGATACACCTCATGAATGAGATGGGAAATAACCGCCCAGTACATTTCAAAAGGATTGATAAGATCCGTACGCTGACCGCGATATTTTAAATAGTACGTATACGGGGTTACCGCTCCGTCTTCCATATCCTGAAACATATCGGCAAAATCATCGGCCAGCTGGTTGTAGATACCGTAGAAGAAGGTCCGGTCCTCAAAGCCTTCATCCGCCGAAGCGCTGATAACGGAACGGACGATCAAGCGGGAGGACGATGATTTCAAGATGATTGGCAGATATATTTCCTCGTTACTGTAATTGGGATTGTCAAGATCCTTAATTCGGTCAATATGCTGTGAATGAAAAAATACATTAGACTGCTCGAAAAAAGCATGCTGCGTTTCCGGGCGTTGGTGTCCCTGAATATACTCAAATGCATCCCGAAGCTCCTTATGAACGAATTGAACGAGATCCATGTTCTTCCCGGTCCACTGCCCAAGCTCCGGTACCGTTCCAGTAAGGAGCGCCTGACGTATCATCTGGGAGTACTGTTCCTTCTCTTGAGCGTTAAGTACCCTTGAATCGAGCAGATCGTCTATAAAAGGATAGGTCAACCCATAGGAATATCCCAGCCGGATAGCATCATCAAGGCGGGCTGAGCGCTCCGCAGGCGATGTCTCGGCATTCATATCCTCGATGACGTGCATAACAACGCCTACGATAATTTTAATCAATTTGCGTTGAGCTTGGTCCGCATCCATCTCCTCCGGGATATGGGTCGCCACGAGCTTCAGTTTGTTAATGACCCAAATCACGGCATTCTCGATGCCTTCCTTCTGGGCCCATCGGTACAGCCCGGCCAAACTCATGTAATCCGGCGTACCTCCACCGTTCCTATTGGTCGAGCGAAGCAGAAGTTTCTTAGTATCTTGGGCAACGCGCCGAATTCGGGCCTTCGTGTCAGGCGAATCCAGGTCCATACCCAGGTCTCTCATATAAATATAGGAAATGCTTCGATCCAAGTAATTATCCAATTCACCTGTATAATGAAGCCAGCCGATATATTTATGATAATCCCGGCTATCCGGTTTCTTCTTTCCCCGCGATAAAAAAGACAGCCATGAAGGACGATGAATATGCTTCCTTTTCCATACTAGAATGTCCTCTGTCAGGATCGGCACATAACTCTTTTCCTTAACCTGTACATAAAGTGATGCAAAATACTGAGCTGCCTTCTGCTCAGCCCGCCGATATCCCGTATCGGCATAGTCTGTATACGCCACATTCATATGATGGAATCCCTCAACTTCTTTAAGTGTTTAACATGTACCCATGTTTATAACCTATATACGTAGAAGTTTCAATCGGGTTACATTTCAGTTTCAACGTTGAAACGAATCAAGGCCCTGGATCCAGAGGTCTATGGCTTCCGTCACTTCGATCAACTGCTCTGCCGGGGTTAAGGAAGCTTCGTTGTCTCCCTTTTGGAAACCGTAAGAACCGAATTGTCCGTGATTGCCGCCCGCAATATCCACGTATGTCGTATCGTCCGGCAGATTCTTTCTTGCAGCCTCCCACTCGGTTCGATCAAGAACGCCATCCTGCGTACCGGTGATTTGAAGCGCGGACATATTCAACCCGTTTAGCTTTCCTCCATCATCCGCGTAGGATGCCATGAAGTAAACCCCGTCAATGACATCCGCATGTTCAGAAGCATATCTCGCAGCAAAAACACCGCCTAAGGAATGCCCGCCAATGACATAACGTCTGTCTTGATGCTCCGATATGAAGGAATCCGCCTTATTCTGTCCGAAGATGGCGAGATTCAAAGGCATGGATGCAATGTATACGCGGTGCCCCTTCTCTGCCATTCTCTTGGCAAAAGGCGCATAACTTTCGGGCTCCACCAATCCACCCGGATAAAAAATAATGTCGGGCTGGATCACCTCCCCGCCCACCGGCTCGAAACGATAGCCGTCCTTGAGGTGTTCGACAACTACTTTCGTATTACTTTGAAACACCGCTTTCGCTTCATCGAGCGGTTTGTAAGTAAGAGAATCCAGTAGGACACTAGCTGCTATGGTAATAATGGTTAGTATAGACAGGGTCCATATAACAATCTTGACCACTCTTTTATTCCTCGGTTTATTGGTTTGCTTCATTTCCTCACGGTCCCTTCCATCTCGGTATGTCTATTATTTAATTATACCGCAGGGTTAATTAAATTCCTATCGATCCGTGTAAATGGTCCATACCTCCATTCAAAACAAAGAAGGCTGCCGATTGGATCAGCAGCCTCGATCACCATTGGTATTATGAACCTGACCGTACAAATCGGAACCAGCCAAAATCAAACTGGCTTCCCGGCAGGAAGATGAACGTCACCTTCTGTTTACCGTTCACATGCTCCAGATCAAACACTTGCTCTTCGTATCCATCTGTTTGCGTAAATTCAACAAGCTGATTGCTTTCTCCCGCCGAATTGGCAAACCGGATATGAATCGTGTTTTTGTCTATGGCCGAACGCCCGTACACAATCAGTTTTGAAGTGCCTGCTTCTGAGAAATCCATTAGGTCAAACTCGAGGGAAACATTATTTCCTATACCTTCAACAGCCTTGTCATCCATAATCGTAAAGGTATCTCCGTAGATTCGATCACCATCTGCGGCATAATTCTGCTCGAAGGCCCGATTCCCCGCATGAAAATAAAACCCTTTGATGTGCACCTTCTGGCGCAGGACAAAGCATATTGACGTTATGCCGCGCAGCCTCTTGGACAACCGGTAGGTTTCTTCCTGATACACGTTCCACTTGGACTCTTTCTGATAAATGCAGTCGGCCAGCAAGGAGCTGCCCTCCTCACCAGGCATGCCTTCCCAGATTTGCAGCGAGTACGCTTCGCTTGAGAGTGCAAATATCGGAATGGTGATCGTATCGGAGCCATGGGGACCGAAATCGATGTCCCGAAATCCGACTTGCGTCTCGCCGTCTCTGCTCGTAGCTACGCCTCTTTCGTTCCCGTTTCCCACATCACCTTGACTGTAATCATACAGTCCTGCGGAAATGAAAGAGTATGGGTCTTTGTAGGCCGCCCCCAAACCGTCAACTTGAAATTCAAGCTGGGAGATGAGCTTGGTTTTATCCGTCCCGTTCCGACTCGTACATCTCAAACGAAACTCACCGTCGCCAAGAGCAGTTACGATGGCTTCATGACCATTGGCTTCCACACTGGCGATTATGGATTCGATGCCGGCATCATTCACGACAGCCCATTCGACCTCTTGATAAGTGGTTTCCGGCGGATGTAACATGGCACGCACCACCATTTGCCGATTGGACGGATGAAATGATGGACCTCCTTCGCTGATCAGTTCAATCTTGCGAAGCGGAAGCTCGAGCATGTTCCCCGTGAGGCACGGCCCCTCTTCGTTATTCATGCTTGCCGATATGCCCATTGTCAATTCATCCTGCGCCGGGATGGATGTCAGATGTAGGCATCGGCTCTCCAAACCACGGGAAGACACTTCGATTCGAATAGGCCCAGGCTCCAATGTGGCTCCGATGATTGCCATCAGCTTGCCGCTGAACAATCTTCGGCTCCGGCCTTTGTACGGATCGTAATCCGTGCTGTCTCCGTTATCGAGTCCAAGCAACCGCCCGGCACCCGTCACATGCACCTCCACCCGGTTATTCGCGTTCAGGGCGGTATGGCCGTCCTCATCCTCCATCGCAATTTCCAGGAAGATGAGGTCTGTTCCATCGGCTGTTAATTCTTCTTTATCCGGGCACAAAACAATACGCTTGGCATCGCCAAAAGAGTTTCTTGTATCCTCAGCCACGATACGGCCAGCTTCGTCATAAGCGATCGCTTTCAATTCGCCTTTTGCATAAGGAATCTTCCACCAACCCACCAGCTGTCTTCCGTGTGCATGGTCAATATCATGCGTACCGATGGTTTCCCCATTCAGCTGCAGCTCGACGCTTGGCGCATTGGAACAGATGCGAACATCGATCATTTGGCCGTCGTTGAAATCCCAGTATGGCAGCAGATGCACCATGGGTTTCGTTTTGTAATTCGTCCAGGCTGCTTGATAGATATAATAAGAATCCTTCTTGAAGGTTGCCGTATCGATCTGTCCGAAATAAGAGTTTTTGGTATGATACGGTGTAGGCTCTCCAATATAATCGAATCCGGTCCATATAAACTGTCCCAGCGAGAAGGGCATATCTCGCTCTGCCAGAATGCAGGCCTCCGCCGATTTCGCCCCCCAACTGGTCGAGCTGTTTCCAAGGGAGGAACACTGCTCGTCGTCATCGGCCAGAATAGACTTTTCAAAAGGGAAATGATAGATGCCTCGGCTTTGTACGACCGATGCGGTCTCGCTGCCATAGATGATCCAATCCGGATGTGCCTGATGATGCTTCTCGTAATACTTCTCGGCATAGTTATAGCCTGCCACCTTTACGATATCGGCACATAGCTGAGCGTTCTCCCAAGGCATATAATTCGATCCGATGGTAACGCTTGCATTTTGCTTGGGATCGTATCGCTGTACCTCTGCCATCAGCATTCTTGTTATTTCCTGACCCCTCACATCCGCGTGGGTATCATATATTTCATTCCCGATGCTCCACATGATAAGGGACGGATGGTTTCGATCCCGTTTGACCCAGCTCTTCACGTCGCGCTGAACCCAATCCGGGAAAAACCTTGCATAATCATAAGGGGTTTTCGGCCGTTCCCACATATCAAAGGCTTCCGATACGATCAGCAGCCCCATTTCATCCGCAAGATCCATCCATTCCTTGGCAGGCATATTGTGAGCGGTGCGAATCGCATTAACCCCCATGTCTTTCAGAATAGCAAACCTTCTGGCTAAGGCCGTTTTGTTAAACGCTGCACCCAGTGCTCCGAGATCATGATGCTCGCATACACCGTTCAGTTTCAGTTTGCTGCCATTCAGGAGGAATCCCTGATTCGGATCAAGCTGGATATGGCGGAATCCCACGTTGTGCGACACCGATTCTACCATTTCAACGTGCCGGTCTGTCGGATGATCAGTTCCAATCACCCGCATCTCGGTAACCAACTGATACAGATGAGGTTCATCTGGGCTCCAGAGCCATGGACGCTCAACAGTTAGAGTTTGCGTATTCGTTATATTCCCAGCGCTGCTAGCGTTGACGTGATTGGACACCTCTGCGATCCTCTGACCACCCTTCAGGAGCGTGTGGTTAATGACCACATCATCTACGATATTCATTTCTGTGTCGACTTCGACCAACCATCCATTTTCCTGACATGTTGTTGATATATAAATGCCGTCTGTTGCGATATGGTTCGCTTCCCTTATCTTTAACCACACATTACGATAGATGCCCGCGCCCGAATACCACCGGCTGTTCGGACTTTGAAACACTACCTTCACAATAAGGTCATTCTCCCCTTCTACCAGGAAATCTGTGATTTCGTGTTCAAAGGAGGAATAGCCATACTTCCATTCACCCACGCAATGACCATTGACATAGACGGAAGAATCCATATACACCCCGTCAAAACACAGCAGAACCTGAGCTCCTTCGCCATTCCACGACCATTGCTTCCGGTACCAGCCCATGCTGTTTTCATATAAATTTTCCGTGTTAAAAATAAGCCAATCATGGGGAATGTCCACGGGTTGGAGTTTAAGATTCGCCGAATCCGTATGGTCAAGGCTGCTTTTTGCAAATGTCCATCCATCATTAAATAATGTTTTTTTGTTCATGGGTGGGTATCACCTTCTTCATTTATTTAATTGATCCAAGTTGGCACATACTGAAGCCAGTCTATCCAACTATATCAGGATGTTTTAACATTTGAGCCCGCTTTTACGAAAGTTCTAAAGTTTTCTAAGGATATTCTTTAATCCCCCTATTCTGTTCACCCATACAAAAAGGAGCCCCTTGTCCGCAGCAAACGTCAGAGCTCCTTGATTATTATGATGTAACTATAAAAAAAGGGATCAAGATAACTTGATCTCCTCGTCAGCGCCGAGTATCAGTGCAAGTACCCTGTCTCCACTTCATCCAAGACTTTTCGTGCTTGTTCAATCCACATCTCGTCCACTGATGCGTCCGGGTCGATCGGAGCCTGGAATTGATCAAAGAGAGCTCCTAATAAACGAGGTGCTGCATGCTTGTCGGTTCCCGTATTGTATATATGTCTAAATACGAATGGACGGCCGAACTTTATCGTAGCATGACAACCGCCGCATTCGCCATCCAGGCTGCCTTTGGTTACCAGAAAAGGGATCCGAAGCCACACCATTCGCTCCTGATCCAAGCGCCTGTCCAGATAACCATGCTTATAATCCCAATTGCCGGCTAACGTAAACTCATGTTTACATAGATAGGTATCTATATTCACAAAACGGTCTTCGATATTCTCCAATCTCGATTCCAAATTAATCATGTCGCCCACCTTATGTTTTTAGTCCTAGGATGGACTTGAATTCCAAACGGTATACGGGAATGCTTTTCGAAATCATGATGTTCATCATTATAAACAGTGACACTAGGCCATATAAAAGCCAAAAACACAACTTTCTTCCTGAGTAGTTAGCCTTAATCTTGTTCAAATTCATATAATTTATATAATTTAGTTATATTTTTCCAAATATATCATAGTTCCTTTTAAACCGATCATTTGTTCGATGTATTGCTTGCCACCTGTCCCGTAAGAACAAGGTCTCATCTTTTTTTGAGGCATCAATGCTATAATAACCCCGTTTACTAAATAGAGAATACGTGGAGTTCTCGCAGAGAAACGGAGGGAAAGCATGAAAGTAAAAGGTTACCCGATGCTTGCCGGCCTGTTGGCTGTCATGCTTCTGGTGGGGCTTCAAACCCCGGCTTATGGAGAAAATGCTACAACAAAAGCAACTTGGATCTGGCAGACGGATCTGATTCAGGATGGCGGCGAAGAACTGCTTGATTTTTCCCGCGAAGAAGGAATTAATCTAATCTTCCTACAGATTGATCGTCAAATGCCGTTCGAAGTTTACGAGGCATTTATACAGCGTGCGCATGAGAGTCAAATTGCTGTGCATGCTTTAGGAGGAGATCCAAGATGGGCCCTCACCGAACATCGGGAGGATATGCTCGGACTCGCCGATTGGGTGATCAACTATAACGGCAAGGTTTCGGCCGGCGCCCGATTTGACGGCATTCATCTTGATATAGAGCCGTATGTACTTGCCCAGTGGGAGGATGAGCAGGACAACATCATCAGCACTTGGGAACAAAATCTTATGGTGTTCCTGAATCAAGTATCCGGGAGCGACCTGGAGCTCGGAATTGACATCCCCTTCTGGTTTGATCAATACACTTTGGGTAATGGAGCCGGTCTGAATGAATGGCTGATCGGTACATTTGACCATGTTACCGTGATGGCCTATCGGAACGAAGTAGAATCCGAGCATGGCATTCTGGAGCTGACGCGAGATGAGCTTGAGCTTGCCAACAGGCTTGGTAAGCAGATTCTTATTGGGGTTAACACGAAGGAAATGCCGGGTGAGCCTCACACCAGCTTTTATGGACATGGTAAGGAAAGAATGAACGCCAAACTGGAACATCTGTCCAGTGCGCTCGGTTCATATGCTTCCTTTGCCGGGATCGCTATCCACGATATTCGCAACTGGCAAAACATGTCTAATGATGGGAGCGTGCCGCCAGACGATAAGGACCCTACTTCCCCATCACCGGCCCCCGATCCCAATCCTGAACCGGGAGAGGGCGATCGCGTGCCCGATGCGGATCCCGTTACACGGGACTCTATCGTAAGAGGCACATATATTTGGGAAGCCCATGAAGTAATTCAAAACAGTCAGGAAATTCTTGATTTTGCGAAAGAGAAAAACTTGAACTGGCTGTATGTAAGGCTGGACCTGGAGCAACCGTACAGTTCGTACTCGTCGTTTGTTAAACAAGCGGCTGCAGCCGGAATCGAGGTCCATGCCATGGGTGGTCATCCGATATGGGCACTTGAGGAGAACCGGCCCAGAATGATGCGATTGGTCAATTATGTAAAGAACTACAATCGTGCTGTGGAAGGCAATGAGCGTTTTCATGGCATTCATTTGGACATTGAGCCTTATGTGCTGCCTGCATGGAGGGAAAATTCGCAGCAGGTTATTTCCGAATGGACCGCGAATCTGGATGCTTTTGTTACGGAATTGAAAAAAGATTCCAATCTGGAAGCAAGCATGGATATGGCCGTGTGGCTGGATAAATACAAAGTTACCGGGCAAGATATGTCCCTCAGCAAGTGGATGATCAACCGAATGGACCATGTTTCTCTCATGGCCTTCCGTGATGCAGCGGAAGGATCGAACGGGATTGTCGCCGTAGCTAAGGAAGAGATCGCATTTGCCGATGAGCTGGGCAAACCGATCAAGATTTCCGTAGAGATCAAAGCCAGCCATGAAGGCGATCATATTACCTTCTATGAAGAAGGAGCAGCTTACATGGAGGAAGAGCTGGCCAAGCTGCCTGATTTATTGAAGGATTCACCTTCCTTTACCGGTAGCGTGGTGCATGCGTATGCTTACTGGAAAAATGCCAAGCCGTGAATATCCTAAGTTGAGGTGAAAATAGCCCCGTTGCCCTATTCGAGCAACGGGGCTATTCTATATGATCCGCAGACTCCCGTCCTATGCGCGCGGTATAACTTTACGTGCTGTTATACCCTATACTTCGCTAATGCTGAATTAAATGATACCAGGAACTACCTATTATCGAATCTAGTTCTCTTCTTCATTTAAGAAATAAAGAATGTCACAATGCCGTTCAGGCAAACTGGTCGCATATACGATCCTACAATCGCGGAATATCGTATGATCAAGGCAAATCCATTAGAGCAATGCCAGTCCTCGATACATATAAATAGAGTATATCTATCTACTAATTATGAATGGTAGGTATCTTTACAAAATAAATAAGTGACGGCGAGGAGTGATATTCGTGATCGTGCTCATTGTTATTTTGTTGGCAGGATGGGGCCTTTACTCTCTTCTAACGCCTCCTAAACAGATTCCGGTTGAATCTATTAAGGATGAGGCAGCAAGAGAGCAAGTTGCTTTTATTAGTGTCGTGATCCCCGACAATAAGGATAAGTAACCATTGCAGTCGATCAATGATAGAAGGGAGTGAGACACTCCATGCTCAGTCCAGCAGTGATCACACTAACAATTGCAGCCTTTATAATCGCCATGGTTCTAATCATATGGCGTCCGAATGGATTAAATGAAGCCATACCGGCTTCCATTGGTGCCGCAATCGTTGTATTAAGCGGGAGCGTATCGTTGACGGACCTTGGGTCAACCATAAGCAGTGCTGCCATTACGATCATTGCCACCATTGTCATGGCCGTTATACTTGAGAGTTTCGGATTTTTCAATTGGGCTGCCGAGGGCTTGGCGGCCAGAGCAAGAGGGTCGGGAATTCGGTTGTTCTGGTATGTCAATTTATTATGTTTTCTAATGACGCTATTCTTTAACAACGACGGAAGCATACTCATTACGACGCCGATCCTCCTAATTTTGCTCAAGCAACTCGGACTCAAAAACCATGAAAAAATCCCTTATCTACTCTCAGGCGCACTCATAGCCACTGCATCGAGTGCACCTATAGGCGTCAGCAATATCGTAAATTTAATTGCTCTAGAAATTGTGGACATGGACCTATACATGCATACCATGATGATGTTCGTTCCGGCGACCCTTGGACTTCTGTTGCTGGTATTTCTGCTATTCCTCTGCTTTAAACGTCAGCTGCCGCGTAGGCTTCATGTGAAAAAGCACTTAGCCGAAGGTAAACATCCTCTAAGCAGTCCTCTGAATTCTCCAGCAGATGTTCACAAACGCAATACGTTGATGCGTAATGTTCTCCTGTTTGTTTTTACTGTTCGAATCGCTTTATTCGTCGCCTCCTATTTAGGAATACCTATCGAAATTGTAGCTATCCTAGGCTCAACCATTCTATTGTCCTGGAGATGGGCTGTTCTGAAAATCCCCCCAACAGATTTATTAAAAAAAACTCCATGGCATATTCTTGTTTTTGCCTTTGCAATGTATGTGCTCATCTATGGACTTCATAACATCGGTTTGACGGAACTGTTAATCCAATTCTTCGAGCCAATCGTTGCAACAGACCTATTAAACGCCAGCTTGTTGATGGGTGGCCTTCTCTCTTTATTATCGATCCTATTTAACAATCACCCCGCTCTGATGGTAGGCACTATCACGTTAACCAATATGAACCTTGATCCGCTAACTCTCAAGATTGCTTACCTGGCTAGTGTAATCGGCAGTGATATTGGAGCGCTGCTTCTCCCGATGGGTACTCTCGCTTCCTTAATATGGATTCATATTCTGAAACAGCACCATGTCAAAATCAAATGGAAGGATTATATCAAGGTCACGATATTGACCATCCCTCCCACCCTTTTATTTACGCTGGTGGTTTTGGCCTTTTGGGTTCAATGGCTATACTGATGCTGTTGCGACAACTCGAGGAGAGCATTGAAAATGATGTGGCGCGCCGTTCATCGTTCTTTATGAAAGAAGAATGATACGCACATCATTCATTGCTCTCTCTTTTCTGTCCAATTCGTTCCGCTGACTATGTACATATCATGATTCGAACGAATATCTGCATTCCGTGTGTGTTCGTACAGACCTTTCCACAACCCTATGAATAATGTGTTACTAGAAAGGAGTTGGTAGAATATGAAACAGCCCCCCATCGTTATCAGCATACTTGGCAGTTCGGGCGGAGTAGCTAAAGCAATCCTCTCACTTTTAGAGAAAAGTCTTGGCGATATCCATGACCCCATTCATATCTTTATGAAGCACAGCAAGATTCATCTGATAGACCTGAAGCAGGAAGAAGCGGTACATTATCGAACATTCATGCCGAATTTGCTCAAGCATGCTACACTGCACCAATTCGACTTGAACCATTTGGAACAGTTTCGTCAGCATTTGCGCTCGACCGGCACCACGCATGTGATCGATGTATCTTGGGCGGATACGGTCGATATGCTTACATGCTGCCAAGACACCGGCGTACACTATATGAATACCGCGCTTGAGAATCCGAAGGTGGATGAGAATGAGAGTCTTGCAGGATATACGCTCTTGGAAAGATACCGAATTTTCCAGGAAGGCCGAAATCAAGCCACACAGTCTGCCGCCATCATCGGCACCGGCATGAATCCGGGCGTCGTCCAGTGGATGGCCATCAAGTTAATGAACGAAACACCTGGCGAGAAACCGCTAGCCTGTTATATCGTTGAACATGACACTTCACTATACAAAGACCCTGCTCTTGTTAAAGAGCGCACGATTTACTCCACTTGGTCGCCAGAGTGTTTTCTCGATGAAGCCATTCTCAACTATCCAATGTTCATGAAGCATCGGTTTCCGTTCACGATGCATCTTCCGGTATACGAGCTTGAATTCAAGGTCACATTGGGAAATAAACAATTCTATGGATCATTAATGCCTCATGAGGAAGTATTGACCCTCGGCAAACTCTTCGATATGGAGACAGGTTTTATCTACCGCGTAAGCGACCATACCATTCGTTTAATACGTTCCCAGCTTGAGGATATCGACGAAATATGGGAATGGGATCAGCAAGTGCTTGATCCAGTGAATGGTGAGATCGGAGGAGAAGATTTAGTGGGGGTCCTGCTTGTATATCCGGACAAAGAGCGGTATATGTATAATGTTTTGAGCAGCGACGACATTTTCCCTCAATATCATATCAACGCCACCTATTTTCAGGTTGCCTGCGGCCTATACGGCGCACTATGCACACTCCTTAAAGACGAAATTGCAAATGGAGTTTATTTCGTGGATGAATTACTCCTTCAGACCGAAAGCCGATACGGTGACTATCTGTCCTACTATATGAAAGATTTTGTGAGCGGCGAGAACCCGTGCACGGATGGACAACTGCTCGATCGCATTAGAAGATACGCTTCCCCCTCTTAAGGAGAGCTTTATTGATTAAATAACGACTTCATTTATAGGAGTACAGTCTCATATGACATTTCTGAGAGCTTGCTAAACAGCAACCCCACCGCCAGATGAACTGTCAGTGGGAAGTCTGCAACTTTCTAAAAATTTAGATTTTCAGCTTTACGGCAGATGGATGGATTTAACGTGATCCATATGCAGATAAATGTCGTCTCCGCCTGCGAGAACCAATTGAATGATTTTATCATTGACGGATTTCAGCAATCCTTTTTTGTGGGGATGTTCGCCGAGATCGAATATGACGAGCTGCCCCTCAAGCTTTTTTAATTGTTGGTCCAAGGTGCGGGACAGCGCAACACCGGAAGGCTGTACTGGAAAATGTTCTTGACTGAGACTGTAAGGGGTCAAGTTCGGCGGATACGGTATCAGATATTTAACGTGGTTAACCGGAATATAAACCGCCTGATGCATCGGTGAGTGATACACGAAGAAATCGTTCATAATGCCCGTCACATAACCATGCAATGAGTGTGAGCCTCCCAAGTAAATTTCAGTAAAAACGCCCCTGGAATTCATCAGCATTTTGCGATATGAAATATTGGTGAGATCGATCTTAGAATCAGGACCGCTATCCATCGAAGGGTTTTCCCATTCTTCATATAAACGTAAATGCTGCAAATGATGGATTGGCGTATATATATATTTTGAATTGGAATATAACACCAGAACGTCGCTTCCCATATCAATGAATTCTCCATGAAGCATCGTCTTGCAGCCCGAAAGCTCCAACTCAACACGTTTGCCTATCATTGAGCGTAATGGTTCCATCTCTTCCCTCCTCGCAAAAAAACTTAGCTGCGTCATGATGGCTTGCAAATCAAATAACTTCACTTAATCATCAAGAATCACCATCACCTAACGCCTGCGCTTGCATATATTGTTGATATCGAACTACAACGTGCAGGCTTACAACCGCAAGCGTCGTACTGGATAAACACTCCCCTGAAGGAAGCATTGGATGCCTTCGGCAGCCAATGCTCATTCAGAGGCAAGACATCAATAATGCACGCGCAATGATTTCGGTAAGGGGCTGAATCGGTGGAATATTCATGCAACTCACCTTATAAAAGAGGAGAACACGCAATGATTCATGTGAGGTGTTTCGTTACGGAGGACTAACATACTTTTAAATTCCTATTGCTTCATATATAAAATGAGTGAGCAGAAGATGGCTGGACTTGGATATAATTGCACCGTTTGTATTGGACCGATAAGTTACTCGCCGCCACTTCTCCGTTTTCCGCTGCGATTTCGGTTTCCGGAGCGGTTATTGGAACGGTTGCCGCTGCGATTGCGCTTGCCGGAACGGTTCTTGGATTGGTTGCCGCCTGTCCAATTCATCCAGTCTCCGCCAGTCTGGTTACCTCTCGTTTGGTTACCTCTCGTTTGGTTACCTCTCGTTTGGTTACCTCTCGTTTGGTTACCGCCTGTCCGGTTGCCTCCCGATTGGTTACCACCTGAGCGGTTTCCTCCTTGGTTGCCTCCCGATTGGTTACCGCCTGAGCGGTTGCCTTGCGATTGCGATTGGTTGGATTGATTGCCTTGAGAGTTGCTATTTTGATTTTGATTGCTGCCGGATTGGTTATTCCCTCCACCACGAACAACCGTGATCGATTTAATATGGCTAACAGGGATGTGAACGACCTCTTGACCTTTTACGGTTAAGATCAGATAGTTCTGGTTCACGTCGACGATGATACCCTCCAGTTTTTCTGGTCCGCCTCGATTAATTTTAACAAGGCGATACCGCAGGGCTTGCATGACTCCTACGAAGTTGTATGCCGTAATCGGATTTACAATACTTTCTCTCGCTCCACCGGATTTACCTGTGTCCGTAATGCTCTTGACATGATCGTCTTTAACATAAACGAAACCGCCATCAGCAACTGCAACCAGGTAGTCTGATTGAGCATCGAGCAGAAGACCTTCAATTGAATCTGGCCCGCCGCGGTTGATCTTCACGTTTCTTCCTACCAAATTCCCGAAACCAAACCTGTTATAAGCCATGTTCATGCTCCTTTCGAGGATTCATATTTCGACAGATCATGAATGGTATATTTCAGGAGTTATCTTGACCGCATTGGATACCCCTCAATTGTCCATCAGGTCTATCGGTAATATATTTATATGTTTCCCGTAATAGAAAGGAACTGGTTTAATATAATCGAATCATATAAAATCAACGATAGTCTACCAGTTTGAAGGAGGTAGCTTCATGCCCTTGCCTGTGTATCGCATAACTATCAAAGACAAAGATTATGAACAGTTAAAAAGCAATATTTGGTCAAATCATTTTGTGCCTGCACAGCTGGTTAGCGGGGGAAAAAGAATACCGATACGTATTCGCTATCGCGGAGGGCATACACGTGAATACCCGAAAAAATCCTATGAAATTAGAACCTCAAAATATACCTACCATTTCAATGCCGAATATGATGACCCTTCCTTGATTCGAAACGCCCTCTCCTTTCAATTTTTCAATTCGATCCATGTGCCAAGCCCGTCGACCCGCCACTGCGTGCTGAATCTGAATAATGAGAATCTGGGGGTCTACCTTAATATTGAGGCAGTTAAGACTCCCTTTTTTCGTAAGCGTGGAATTCCCGTGCGCAGCATTATTTATGCCGTTAACGACAATGCCGATTTTACGGATAAGCGTTCATCTGGTAAATCCTCCTTCTCGGGTTATAACCTGATCAAAGGTTCCGAGCGCGATCGTGTGAAGCTGTCCAACTTCGTACAGCAGATTCATATCAAAGTGGGTGCTGAATTGCAGCAGTATCTCCGTAAGCACCTGGACATCGAAAATTATTTGCGATGGCTATGCGGCGCGGTATTAACCGGGAATTACGATGGCTTTAATCAGAACTACACTTTGTTTGAGCATGGAAAAACTCGAACTTACCGCATGATCCCGTGGGACTACGAGGGAACTTGGGGAAGGAATTGCTATGGAAAATTAGTAGATTCTGACCTTGTGAAAATTCAAGGTTATAATAAGCTGACCGAGAAAATATTATCCTTCCGTCCGCACAGGCAGAGGTATAAAGCTCTCCTGTCAGGGTTTCTTGAGTCGGTATTCACCGTGAGGCGCCAATTGCCGATCGTATACAAAATGCACAATGCGATTGCGGACCATGTCTATAAGGACCCTAATCATAAGTGGAGCGACAAGGTGTTTGACTCCGAGCCGGATACGATACGAAAATATATTGACCAGAGAAGGCAGGACATTTTGAATCAGTTGGGCAGTTTGGATTAAACTTCAAAAAACAATGCTGCCGATCATTCACTTCGGCAGCATCGCTGATTAATTATATTAATGGCTTTTTTCGAAATATAGGCTTCACCATCATTGCTACAAGGCCGACTGGTCCAGCCGTTTACGTGCATTCCGGGCATTCGGTCAAACGCATCTCGCGCTTCAGTCTGCTTCACTATCCGTCATATGCAGAGTAGGTGTGAAAGACTCGATCGCCGACCCGGAGAAACCAGCTTCTTCCCGGCAGCTCAATCGACTGCTTGCCTTCAAAGTCTAGTGGATTACCTGCCTGCGCATACTCCGCTTTGGTGCAGTAATTATATTCTACAGGAGTTACAGCCTCATCCAGCGTAACGTGGAAATCGTAGTTGAAATCACTGCCATACGAAGAGTACCAAGGGAAGCTCCAGCCCTTGCGCTCTTTGTATGCCTCGATCTTTGCCAGTGGTGCACGAGAGATGTATACAAAGGAGGTGTCACGGTCATGCATCAACTTCAGGTGGTCATCCGAAATCTCGGCTGCACCTGCCGAGCAGCCTGGGCAGCCCTGTTCCCAGTCCGGGTCAAACATGAAGTGCCCGACGATGAGTTGACTTCGACCGTCAAACAAGTCAAGCAATCTTGCCTTGCCGTCCGGACCTTCGAAGACGTAATCCTTGTCCATCTCGACCATTGGCAGGGTTCTTCGTTCAACCAACATCGCATCTAGTTCATGGGTAACTTCCTTCTCTTTGGCTAACAATTCCTTACGAGCCACGAGCCACTCGTCCCGAGACACGATTTTGGGAAATTCCTCTCCAGTCTCTTTGGTCATCAGCTCCTTACGATTCAATAGCCACTCATCAGGGGATAGAACTTTTGGAAGCTGCAAATGATCTTCTCCATTTTTCATAATGAAATTCTCCTTTCATGTATTTTCTTAAGTTTATCTCTAATGGCAGCTAAGAATTTCTTCTCAATTGCTCAAATATCAAGAATTATAGCCTTGCCCTTTCAGCAAAACCTTCTATTTTCGATATATAAAAAAGAAGCCTGATTTCAGGCTTCTTTTCGGATCGTGCGTTATGTGTTTGTTTCATATATTCCATTCTGGTTTTACGAGGCCCGCCGTCTCTTTTCAAACAAATGCTCGCCTCTGAGCCACATATGATACAAATACTCAAAGCTTCCCGCAAGAACCGCAATCAGCAGGACCTCCGAGAAATCGATAGTCCAGTTTGCAATTCCACCGATGATCCATAGCATCACAAATACTAAGCCGGCATCCGCAATCGTTGCCATCATATTGCTGGTTCGGGGCAGGATATATAAATCCCCCACCAAATAAGCGACGATGCCAATTCCTAATGCCGTCAAGATAGCGCCTGTGAACGAAGCATCGGTGAGCGCAACCAGCAGTGCCGTAATCAAGACTCCATGCACCAACAACTTAACAAGCAGTTTCATAAGCGATACACTCCTTTTGCGGTAGTGTATCCCTTTTGCGTTTTTTTACTCCTGCCCATGGTCCCTAATACCAATGGAAAACCATCACTCCTATTGGGCGCTGTTCCGTTCCAGTTTGATTTCAAGAACCGTGCCTTGGCCAACCGTGCTATGAACCTGAACATTCCCTCCATGCGCGATCACAATGTCATGCGTAATCGCCATGCCAAGACCTGATCCCTTATGGAGTTCTCCCGTATTGGTCCCACGGTAATAGCGATCGAAGATTCTTCCAAGCTCCTCCTGCTTAATGCCCTTTCCATTGTCCTCTATCCGAATCAGGATATGCTCATCATACTTCTCAACCCGGACCTTGATCGAAATATCCTCACGGTTATGAACAATTGCATTATAGATCAGATTGCTGATCGCTCGGCGTATCAGAATATCGTCAACCTCGAGTTTAATAACCTCTTGACTGCTGCTAAAATCAATGTCCCGGTTGGCATACCTGGGGTCATTGAGGGTATCGATGACGACATTGCGTACCAGGCTTACGATGTTTGCATTTTTCTTATTCAACGTCAGCTCTTTATTCCTCAAGCGGGTCGACAGATTCAAGTCCTCGATCACGTCTCGCAAATATTTGGACTTTCCTTCGATGATCCCGGCGTAATCACGTATTTCATCCATGGAAAACTGATATTCCGTGTCCTTGATCATCTCCGCATAACCTTGAATCGAAGCAAGAGGCGTTTTGATATCATGCGAGATATTCCCGATCCACTCTTCCTTCATCGCATCCAATTTCTTTCTTTCCTTCTCGCTTGATTTCAGCTCTTCCGACAAAAGATTGATATTGGCGAACACGTCCTTATAAATCCCCTTAGGTTGATGATAGACGTTATAATCACGACCAGCTAAACGCTTAATGCTGTCGATTAAGATAAACATGGGTTGGGTCAGCCGCTTGCTGAAGATATAAGCGATGCATAAGGCGATAAATCCATCAATAATGATGACGGAAACACTAAAGACCTTAAACATTTGAGCAAAGTTCCGGGAATCGAAGGTTAACACTTGGCGCTCCAGGTATGGAGTCGTAAATCCAACCAAGTAACTGTAACGATGCTCGAAACCCTTCTTTTCGCCAACGAAAACGGTGGACAGCACTTCCTTCTCGACATACTTATAAATTTGCACGATATCGATGGGGGCGTACTTCGTTTTGGCCTCCTCCGGAGCAAGATAACGGTAGATCTCCCCGCCATCCTCATCCAGAATTTGAACCCACGCTTGATTCTTCTCCAGAATCTCCTTGCCCTTCTCGCTTATCGAAGCACCCGATTCGGTTATTACGATATGTTCCTGGAAGGATCGGGATATCGATTCCGCTGAGGTTTGCCTATTTAAGATTGGAAGATCCTCATTCACCGATTGTAAAATGAATAAACCGATAACCACGACGATGTTCATAATAATAACGATGACAACGATAAGAACCACGGAGACCAAATACCTGCCTGTCAGCTTCCACTTCATCCCTTATTCATCCTCTACGACAAGCTTATACCCAAGGCCTTTTACCGTGAGGAGATACCGGGGATTGGAAGGGTCATCTTCTATTTTCTCCCGCAGCCTCCGGATGTGAACCATCACGGTATTATCAAAACCGAAGAATTCCTCACCCCAAACCTGATCATATAAACTTTCCTTGCTGATGATCTGGCCCGGATGTTTAAGCAGCAGCGTGAGCAATCCCAGCTCTTTCGGTTTTAGCGGAATGACTTTGCCGTTCTTCTTCAGCTCTACCTTCTCTTCATCCAATTCAAAGGGGCCTTTCTTCATCACGCGCTTCGGTTTGTCCTCAAGCTCAATAATATCCGGTCTCC
The DNA here is from genome assembly GCF_025142895.1 of Paenibacillus sp. p3-SID867. NCBI lineage: Bacteria > Bacillati > Bacillota > Bacilli > Caryophanales > Paenibacillaceae > Paenibacillus > Paenibacillus sp. p3-SID867. Next base: position 351,648 of record NZ_JAMBDM010000007.1, read on the forward strand.
GAAACCGGGCTTTGATCCGGTAAGCCACTTCCTTGGGACTAAATGGCTTGGTAATGTAATCGTCGCCACCGATGGCGAATCCCAGGATTTTATCGATTTCTTCTGTCTTGGCCGATAAGAAGAATATCGGAACATTGGAGACGCTGCGAATTTTCTTGCATACTTCGTATCCTTCTCCGTCCGGGAGCATGATATCCAGAATAACAAGATCAGGCTGCCATTTCTGGAATTCAACCCATGCTGCTTCCGCTGTTCCTGCAGTATACACCTGATCGATGCCTTCCTTGATCAGCACGGTTTGAAGAAGCCTGACAATATCCGTCTCGTCATCAACGACAAGTACCTTTTGATCAAACGCCAATACGTTCACCCCCTGCTATAACCAACATTTTTCCCACCTGCCAGGCTGCTATTCAACAGAGCATGGCTTGGGAAGGGAACATACGTAATGCTTACTCCTCCGCAAAAAACTTCGATAGCGGATTCTCCTCTTGTTTATCTAACACCACCTTGCCCTTCTTGTCCATCACATAGTACTGATAAAAAGTGCTCGTGAATCCGAGAGATTCCTGCATTTTCGCCATGTACGTCTCCAAGGCCTTGTCCTCTACATGATCTCCATTCCAGAAGTAGTGCAGCATCAAGCGATTTTGATTGAATGGATGCTTAATCGCATACGCTCCGGAAGCACCTGGTTGATTCATGGTATCCTTCCAGGCAAAGCCCATTTTGTTTGCCCGCTCGATGATACCGGATTTCAGTGCCTGGATCACCCCATTCGATTTACCGTTGCCAATCACGATCAGATTACTTGTCCCCAGTTCTTTCTTCAATTTCTTTTTCAATACCTGACGATCCCGAATAATGTCATATTTCACTCCGCTGATATCAAAGAGCATCGTGAGCTGGTTCACCATGGCTTCTTGCTGCTTACGTGCTGGACTGCTTACTTGGTCACTCAGAACGATCGATAACGGCTCTCCCTGGAGGGCCTTCTCCATGATGCGGCTCATCGTTTCGTAGGGCAGGTCTGGAATTTGGTTTAAGGATGTTTGATACAGCAATTGAAACTGATCATGCATATAAGCTGTTTTCTCTTCTTCTGACAGTTGGTATTCAGGCTTAAGTACAAAGCCCGGTTCGTATAGAGCCGTGGCCATTTCGTTACGGGCCTCTTTTCCCAGCACATCTTCAATCGTTTGGAGAAGTCCCTCGATTGTGGCATTTTTGTATACATAGCGTTTGAAATATTCCCTCATAAACTGATCGAACTTTTCTTCGCCAACGGACCGGTACAATTGGTAAATCGCTTGGCGGCCTTTATCGTAATAAACCGGACTAGCCATATCCCCCACCTCGTCATTGTTCGACGCAATGGCAAGTTCCATTGGGGAAACGTCAAATTGAATGGATCTAAAGCCGTTCAGTTTATCCCCCTGCTTCTCGGCAAAATACACCTTGGAAAAATCGGCAAAACCTTCGTCCAGGAAAGATTCGTTCTCCGAATCGTTCCCGATCAGAGCGTGAAACCACTGATGTGCGATTTCATGAACGAATACCGTGTCTTGCTCCGGATCAGCCTGGCTCTGAACCTGTCCCATTTGGATGACCCGTGAATATTCGATAGCCACGCCCTCCACGTAAGACTCGACGATTCGGAATTCCGGATAAGGATAAGCGCCGTATTTATCACCAAAAAATTCAATGGCTTTAAATGCCTGATCGATATACCGATCAATGACCTGTTTCTTTCCCGGTTCGTTATCAAAATAAAAATATTCGATCGTCAAACCGTCGCGGGTAACACTGTCCACTTTGAAATTGGGACTGGCAAAAAATACAAATTCCCTTGTATTGTTGGAAACAGAGGTAACAACCTTACGGCCGGGTTCCACGTCATTCCTTGTCGTTATCGTGCCTGGCATCACCACCTGATAACCAGCGGGAACGTTAAACTCAACTTCATAATCTGCTGAAGTATAGTAATCGGTTTCGAACGTTGGACTGTAAGGGGTTGTGTCCCATTGATGCTTCTCCTCATCATAGACCGACATGACCGGAAACCAGTGAGCGCCATTCACAATATCCTGGTAATACGATAAGCGCTGGGAACCATACGGAATGTTCAGCGAGAAGTCCATATGTACCGTGATTGTTGCGCCTGGTTTCAAGGGCTCCTTCAATTGAATAGTCAAAGCCTGATCTTTATTATCGAACTCGAGAGCTTGGCTGTTAGCGTTCACTCCTTGAATATCAATACCTCCGAGAAAATCATCCGGCTTCTTCTCCGGATGATTCTTGCTAATTTCTTCGTTCGATCGTTTAAACATGGACGTCTGTGTCGATTTCGAACGGTTGGCATCGGCATAGGTATGGAATACCAGTTGATTCAACGTATCCTGACTCGTGTTACGATAGGTAACCATGCTGCTTCCCTGCATGGTCATATTCTTCTCGTTCAGTCTCGCCTGAATATGATATTGAATCGGCGCATGCGCTTCAACGCTGGCTGAGATTTGCGAAATGGCAGCAGGGGAATCGGCTTTTGCCGATGCATGCCCCGCACTGATGAGCGGGCATGCAGTCAATGTCAAAACAAGCGAGCTAATGATAGCCTTCTTCGATAGGTTCGTCGTTCTTTCTTTTATATGAGTCACGTTATTCTCTCCCTCTGATATCGTCCTTATTTTCCTAACGGTTCAAGTTTCATCTTGGCCTTTTCCGGAATTTCGTTTGCCTGTACCTCTTGATAGGAACTGACACCCTTTTCTTTAACGTATAAACGCAAGAACGCTTGCTTTCGCAGCTCTTTGTTTGCCCTAAAGGTTAACGTCTTCGCGTTCCCTTCTTTGTCGAACCCCTCCAGGTTGTACTCGTAGTAGATGTACTTCTCCCCGTTATCCGCTTTGTCTTCCACTCGGTTTCCATCTTGGATTTGCACATAATATGATTCTGTTCCGAGGCGATTGATGTTTACATTTTGAATGAATACAACAAATCCAATGAGGATGGCGACAAGAATGCCGCCGAAAATTATCGTTTTTTTCATGACTGTACTCCTTTATGATTGGTTATTTTGTTTTGGTTACGATTTTATAGTAGGACCTAACAGTAACAACGTAATAGATCAAATAAACACAGGTGTAGACGGCCATACAGATCACGACCGGAATCACAAGATTCATATGCAGAAGCCTGGACAACGCAGAAAGTGCGACAGCGCAGTGCTCAATACCGGCAGCGAGCGGCAAAGCAAAGATGAACAGTACTTGCTGGGCAATGCTCTTTTTAACCTCACGCCGATTTACGCCGATTTTGTATAATATCTGATATCTTGCCTTGTCCGAATTGGCCTCTGTCAATTGCTTGAAGTAAATGATGCTGCCTGTCGCCGTCAGGAACACAAGTCCCAGGAATCCTCCCATAAAAATCAACAGGCCTGACGATTCCATTCCTCTCGCATAATCATGATAATAGCTGGTGAATGAGGCGCTTTCCGGTAAGATGCCTTCCAGATCCTCCGTCAACTGCTTCGCTTTATCTTGATTCGATATGCCGTAAGCCTCCAGCAAAATCGTGTTAGTCTGTTTCTGCAAGTGCGTAAACAGTTCGTCGCTTACGACCACTGTAGAATAGACCGTCCCCATATTTAGCACGCTGAATTTCTTCAATCCCTTAAAGGTAATTTGCTGCTCCTGCTTGTCTGGTTTGAGCGTGACCGTAGAACCCACATACGTCGGTGAAATTCCTTCGTAATAGGCCGGGTCCAAGGCAACGGCCTCTTCTCCGCTTAAAGTGATGGTGTCTTTCCGGCCCTGCACCTTCGCCAGCTCGTTAAAATCATGCTCGGAGATGACGCTGTAAGTTTGGATATCTTGCGAAAATGCATCGTTCAGCCCTCTGACATCAGCGTCCACTTCAAGGACAGGGACGGACACATGATATAACAGCTCGTGATGTGCAGCTGAGCCGATCCGCTCGTCTGCGCGTTTGGTCACGCTGCTGTCATGGGAGATCCACATCATGCTGTTCGGGTTCGCTTGCTGGGCGCTGCTTGCATTGCTGTAATAAAAGCTGTAAGCCGTCCCAACAGCAGTAAGGGTTGTCGCGCTAAGTACAGCAATGATGGTGAGCGTTCGGGCGTTGCCTTTGATTCGATATAGAAGCTGGGAGACACCAATCATGTTCATCCCGTTCCAGAATCTGTTCTTATTGTTTCTGGACAATTTCAACAACGTAACGGTCAGGGTACTGAACAGCAGATACGTTCCGATAATCACGGTCATCAGGATGACAAGCGGCGTTAACATGAATCCCAGCGCCGCCCAAGCCTTGGATTGCAGCAGATTTTGCAGAGCAAGCCAATATCCGGTGCCTATGAATACCAGAGACAATATAGCGGTGATCCATGAAGCCTTCGGTTCCCGTTCTCCCTCCTGATCCGCATGAAACAATTCAATCAATTTGAACCGGTAGATCAATCGGTAACCCTGCAGCGATGTGATAAGCGTAATAATCATGAATACGATGGTGGTATTGATGATGGCCGCAGGCGATATCGAGAAATTCGACACCGCATCATATCCCATAACCTTCATTAACAGGGATACAAAGAATCTCGTCAGCACGGAGCCTAGAACCATCCCGGCTAGTAGAGCCAGCACACCCATCAGAAAGTTTTCATAAAATAACATCCGGCCGATTTGTTTCTTCCGAACACCGAGCAATGAATACAATCCGACTTCTTTCTTGCGCTTGCGGGTAAAGAAGGAATTGGAATACCAAATGAATATAGCCACGAAGATGATCAGCACGACGGCGGCACCGCTAAAGGCTGAACTTATTTTTGTCGATCCCTCCGTTGCGGACTGAATGGCAGTAACATATTTTAATGAAACAAAAGTAAAGTAAATGACGATACTAAAAATCATCGAAGCAAAATACAAAAAGTAATTGGTGAAATTTTTACGGATATTTTTTCTGGCTATGCTAAACAGTGTCATCGTGCTCACCCCCAAGTGCAGCCAGCACCTCCAGAATCTGATCAAAAAACACCTTGCGAAGTTGGTCTTCTCTATGAAGCTCCTGGTAAAGCTGTCCGTCTTTTATAAAAATGACGCGTTTGCAGTAGCTCGCAGCATAAGCATCGTGAGTGACCATCATGATGGTGGAATGATCGATCTCATTCAGTTTCTTTAAACTTTGCAGCAAGCTGGTTGCCGACTTGGAATCCAGCGCCCCTGTCGGCTCATCTGCCAATATGAGGCTTGGATTGGCGACAATGGCGCGCGAGGCCGCGGTACGCTGCTTCTGACCACCCGAGATGTGATAAGGATATTTGTTCAAGATATCCCGAATGCCGAACGTATCGGCAATCGCGTTAACCCGTTTCTCAATCTCTTCTGCAGGCACCTTGGACAACGCCAGTGGAAGCAAAATATTTTCTTTGACCGTGAGTGTGTCCAGTAGGTTGTAGTCCTGAAATATAAAGCCGAGCTGGTTCCGGCGAAAATCCGATAGCTGCTCCTCGTTCATCGACACGATATGCTGTCCGGCAATGGTAATATCGCCTGCCGACGGTGTATCGATCGTCGAGAAAATATTCAGCAGCGTGGATTTGCCTGCCCCGGATGGTCCCATAATCCCGACAAACTCGCCTTCCTGAATCTCAAGATTGATATCGTGCAATGCCGTATATTGATTTCCTTGATTACCGAATGTTTTTTCTACATGTTTTGCTTGTAATATGGTTGTCATATGGCGTTCCCCTTCAAGTTGTGGTTAGTTAAGCACAGATGTAATTATAAAAGGCGAACCTTACACGATTTTTATACGAACCTTACATAAAGCTTAACAAACTTGCTCAGTACACGAACACGAGCATGCTTACTCAGAACAAAACAAAAACCCGCAGCATGGACACGGCCATGGCGGGCTTATAAGGTGTTTAACATCAAGAAAGGGGTTTGACAGATGAGGCCAACCGAAATCGAAGCCATCCGGCAGCAGCTTCCCGGCTGGTTGGAAGCCAGTTTACCATGTGTCAGCAGAGGCAAAGTCGCCGCCTACATCCCAGAGCTGTCCAAAGCTCCGCATGCTGCTCTGGGCATCACCCTTCTGAACACTATGGGCGAATCCGCCACAGCCGGGGACTGCGGGCTGCGCTTTACGATGCAGAGCATCTCCAAAGTGTTTACGCTAATATTAGCCCTGATGGACAATGGAGAGGATGCCGTCTTCAGCAAGGTTGGCATGGAGCCGACCGGAGACAACTTTAATTCCATGCTGAAGCTGGAGTTAGTAAGGCCCGGCATTCCCTTCAATCCGATGATTAACGCAGGCGCGATAACCGTTTCTTCCTTAATTCACGGAGACAGCCCGAGCGAGAAATCCGACCGAATTCTTCAGTTTCTTCAAGAGCTATCCGGCAACGCTGGTTTGGAATACGACTTGGGCGTTTACCGTTCAGAATCGGAAACCGGGAATCTGAATCGTTCCATAGCATTCTTTTTGAAGGAAAACGGGGTTCTCAGCGGAAATGTTGAAGAGGTGTTAGAGGTGTATTTTCGGCACTGCTCCATCGCTGTGAATTGCGCCGATCTAGCCAGAATGGCATTAGTGCTGGCCTGCAGCGGTACGGATCCGCTTACCGGCAACACGCTCATACCTAGAAGGTATGTTCAAATCGCCAGGACGTTCATGACGACGTGCGGCATGTACAACGCATCAGGAGAATTCGCCATTCAGGTAGGGTTGCCCGCCAAGAGCGGCGTTTCAGGGGGCATTTTAACTTTTGTGCCGGGACGTTATGGAATCGGTGTGCTGGGACCCGCACTGAATGACAAGGGCAACAGCTATGCCGGCGTACATTTGCTGCAGACCATATCCCGAGAGATGAACTGGAGTATCTTTTAATAACCAAAATCCCCCTGGAGCCGTTACAGCTTCAGGGGGATTGATTCCGCCGTATATATTCTGATGATAGCGCTTCGTTTGCTAAGCGGGGAATGCTCCCACCCCGTTTGGAATATTCCCGGTTATCCTATTTCCTGAAGAACAGTCGTCCAATCCGGTCCGCAAATTCCTGCATATTCACACTGGATGGGTCTAGACGGTAATACCCGTTCTTCACGGCCTCCAACACCCAGAGTGGTAACTTTTTGCCCTCAAGCAGCGGATATACGTTGTCGTAAGCCCACACGAGATGCTCCCATCGTTTATCGTTTCCATCCTGAATATACTCCGATACATCGAGTACCTTCCCTCTCCCTTCCTGCAGCAGTACATTCTTCAAATGAATATCCCGCGGGTTTAAGCCCTTGCTGCGCACAAAGGATCGTGCTGCTTCAACATCATCGATGACCTGCCTCGGAACGGGCATACCATAGAGCAAACAGTCGTACAGAGTGAATCCGGATTCATGGCTGATCGCCACGTAACGCTCACCTGCTCCATAAAATACAGGAAAATAGGGGCTTCCCACCAACTCTTGATAGACCTTAATCTCCGCTTCCTTCTTAGGCTGCGCCTCCGCAGCATACAGTTTAAACGCATAAGCCGGCAAAGGTTCGTATACGAATACTGCAGCATCCGTACCAATTCCGATGCAGCGCAGGTCATCCGATTCGCCTTCAATCGTTACAGGGTCGTTCTCTCCGTTCTTGAAAACTTCCATGCAAGCCAGTGCGGTCTCTGCCTGCTTCCAATGTTCGTGATTCATGGGCCACCTCATTTGGTGTTACTGGACTTAGATCAGTATGATCGTACCACACTCCCGCCACAAAAAAAATATTTGCATGCTGTGCCTGATCCTGACCACAAAAAAACCGCGAGAGCTTCTCGCGGTTTCATGCTTGCTGCCTGCCTGTGATTACTCCGGCTTCACGAAATAACCAATACCAGCGGCATATTCAATCATTTTTTCAAATAACAGCTGGTCTGGTAAAGCGCATTTTACCCCTGTGTGCTTGAGGAATTCCGAGGTTTGCGGACAAGTATACCGGTAGATGGAATTCTTGGCCCCGTCGCCTTCGAATTGCGCCATCGCCAGCTCAAGGCCTTCCTTATCCTTCGGCTGCTGAGGATCCAATAACCATGCCTCGTATTCCTTCCAGTCCATCACCGAAATGTCATATCCATAGGCTTTGAAATGCTCCACCATCTCCTCATAAGGAACGGCAACCGGATTGCAGATATGGAACACCCGCCCGACCGTTTCTTGCTGAAGCAGCAGTGCGGTAATGGCTTCCCCGGCATAGTTAATCGGCGTAATATCTACTTCCCATCTCACACCGGGCGCTTTCTTCAACAGCAGCATCGCTTTCAACATGCGGTAAAACGCGTTGTTATCGATGTTTCTCTGGAAAATTCCATTCTCCGAGTTACAGGACAAATTCCCCACGCGATAAACCGATGATGGAATGCCTCGATCTGCACCGGCTTTAATGACCAGCTTCTCTGCCTCCAGCTTGCTGTTCGTATAGACATTCTCAATGGACGACTCTTCATATCCCGTTCCAGCAACGATGGCATCCCACTGACCGCCCAGTGCCAAATCTTCAGGGATCCCAAGCGTAGAAATAAAGTGAAAGCGGATATGCGGTCTTCTCTGAGCCAAAGCCAACAAACGGTCCGTACTCTCCACATTAACTCTCGCAAAATAGTCGGAATCGCCAAAATGCTTCACTTCGGCTCCGCAATGAATGATGGAATCGATGCGCGCTTCAATCATTGCAAGGTCTTCAGCTCCGAGCCCGAGGAAATCCTGCTCCAAGTCGCCCTGAATCGCAATCACCCTTTTGTCCATTCGAGACTTGACCTCTTCGCCAAAATATCCGGTCATGATCTGCTCAAGGCGGGCATAGGGCTCCATCTGCTTTGTTGGTCGAATCAGACAGTATACGGTAGCGGTCGATTGTTTGAGCAGTTCATACAGCAGATGTGACCCCAAATATCCCGTGGCGCCTGTCAGCAAAATATGCTGCTGGTGATAGATGGGTTGTTCCGAACCATGGTTGATCGGGAAAGAGATCGGATACTCAGCCAATTCCTGAATAGGAAGATCCCTATCTTCTAATTGATCGGCTGGGATCGTTACTTGCCCCAATTCCTCTACTCGCTCCGCTAATTTTGCAATCGTCGGATACACAAAGAAATCATTGATCTTCAACTGTGGGTACTGCGGCTTAAGGAGCACCAGAATCTCCAGTATTTTCAGCGAATACCCGCCGATATCGAAGAAATCGTTGTGGATGCCGATCTTGGTTTGTCCAAGTGCTTGTTCCCAAGCCGCAGCAACATTCCGCTGAATATCGTTAACCGGTGCCTCGTAGTGGGAGTCATCCTCTTCCATCTCCATCGACAATTCGTACATTGCCAGCTTCTTACGGTCGATCTTACCGGTCGGGGATAGCGGCATTTCTTCCACGAAACACATGTATTTAGGAACCATGTAACCAGGTACTTTCTGACCTAAAAACTGCACCAAATCCTTAGCGGAAGCTGCCTGTCCATCATGGGTTGTATAGAATGCCGCTAACATTTTGGTTCCGTCCTCGTCCATTCTCGGAATAACCGCGATGTCCTTTACTTGTTGGTGCTTCGCCAGATTGTCTTCGATCTCCCCAATCTCGATCCGGAAGCCTCTGATCTTCACCTGCGAATCTTTACGTCCCCGGTATTCCACTTGTCCGTTCGGCAGCAGACGAACCAAGTCTCCGGAACGGTAGTATTGTTTTCCTGATTCCGGTGTTATCGGATCCAGAATGAAGGCTTCTTTTGTTTTCTCCGGCTGATTCAGATACCCTTTGGCTACGCCGACCGAGCAGATCAGCAGCTCTCCGGTTACGCAAGTTGGACATAACTCATTATGTTCATTCACAATATACAATTCATAGTTGGCAAAAGGCGTCCCGATATACACGGTGGTCAGATCGTCCGGAACCGGATAATCCACGACATGACCTGTTGCTACAACCGTTGTTTCCGTTGGGCCGTAGAGATTCACGATTGGAATCTGCAGCTTTTTCTGGAACATCCGAACGGTTTCTCCGGCCAGCGCTTCCCCTCCGACCACGATCGTCTTGATATTCCGGTATTTATGTGTGTCTTCCACAGGCAAATACGCTGCCAATTGATTAAAAAACACCGTAGGCAATATTGCGACACGTGTTGCCTTGGTTTCTGCTACGGCCTCCGTAAAGGCGTCTATGGAGAAACGCTGTTCATCGGTTAAAAGATGCAGTCGTGAACCGCAAGCCATCGATCCGAATATATCGTAAACGGAAGCATCAAAGCTGAATGTGGAATATTGAAGAATGATATCCTGTTCACTCATCTGTAAATTCTCTTGATTGGCCAGTGCCAAATTCACGACGCCTTGATGGGCGATTAAGGCCCCTTTCGGTTTGCCCGTCGAACCGGAGGTATAGATAATATATGCCAAATCATCACCTTCAACGCGGACGCCACAGGCTTCATCCGAGTACGAAAGGAATTGTTCATCCAGACAGAAGTACTCTGGCTTCGGTTGAAAACCAGCCAGAAGTCCATCCAGCTTGGCTGTGAAATCCTGATGCGTCAGAATGATTGCCGATTCGGTATCCTCGATAATATAGGCATTTCTTTCATCTGGATGTGATGGATCCAGCGGGATATAGGCTCCGCCGGCCTTGAGCACTCCGAGCATACTGACAACCGTATCCAGGCCCCTCTTCATAAATATCGAGACGAATTGGCCTTTACGCAGTCCCTTGTCTATAAGCATATGTGAAATTTGGTTTGACAACCGGTCAAGCTGCTCATATGATACTTGCTCATGACCTGTCGATAGCGCGATTCGCTTCGGAAATTTCTCCACAATGGAAGCAAGCATCGACACAATGGTAGGATCCTTCGGGAGCTCCTTCTTCGTGTCATTGAGTATCGAGTACGCGTTCTTATCCTCTTCTGTCAGCATAGGCAAACGGCTAACCGGAACATCCATATGTTCAAGAGCCGCCTTTGCGAGCAGCTCAAAATGCCTGCTGAATTTTTCGATCGTTTCTTCTCGATACAATGGTTGGGCATAGGATACATAGAGTGTCCACTCGTCCTTCTTCTCCTCCTGAACCATCCAGTTCAGCCAGCTGGAACTATAAGCATAACCATTCCCATTATGGCCATAGACCGTTTGGAGCGAGAGCGGTTGACCGGTGAATCCTTCTATATCTTCAAGCGAAAAGCTGCTTATTTCAATGTGCTCCATTTTGCCGAGAATTTGCTCATAGATCTGTGCGAATGAGTCGTTGCCGCTTAAGTTAACTCTCAGCGGAAGGAGATTGCCCTTTTCATTGTTCACGCCAATCAGTAAATCGGTATCGTGAGTCATTCGGTATAGAAACACCACATAGCTTGTGAGCATCCACACCTTCATGTCATATAAATCGCGGAACCGCTTGATTTTACCGGTTTCGATATGAAGCTTCAACGTCGTGCGATCAAGCTCTTGCTCCTGAAGATGCGCTGGACCATCGGTGTACAGATAGAATCCCGGTAAAGGTAGCTGCAGTTCATTCAACCAATATTCTTTGCCTTGTTCGATCATCAATGTTGTATTCAAAGGTTTCAGCTCCATCTTTTTTTCTCTACTGTTTTTGTTCTCGCAACACTACACACGCAATTTGTTTACAAGGGCCTCCAGCTCAGCGGAAACCTGGCTGATCTGTTCTGCAGATTCGAAAATTTTGGCGAAGGAAGCCTGCTGTTCCTTGGCACTGATCCGGATCTCACCCGATACAGACGAGTTTCTCTCTGCAAGCTCTGCCAATTGTTTAATCGCTGCGGTAATCTGTTCGGTCTCGGCAACCATTTGCTGGGTAGCTGCAGACACCTCTTGAATTTGACTCGTCACCGTATCGGTTGCCACCAGCATGCCTTTAAACAGCTCACCCGTTTCTTTGACAACCTCAATTCCCTTAGCGACGTTGTGTTCTCCTTCGCTGATGGCTTCTACCGCAGATGCCGTTTCATCCTGAATGTATCGAACCAATTCAATGATTTGATCCGCCGATTTTCTGGATTCCTCCGAAAGCTTCTTCACTTCACTGGCGACGACAGCAAACCCGCGGCCCTCTTCGCCGGCTCTTGCCGCCTCGATTCCGGCATTGAGTGATAACAGATTCGTCTGAGAGGCAATTTCGGTAATAACCTGCACGATCTGACCAATCTCATGTGAACGGTTCTGCAGCTTCTCGATGATATGCACCGAGTTTTTGACCGAATGATCGATGGAATTCATCTGCTCGATAACCTGCTCCACATTGTGGTTACCACGCTCCGATTGCTCCTTCATCTGCACCGATATCTCAGAAAGATCCGATGTATTGCCGGCAATCGTTGATACGCCGGATGAGATTTCCTCAAGCGAAACCACGCTTTCGGTAATGGAAGTGCTCTGCAGAGCAACGCGTTCCGACATTTCCTCCATATTTCTAGTAATTGCTGAAGAGTTGTTATTATTGACTTCCACAGCCGAGAAGAGAAATTTAGACTGCTCTGCAGACTGCTCCGATACCGTTTTGATCGTTGTGACAAGTTCATTAATATGATTGACGGTTGTATTGAACTTGGCATTGACCTGACCCAGCTCATCTTCGCCAGCTTTTAATTGGACGGTGAAGTCACCTTTGCTCAGCTTATCAAGCGCCCCCATTAATGCTTGAATCGGTGCGAATGTCCGTCTAATGGTGAAGAATTGCAATGCTAATACAATCAGCAAGGTAATCAGCAGCGCAAAAACCGTATTGGTGATCAATTCCTGTTTCCCGGAAGCGATTAAGCTTGCATCCACGTCGATCCCCATATAAGCAAAAATTTCCCCGCTCGCATCCTGGAAAGGATGCAGCACGGTGATCCAGGTACCATAATTGTCTGTATAGGCTTTGGTGTAGACGATTTTTTTCGTTTTCAGCATCTCTCTTACGGCATCGGCGTGGATATCCGGCTGTTCGTATAAGTCGCCCAGATTCAAGTCTTCTTCGGCAAACATATCGAGCACTGCAGTCGGCATAGCAATAATCGAGGTCTGGTTGCCACCCTCGAGCTCCGGTCCAAAAATATAGCCCTGTGCAATATTGGGATGCGTTAAGGATAGATCATCAAACGTCTTGGTAAGTTTTTTTTGGATATCCGCGTTGCGATCGGTTGCGCCTTTCACCGCTTGAGCATCTTCCACCGATACGGACTTAACCAAGGTATCCATAATTTTTCCCGAATCGGACTGCAGCTGCTTTGTCAGCACGTTGTCCTGGATATAAAAGCTTGCACCAATCACGATGGCCCCGGTAATAATGATATAGAGGCTCGTCCATAACATATTTTTTGTAACAATGCTCAGATTTTTAAAACGCATTCCTTTTGATAACGATTTTGGCTCACTCACTTGGTGTCTCTCCTTTGATATCTCTTATGTATCTTCCATTTAAAATAGGGAATTCTTTCGCGAACCTGTCGCATCACCTACTTTCCTGGAAACATTGAATATTTCCGGAATTTTCATGAATACATTACATTTTTCAAAAATGTTCATCTTGAATGAACCGCTTTCCCCCTCCATCATTCTTCTGACATAGGTTCATTTCACATAAAGTTCTTGTTATGTGAAATTCCAGTTCAATAGATCCATATTCACGTTATAATTCCATAAACATTACATCTTTTGTACTATTAATAAATCGGCATATCCCCTTTAATTTTTAATACTTTAGTAATATTTGAATGCAAATTAGTCCTGATTTTCGACAAATATTTGAATTTTTCATGACTGCTATTGCCTTAAAGTTCCGCTTTTTCAGCTTGTTTTGAAACGCAAAAAAGGCGACATTCCGTAAGTCTTGTGACTTAGGAATATCGCCTTTTGGTTCATTGCTTTTTCGCTGATATCTAGCTAAAGAGCTCCATCAAGTTTTTTAATTTCTTTTCTAACGCGCCAAACTGTACAAAACGATCCTCTCTCAGATGCTCTTTTCCCTCTACGAATAAGAGGAGTACCGGTGCGGTAAATATCAAATATCTCGAGGCGATTTCACCGACGGCTTCGCCTTGGATATGTCCCAATGAGATGCGAGGGAACTGCTCCAACAACTCTCTAAGTTTGGGTAAGATCGCGTGGCACACGCTGCAATCTTGTCTGGATACATAAACAAAACTGAAGGTGTGATCTTGAATAAAGCGCTCGATGGCCTCTATCGATCTCAGTTCTTCCAGCTCTTTCATCTTTTACACCATACTTTCAGGCGCGACAAAGGATTAGGTTCAGTCCAGAACCGCGGTGATATGCGCAGAAGTAACCGCCCAGTGGGAGGCCGTCCAATATTTCGCTTGGTCCTTCACATAGATAATTTGCGGCGATTCATGCTTTACGTTCAAATCCTCGGCAATCTTATTGGAAACCGGCCGGGACTCAATAACTTTAACCAGCGTGTAATCCACATCGCTGTTTGGTGCCTTTTTCAAGTAAGATTCGAACTCCGAAAGAGCATTGGAGCTAACCGGGCATGTCGTGCTATGCTTCAAAATAACTTGGCCGCGCTCGGAGGATTTTTCCAGAATCGCATTCCATTCTTCTAATGTCGTGATTTCATTCCATTGCATATGATATTCTCCCCTTGGATGTGATGTAATGCATTGCATTGCTTCTATTATACAACCAATCGCTATGATACACATAGGCTGTAGCGTTCTTTCATGCGTAGAAAGTCTTAGGGTGATTATCCTTCTTCAATCGATAACCGAATCACGGCCGGAGTGTCTGATTGCCCATACCAGCAAATCGTATCTTCCGTTACGTACTTCGAGCACAAAAAGAACCGCGATGGACGCGGTTCCCTTATGAATATGTATGGATTCGAAGTTATGATTTTAAGGCTTTCACAATCAAAAAGTGAGGGTTCGTCATCAGGCGCTCATACCATTTGGCCATCCATTCCTTAGCTTCCGGGTTGTCTTTATCCGCTAAACTGGGCTGCGGCTCGATTAGCTGATCGATTCGAAACCGTGAGGAAGTTACGTTGATGATTTCCTGAATCGGTCTTCTATAAAAGGAGACTTCGACGGGTCCGGACTCCGGTTTGTTCCAAACCTCCGTCAATAACTCACGGGCAAAGTAATCTTGGCGATCAAAATGTTTAACATCCATAAAGGGATGATGAACGGAGTAAATCAAACTGCCTCCAGGTTTCAGCACGCGCTGAAATTCGCGAAAGGTCGGCGCCCAATCCTCGATGTAGTGAAGCGTCAATGAACTTACGATAAGATCAAAAGCCTCATCTTCAAAGGGCAGATCCTCGGTTATGTCGCATGCGAATACCGTCGCTTCATTGCCGACTCGCCTCTTACAGGCTTCTACCATCGCCGGACTCAGATCAACCGCTGTGACCCGGGCCCCTCGTTTAAGAAATTGCTCCGTATACCACCCCGCGGCACAACCAGCATCAAGGACGGTCATTTGCTCCATGTTCGCCGGTAACAAATGCATCATGGCCGGCCTTTCGTAATACGCATTATGTCCGCTCTGCGAATCTACATGCCGCTCGTAGTCTCCAGCCAGCTTATCATATGCTTTAATGACCTTCTCCTTCATGGTTCATCCCCCCTCTAGTGACAGAACTTCATTAAGCAAATCCTTGAACATCCGATGAAGATTAACGTATCGATTTCTGCTATATCCATTCCCGATCCTCCGACCAAGAGCCGATGGAAGTTGCTGTCATTGCTCGCTCCCTGTTAGTCAGCTTGAATACAGCGAACAATACGTCCGCTCAAAATTTCCGGCCATCAAGTCCTCTTTTCGCATGTAAAATTGCAGCTCACCAGCATCCCACCAGCAAAATCCTACATCGTCGTCCGAATCGATCGCGAGCAGAAGCAGTGTATCCCGAATTTCCTGCTGGGCTTGCTCCGCGTTGCCTCCGCAATGATCAGTGATCTGCTGCATAGCCGCCTCCATGGAGTAATTGTACTCGGATCCGGTTAGCAGCATTAAAGCAGCCTCATGCTCACAATCTCCGTGCTGGGTAGAGGGATAGCCAAAGATCATTGCAATGTCGTCAGATCCCAGTCCAGTCAATTGATGACACAGGTCCTCATAAGATTCAAAATCGTGCTCCTCATCCTCGACGATTGCGTCATCCACATATGCGTAATTAGGAGGCTCAAGCGTAGCTCTGGCTTCAATACGGTAGCCGGTGAATTCTTCTTCTAACGTGGTTTCCTCAGGAGCTTGGCGTCGAACCGCTGCCGCCGTCTGATCCTCTGTCAGATACAGAACCCGATGTTCAATATTATAGGCAGGCTCATCAACGCCAATGAAGAAATACAGCATTCCGCCCAGTGGAAGCGAAGCGATGGCATCATGAGCTGCCACATCCCTCAACTGCAGCTGTGCCAAAAACGTCATCGGCGTACCTTCCGAAGTCAGTGGCCATTCAATTTCTTCGGGAAGATCCGGATCTCCGCCAATCCGTGAATGGCACGGCCTGGCATAGTCCTCCACACCCTTTTTGGATAACCGTATGCCTTGGCGCGTATGTTCGATTAAATAGTCAGCTGCATGTTCAAATTGGTGTTCCTTGATGATGCTCTGCATCTTGATCAAGTTATGTTCGTTTAACTGCATGTCTTGTTCCTCTTCTATTCAAAGTTTAGATAATAATCATAACAAAAAACGAGGATTTGCACGATTCCCTACTCATCCTTAAAGAGAAAAAGCGGCAAATCGAACGCCTATCGTTCAATCTGCCGCATCGCGAAGAATAAATAGGTGGTCGAAGAACCTTCGGCCTTTACTTGAATTCGATTATAAATGGCTGATGTTCTGTCGGTCCGATCGCAACAGGCCCCTGCTCTTTGACATAATTTTTGCGGCCGTTCACGAGAAGCCGGCGATGGTCCGGACTCCAATACATCTTAGAAGGTATGACCCCATGATAGATGGGTTCTGCGCTCAGTATATTCTTCCCTTGAAGCTTACCTGCATAAATTGTATTCTCCCCGTTCTGGGAATAGGCGATATATTTGCGATCCTTCGAGAACTCATAGCTATCCACCTTCTCCAGCAGAATGGACAGCTCATGATTTCTGCGGTCATATACGTACAGGGTTCCCTCCGTTCCTAAGAATACGAATTGATCATCGTTCAACCATGCGGCTTGGTCTGTGCCGATATCATGCTCATACTGAACATCAATCGCATTGCCGTTGACGGCACCCATAGCAATTCGGCGACCGTGACCGTATTCGTCCAGAACGATGAGCGCCATTTTCCCGTCATCCGAGACGATCACCTTGAAGGGAAGGGCTTCCGTTTCAAGACCCTGCAGCCGATAAACACGTGCCGATTCCGCTTCCGTATCAAAAATCCCGATGCTGGACTGCCTTTTGTTTGATTCCATCACCATATAGCTTACAAACCGGCTGTTGCCGGACCAAGTCGGTTCCTCAAACCATAGCTCCTGATTGGCATCTGTCGTAGCTTCGAGGCTTTCCACCTCCCCGCCCGGATATGTTATCAATTGCAGAAAAACGCCCTCCTCCGTTTTGGCAATTCCCGAAACATATTTTCCATTGGGGGACAATTGATAGGAAAGCTTATTCATTTCAATCTCTAATGTATGGTCAACTCGCTCGTATGGGGATGGAAAACGCTGCAAGCTCAATTTCGCCGCGTCTACTGCTTCGGTTTCATAAAAAAGACCGACTACCGACTTGGATGATGACCAGCCGAGCAATTCAACTGGAGCCTTGGATTCTGGCATTCGATAAATCGTCTTCACTTGGAAAGGCCGGCTTCCCTCGTCCACGGCTTGATCCGATTCCTCGCTGGGGATAATGACGGTCTCTGATTGCAGTTCGCTTGCACAGCCGGTCAGTAAAATCAAGGCAAGAGCATAGCATAATTTTAAACGTTTATATCGATATCTCATTGGACAGCCCCCGTCTTTACAAAAGGAATTTCAACATAGACGACAGTATGAAACTTCTCGCTGACGATACGGATGGTTCCGCCGTGATCATCGACGATGGATTTAACGATACTGAGGCCCAGACCCACACTGCCCTCTTCCTTCTGCTTCTGGCTCACCGAGTAGAACGGCTGGAAGACGTTTGCGAGCTCGTCATCCGGTATGGGCTTTCCGGGATTATCGAAGGTATAACGAACGCTTCCGTCCACACGCTCAGCCTTGACGGTAATTTCCGATTGGGCGGCACTATATTTGATGGCATTATCCAGAAGATTGATAAAGAGCTGGCGCAGCCGATCAGGCTGGCCAAGCACGAAGGAACCTTCCTCTGCTTCGCAAACGATGCTCTTTTTATAGCGCTTGGCCCGGAACGACATGGAGTCAACTACATCGCGCAGAATTTTCCCTGAATCCACAAGCTCTACATCCTCTTCTCCAGCGTTGTGCTGCGATACTTCCAACAGCCTTAGCACCATGCCATGCAGACGTCGACTCTCTTCAACGATGTGATTCATGCCCTTATCGAAGAACTCCCGATCGTCATCCCCTTTCTCCCGAATGATCTCGGCATAACCCAGAATGGAGGTGAGCGGCGTTTTGAGTTCATGGGTCACATTGTCAAAAAAACGTTTCTCCTGCTCATTTAGCTCCTTCAAGCGATCCCGGTCACGCTCAATCGTGGATATCTGGCTACCGATCCGGTCGATCATGTCATTGAAATTCAGAGCCAGTTTGCCAATTTCATCTCTTCGCCGGAATCGGATTCGAACATCCAGGTTTCCGTTCTTTACTTCAGTGGAAGCGCGGGTAAGCTTCACTAGCGGTATGGTGATATTCCTGGACAGCAGGTACGAGAACAGGAACGCTGCTCCGAATATGGCAAGCGCAATGTAGAAAATAATGTCCATGATCCGGCCGCTTTGTTCGTAGAGCAGGGTGAAATCCTTGGTAAACCTCAATATGCCCACCTTGACTCCATCGATGATAACCGGATATGAATAGAGAACGGTTCCGCTATTTCGACCATAGGTGATGGTATAGGCCGTCTTTCCCTCGATCGCTTGGCGAAGATCCGCATCCGAGGGTCCCGAGAATCTTCTCTCGTCCGATGAGAACAATAACTTGCCGTCGACGGTGTACGCGCTGACATGGCTAGAGGTAGCATGCTTCAAATCATTCACCATTTCCTCGGCCATCTGCCCGAAATAAAGCTTATTGTTCGTAAAATGATTGATAAGGAAAGCTTGCCTTACATATACATTGCTGTTGTTTTTAAGTCCAACCAGATCGGAAGTTACGATCTTCTGATTGCTTGTCCGAATGATCTCCTTGACGGTTTGATTGAGTACGAGGAACGACAGACTGAAGATCACAAAAAAACCAACAATAAACTTGGCTCTGATGGTTCGGATCATCTCTTATTCCGCCTGCTTCTCGAATTTATAGCCGATGCCGAATACGGTTGTGATCAAATCGCCGGCATCCAGTTTTTTGCGGAGCCTCTGAATATGCGTATCCACCGTCCGGGTATCCCCAACAAAATCATATCCCCAGACCAAATCCAGCAGTTCCGAGCGTGTATAAATTTTCCCCCGGTGGCCGTACAAGGTCAGGAGAAGATCAAATTCCTTCGGCGTAAGATCAACCGATCTTCCGTCTTTCTTGACCAGTCGCTCTTCCATTACGATTTCGATATCCCTGAAGCGGATCACGGCTTCCGGCATTCCTCCCCTATCCCCTTGGTTCGCCTGATCCAGCCGCCGGAGGATCGTGCGAATTCGGGCGATTACCTCCCTCAGATCGAAGGGCTTCGTAATGTAGTCATCTGCACCAAATTCTAGCCCGAGCACTTTATCCGTGATGTCGGATTTTGCCGTAATCATGAATATGGGGATGTTATAGTCCGTTGTTACT
The DNA here is from genome assembly GCF_025142895.1 of Paenibacillus sp. p3-SID867. Lineage (NCBI taxonomy): Bacteria > Bacillati > Bacillota > Bacilli > Caryophanales > Paenibacillaceae > Paenibacillus > Paenibacillus sp. p3-SID867. The sequence goes on from NZ_JAMBDM010000007.1 coordinate 371,561, forward strand.
TTTTTGCATATATCGAGCCCGCTTTGGTCGGGCAGCATCCAATCCAGAAGGAGCAGATCGGGATGAAATGCCGCAAGCTCCCTAAAGCCTGCGGCACCGCTGGCCGCGGTACGGGTTTCAAAACCCTCCATCGCGAGGCCATAGGCCAGCAGATCGGCGATCGGCTCCTCATCTTCGATAATGAGAATTTTTGTTTTTTTCATGAAGTCTCCATTCCTAATTCACGAGCTATTTGATAATTCGATTTTAGCATATCCCCACAGTTATGATAACCTGATCACCTACAAGCATATTATGTCTGTGATTCAGGCAAATGCAGCAGATCCGGTACGGTGACAAAAGAATATCCTTGATTCTTCAAATCAGGTATTAACAGTGTAAGTGCCTCAATGGTGTTGGCCAGATGATTCTTACCATTTGCGGTATGCTGAAGAATGATGCCTCCTGGCTTCAACTGCTCGTGGATGATTCCCATGATCTCCTGAGCAGGCACACCTGACCAATCCATCGTATCTACAGACCAGTTCACAATAGCTAGACCCTTATTTTGTATAGCTTCCACTTTGTCCTCATCCAAAGCGCCATAAGGCGGCCTGAACAAGGATGGCCGATAACCAATGATGTCGTTCAGTTCCTCCTGTGTATCCATGACCTGCTTCATCGCTTCCTCCATAGACAGCTCCTTGAAGTTGGGATGTGACCAGGAATGATTTCCTATGACATGACCTTCCTCTTTAATCCGCCGCACAGTCTCAGGATGGGCCTCAGCCCGGTTTCCCAGAATAAAAAAGGTAGCTTTAATATCGTTCTCTTTCAGGATATCAAGAATTTTGGGCGTAACAATGGCATCCGGTCCATCATCGAATGTAAGTGCGACCTGTTTGCCGTCTTTCGCTGAACCATTAAAATACACCTTCTTCTCCATGGGCCGAATTCCGCTTTCAGAGGTATCGGGCGATCTTTCTTCATCTAAATCACTCGTTCCTTGGTGTTCAAGCGAGAGCTCCTGCGATCCCAAAAAATATTCTCTGAGTCCATCGACAATAGCCTGCGCAGCAAGGTCTTGTCCTTCATCGCTCAGCAGGAAACGCTCATCCTCCGCATTGGTAAGATATCCAACTTCAACAAGCACTGCGGGCATCCTGGGTGTACCTAGCACTTTTAGTTGTTCTTCCTTTATGCCGCGATCACGGAGTCCAATTCCCTCCGCCAAATGCGTCTGAACGGCTTGGGCCAATGGAATGCTGTCCTGGTTTCTGTATAAGGTTTCTGTTCCTGATACCATAGGATCCGTATAGGTGTTGCCATGGATGGAGATGAAGGCATCCGCATTCCCATCATTCGCGATCGCTCCCCGCTCCTCCAATTCTATGAATTGGTCATCCGTTCGTGTCAAGAGAGGCTCAAACATAGGATCCTCCTCAAGGAGGTCAGCAACCCGTCCGGCAAGGGACAGATTGAACGCCTTCTCATATGCGCCGCTGACTCCTGTAGCTCCAGGATCCTTTCCCCCGTGGCCTGGATCGATGACGATCCGAAATGTTTCTTGATGATTGGGCACGGCAGGAAGCGTCTTATAGTTATCTGCAACTCTAGCAGATGATGCCGGCATCAACTCTACCGTTGATGAACCGACGTGCCATGCCAATTTGAAGCCGACGATAAGCAGGATTGCAATAAATAGAATATAGAAGACTCTGGTAAATTTCTTTCTTTTCTTGTAATAGTTCATGGCTCCTCCTTCTGGATGATCGTGCTAGATACGAATCCATAAGAAGAATATAATCGCCGGATGTGACAACGATTTTACCAAGATGTCAACAACTTGTGTCCGATACTGTACTATGGATACAAACAAAAGTATTTTCATAGATTCATGAGGATGCAAAACCACCGCGCAGAAAAAAAAGCCGCATGTGTGCGGCTTTCTCGAATTCATACACTTTTAAATTTATAAACCCGACGTGTCTCCTCCCTGATTCACCAATGACAGATCGACGTAAATCGTACAGGCAGACGGCTTGTGTCTGCGTTACACGTTCAACGAATAGGACGAGCGAGCAATCTCCGTGGCTTGAACCATGTTACGAAGGGATGCGACCGTTTCTTCCTTACCGCGTGTTTTGAGGCCGCAGTCCGGATTGATCCAGAACAGCTTCGGATCCAGGACCCGCAGTGCACGCTCGATCATGCTTGTCATCTCTTCCACTCGAGGTACCCGCGGACTGTGGATATCATACACGCCTAGTCCGATCCCTAATCTGTACGTATTGACCTCGAAGCTATGAATCAGTTCGCCATGACTGCGCGAAGTTTCAATCGAGATGACATCGGCATCCATCGCCTCGATCGAATCGATCATGTCATGGAACTCGCAATAACACATATGCGTATGAATTTGCGTGGTCGGCTGAACCGTGCATGTGGTCATGCGAAAGGCTTTAACAGCCCAAGCGAGATACTCCGCTTGATCTTCCTCCTTGAGCGGCAACCCTTCGCGCACCGCTGGCTCATCCACCTGAATCATTCCTATGCCCGCCTGCTCCAGCGCCTCTACTTCCTGTCTTAGGGCATATGCCAGTTGATAGGCAATTTGTTCCCGCGAGATATCTTCGCGAACGAACGACCAGTTCATAATCGTAATCGGGCCGGTTAGCATCCCTTTCACGGGCCGGTCCGTCTTCGATTGTGCATATTTCGTTTCCTCCACCGTCATCGGTTTCTCGAATGCCACATCCCCGAAGATCACAGGCGGTTTTACGCAGCGTGAGCCGTAGGACTGAACCCATCCAAACTGAGTGAAGGCAAAACCTCCAAGCTTCTCTCCGAAAAATTCAACCATATCCGTTCTTTCGAACTCCCCATGCACAAGCACATCAAGGCCAATCTCTTCCTGCAGCTTGATCCAAACATCGATTTGCTCTTGAATGAAGCGCTCATACTGCTCATGGCTCCACTCTCCCTTACGCCACGCCTGACGTGCCTTGCGCACCTCGGCTGATTGCGGGAAGCTGCCGATTGTCGTGGTCGGAAAAATCGGCAGCTTCCATTTGTTTTGTTGAGCGACATGACGCTCCGCAAACGGCAGACTGCGAACCGGATTCTGTGCACTAATCTCTGCAACTGCCTGCTGGATGTCATGGCGATTCCGCTCTCCGGATTGTTTCAGCGCCTGAAGCGCAGCATCGCATGCTTCCAGTTCCTTGGTAATTCGGGCTGCTCCTGTGGAGATTGCTTTTGTCAAAAGAACCAGTTCATTCAGCTTCTCGTCTGCAAAGGCGAGCGCCCCTTTCAATTCTGGCTGCAATTTCGTTTCGCTGCTCACCGTCACCGGAACATGCAGCAAGCTGCACGAAGATTGAACAATCAGGCGTTCAGGGGCTACGTATTTCGTCAGCTCTTCCAATTGTGACAGCTTCTCGCGAAGAGACGCCTTCCAAATGCCCCGTCCGTCGATTATGCCGGCACCCAACACCTTATTCGCAGGAAACCCTGACTGTTTAATGGCTTGCACATTTCCTTGGTATCCGTGCACCAGGTCAAGACCAATGCCGCTAACCGGAAGCTGTATAATATCCTGATAGTTTTCAACGGATTCAAAATAGGTTTGCAGCATGATGTTCAATCCCGGTGCCGAAACCGCAAACGTTTCATAAATGCTGGTTAACCGCTTAAGATCGGCATCGCTTAATTTTGTAACGAGTATCGGCTCATCGATCTGTACCCATTGAACGCCTTCTTGGGCAAGCTCCTGAAGAATCTGTACGTAGAGCGGTAACAATTTTTCCAGCCAAGCATCCGTCTCCGACGACTGATACCCTTTGGACAACTTCAGGAAGGTGAGCGGTCCGACAATAACCGGCTTGCCTTCTATTCCAAGTTTCTCCTTGGCCTCCCGATAGGCTGCAAGGGGTCTGTTTTCAGTCAGTACCGGTGCAGCCCCATCCAATTCAGGCACGATATAGTGATAATTGGTATTAAACCACTTGGTCATTTCACTTGCCGTAGCATCCTTCGTTCCGCGTGCAATACCATAATATACAGACAATGGCACAACGCCGCCCTCATAAGAGAAGCGTTTCGGTACGATGCCAAACATCGTCGCCGTATCCAGAACATGATCATAATAACTAAAATCATTAACCGCAATAAGATCAATCCCGCTCTCCTGCTGCTTCCGTAAATGATTCAACCGAATCTCCTGCAGCTGCCTGTGAAACTCCGATTCTTCCAGCTTGCCTGCCCAGAATGCTTCCAAGGCTTTCTTCCATTCCCGATCAGCGCCAATACGTGGATATCCCAGTACACTGCTTTTTGCCATCTATGTAACACTCCTATACAAATTGTTACAAGAAAGATATCATGTATTGATCGGTATAGTGTAACTCATATAAGCTATATCTAGTTATAGCCTATGGCTATAACTAGATTGGTATGCGTGTAACGCATGTTTCGCTTCAACGCAAAAAAACCGCAAAACGCGGTTTTTCATCAAGGTTTCTCTATGGTTTCCTAACTATTCTCTGATCCAAGCATCCAGCAAACGAAAAGTTTCTTTAGCCGAATGTATAATCTCATCCGGATCCTCCCCGGTATTGAGCAGTACTTCCCGGAATTCGGTCCATCTTGGCTTGGTCTCTTGACCATATGCATAGAAATAACGTAAACCCGACTCCGGACTCAGCGGCAAGAACTTCATCACTTGTTTCGTAATGACTTGGCCACCAAGTGTGGATCCCTCAATAACATACAGATATCCTAATATTCGTGCTTGGCTGCTCAGCTCTGGCAATTGGCTGCACAGTGGCAATTGTGCAATCTCATCGGGATTCATTCCCAGATGAATAAGATCTTCTTCCAATAGGTTCGATTTCGTTCGGATTTCCAGATCCAAACCAAGATGGTTCACGGCACCCTCTGCCTTCAGCTGCTCTTCGGCCGGTTTAATAAATCCGTAAAATTTCGCTAAATAAGACCGATATTGATCTATGGTCAAGGTCTGATCGAAGGCCGCTTTGGCGTATGGATTCTGTTCGATTCGTTCATGCTGGGCTGCCGTCTCTTCTCTTATCCGTTCTAAAATCCGCGTGCTCATGGATAACCCCCTCAATGTCTCAGGCTGTAATGCAAGGACAAGCACATCTGTAACAAACCGCTACAATTAAGTATCGGTCAGTCGATGAACCCTGCGATTAATATATCATAACGAGGATACGATGAATACATAGCAGGCTCAAAGGTGCCCGATATCATAAGATAGCAATTGTTATGCACGTTGAAACACCCTATAATAAAATTTACTTCGGACTGTAAAGGAGCTTATCTATGAAGACAATTGGACTAATCGGGGGAATGAGCTGGGAATCCTCCATTGAATACTACAGAATGATAAATGAGCAGGTGAGAAGCCAATTGGGTGGCCTCCACTCCGCCAAATGCCTTATGTACAGCGTGAACTTCGAAGAGATTGAACGCTATCAATCCGAGGGGAATTGGAAAAAAGCCGGTGAAACATTAGGTGAAGTTGCACTTTCACTAGAAAAGGGCGGCGCCGATTTTATTGTGATATGTTCCAACACGATGCACATGGTACTAGATTACATAGAAGAAAGATTAAGGATCCCTGTGCTGCACATTGCCGATGCTACGGCTAATCAAATCCATGAACATGGGATGCGTACAGTAGGCTTGCTTGGAACCAAATATACCATGGAGCAGAATTTTTATAAGCAACGATTAGAATCTAATGGTATTCAAGTGCTCATCCCCAATGAACAAGATCGAGAGATCGTAAATAAAGTGATATACGAGGAATTATGTCTCGGTAACATCCAATCGAATTCAAAAGCTCACTATAAAGAAGTTATTGAACGGCTGATTCAAGTTGGAGCCGAAGGAATTATTCTGGGATGTACGGAGATCGGATTATTAATAAAACCCGAGGATTCCAATGTTCCTCTGTTTGATACAACCTTCATACATGCCATTGAAGCCGTCAATAAATCATTGGAAAGCTGACTCTACGATTTTGCTTTCCCTTCCTGATGTTGGGAGAGGATCCAAGGTGATTCTCGGCATCCTCTCATTCAGCATGCTTCTTATATAAATCGGGTATCATCACAAGTTATCTATGCTGTTCAGCACCAGAATCAGCCCGGCAATACACAAAACCCATGACAGAATCGATCCGGAGCTCTGCGCAATTTTCAGGCGCAGCTTCTCCAGCGGACGCTGCATCATGCGGCCGAATACGAGGTGTAATCCAAGCAATAGGATTGGAGGCAGCACCATCACGATATTGTATGCAGCCAGGATGGGCATCCATTGAACCGTTTGTAAATGAGCCGTAGTCATCAGCCCGATAGCTGCAAAGTACGGAAGGGCTGTTGCTACCTCCAGCAGGGACGTCGTGAATCCAAGTCCGATCATGGCTCCGAAGCTTTTGGATCTTGGACGGCGCGGCTCAGATGTTTTTTTCGTGGGGATAAAGAAACTGAAGACAAACAGGACACCGCCGACAATGGTCATGATCCAGCTTACCGTTCGATTTTGAAAAATGCCGCTTACGGATTGCAGAACGGCATCCAAACCCAGCATAAGCGCAGCCCCTACCAGGAAGTAGAAGCCTGCCACTGTGAATAAATAAATGAATAAACGCGGGATTAGCCTGTCCCGTTCAGTCAAGAGCAAATACACCGTTACGCCAACCGTTGCTGGACTCAGCATGTCCAAGAGGGATAAGGCTCCAATGGAGAGCAGCAGTTCCAACGTCAAGATGTCTCCCCCACTTCTACTTGTTCTTTGTCCTTGCGTAATACATAAATTTCGAATGCCTGTTCCATGAAATGAAGAAGAGCATCCTCGATGGGATATAATCCCATCTTCTCGGACTGCGCCGGCGATTTACGGATCTCCCACAGCTTATCTATGAAGGGATCTTCATCTTCAAATACCTCAAGTCGTTTCTCATCCATCCGTCGTACAATTCGCTGCACATCCGGTGAATCGGGACCGTCCTGCATCCGCCTTTTGAGCTGCCCCAACAGAGCAATCCACTCGAGAGAGTCGGGGTCCGTGCTGTTCATATTAGGGAGTAAACTTAACAACTCCACTTCGCGGTTCTCAAACATCTGCTGCCTGAACGAATGCTTTAACGATGGGTCTCTTCCAGAGAGGTGAATCAATTTCTGAATAACGTCCCAGCTTGTCTCACCTTCCATCGCAATACTATGAAGCACGGCCCGCAGCGCCGATTCCATCTGGTTCAGCTTTTTTTGTTCGTTCATAACGAAGTCCAACTGATTCATCAGGCTGGTGGACCAGTTCCATTCCGGGTTGGAAATCATATCCGATATTTCTTGCAAACTGAAGCCCAGCCTTTTCAGAAACTGTATTTGCTGCAGCTTCTTTAATTCCTCATCACTGTATATACGATGTTTGCCCGGTGTTTTGGCCGCAGGAATCAGCAGGCCAATCTGGTCATAATAGCGCAGCGTTCTTACCGTAATCCCCGTCTGCTTGGATAAATCTTGAATGGGAATCAACTTCATCACCTGCTTTCCTAAAGTCTCGATAACTTCACTATACAGGATGACGCTACGTCACTTTCAAGCTTTTTAACGAGTGAGCGTTCAAAAAACAAACAACGCCTCTTGAAGACTCAGAGAGTCAACAACAGGCGTTATCTGATTTAATTTTTCTGCCAATTCCAAAATATAGTTACTGTGTCAGCCCTTTAGCCTGCAGATACGCTTTCTTGTATTCGGCTGCTTTATGGGCGATCAAGCTGTAATCCTGCCGCTTCAAAGCTTCGCTTGTCAGATCCGAGCCAATACCGACAGCTATAGCCCCCGCCTTGATCCATTCTCCAAGATTATCAAGCGAGACACCACCGGTCGGCATGATATTCGCCTGCGGCAGCGGGCCTTTGATCGCCTTGATCATCGACGGATCATACAGATTGCCAGGGAACAGCTTGACAATGTCCGCCCCCAGTTCAAGTGCTTCCTGGATTTCCTTGATCGTCATCACGCCAGGCATGACCGGAATCCGATAGCGGTTGCACAGCATCACGGTTTCCCTGCTCAGGCACGGCCCAACAACAAACTCGGCGCCGCTCAATATCGCAACACGCGCGGTTTCCGGATCAAGCACTGTACCTACCCCGATGATGGCATAGGAGGAAGGGTCTTCGGCGTTCCAGGAATATTTGCGCGACAACGTTTCAATGGCCCGGAGCGCAAACGGTACGGTCATCGTCACCTCGATCACTTTAATGCCGCCGGCAATCGCCTGTTCGGCCATCTCCACAACCTGCTCCGGCGTTTCGCCGCGCAGAACCGCGACCACGCCTTCTTCTGCTATTTTTTGAATCAGCTGCAATTTCTTCATCTTAACTCCTCTTTTCTATTCGATAACTATACAGAATACGATTCAAACGTACATTCCGCTCCGTTTATCGTTCTCGCTGAGCTGCCTGAAGCCATAACCTTCAGATGCAGCCGATCCTCGGTCATCCATCCTGTATACGCAACCTCAAATCCGCCGTCAGTCTTGAATTCCGGCCTGTGTCCGGACATTTGCCGTGCGAACGCCGCCAGTTGTCCGATCCCTCTATTCTCCGCTTCCCGAACGGTTACCGCTTCTACGGTGAGAGACATTCGAGGGCCATGGCAGACGGCCAGATGATATCCGGACTGCTCCTTAATATCATAAGCAGTCCCGGGGCTCAAATGTACGGCAAAATAAACCTCATCTACCTTGCCGTACAGAGCTTCCGCCTCATACAGCCATTCTCCTTCCGGTAAAACGCCGACAACTTCTTCGCCTCCAGCACCCGCTGGTTCCGGCAGTGGGTACAGTGCAAGCACCACATTTTTGTGGTACAGCACCTCCATCCGCTCACTCTGGTGGCGGGGATCGTTTCCTGAGGGATCATATCCCTCTCCCGGGTGAAAAAAATACAGCTGATTTGCCTTGCCGCCAGTGCGGACAGGCAGGCTGAACATCCAGCGCAGCTGCTCGTTGTCGAACTCACGAACCCGCTCCCACAATCCGCCCGCCGCAAAATGTTCCGTCACATAAGCGTAGGAGTGCAGCTGCCTCATCTCGCCATCAACCGATTTCGTCAGAGCCTTGCGCACTTCGGTCGGTTCGCTTCGATCCAGGGCAAGACGACGATTCGCTTCCGGCGCTTTGTGGAACAGAAAACCGGCATACTCTGTGCGCGGCATCTCCTCCGGCAGGCTAAAATCACCGAACTGGACATAATCGTGAAGCACATTGGCATCCCTCGGTGCATCATGCGGCCATCCTCTGGAGTGGGCTCCTACCCACGCACCTTTCAAATAATAGGACGTGCGCAGGCTCCACAGCCCATCCAACAGTTGATGAAGTTCCCGCTTTAATTCCGGTTCCTCCATTAGTTCCAACGCGCAGGTGAACGCCTGTGTCCAATGCCAGAACCACGGCAAGCACCCGTATTCTGCCATGCCTTCCCGCTGGAGCAAGCTCAGGGTATCCCGAAGACTTTGTTTTCCGTCCTCCAGAAGTTCCTTATCATTGAACCGATGGCCGAATATTAGCTTGGCTGCCGTATATTTAGCCTCATGATGATTGCACACGGTGAGCGGCTTGCGAAAAAATCCTCCGTGGTAGATGTGTTCCAGTCCAGCCTCAAACTCAGCCGCCAAGCCCTCGCTCATCTCACTTTCAAACTTGCGATGGAAAAAAACCATCAAACTCCCCATTAATTCAACCGGCAGCGCATGTGGACTCGCCTCTTCCGGCTTCGGTCCCAGGTTCAGCGGCCAGTGTCCGTACATCGGAGTCTTCGCGTCCTTGTTCTGCAATCGCAGCACACGACCCAGAACCTCCTCTGCCAGCCGTTTACCCTCCTGCCGGTTAAACTGCGGATCAATCTCAAGGTCTAGCGAAGCCGCAAACAGATAAGAGGCATAGTAGAAGTTATCACGCACATCCCCATGAAACCACAATCCGCTGGGTAATAGAGGCTGCCTCCATGCTTGTTCCGCAACATTCCGAACAATCCGGTTCATTCTCTCTTTATAATCGTTCATTGGTTCTCCTTTCCCAATCCGATGGTAAAGCCGCTTCCCAACATAATGAAGATAAAAAAACGAACTTAAAGAAACCAAATTCGAACCCATATAAACATTAAAAACCTAAATGAACAAAAAGGGAAGCTATTTTTCAGAACTCATGCCATCATTTAGCTTGTTTGCAGGAAAAGCCCGACCAGAAGGATTTTCTGGCCGGGCATGTTGTACTCAATGAACTGTATTCCCTGTCGTGATGGACTATTTGTCTTCTTCCCCATCCTGTACAAAATTGAGCACAGCTTCGTCCACTGCCGCGGTTTGTCCAAGGTCCGGTTGATCTGACAGCTCGACTTCGCAAGATTCGGGACCGCCATGCAGTTCAAATAGAACCAGCTCGTTCTCCCCTTTACGCAATAAAGGGCCGGGAATATACAAGGCCTTCTGCGGCCCCGCGTTCCAGTACCGGCCGAGATTAAAGCCATTGATCCAGGCGACACCTTTGGTCAAGCCATCAAAGCGAAGAAACGTGTCTCCGATATCCTCCACCCGAAAGCTGCCGCGGTAAAATCGGGGCAGGCCCGCGTGTTCCGACTCCGGAATGGACAGCTCTATTTGCTCCGCCCGCCCTTCATCCGTAACCGGTGTATAAGAGAGAGAAGACAGCATTTCTGGCTCCAGCGGCAGGGTTCGGATCGTCCAGTCGTACAGGAATTGGTTATCGATTCTGACGCCTTCCGTGATTCCCTTGGAATCGCGGATTAGTGGGCCGTAATTGATCCGGCCCATGTTCTCGACAAGAATATCCAGCCTTGCTCCGCCTGCGGGTACGGTAATATCGAGAGGCTCTGATTTCCATCGTTCGATAACGCCAAGCGGCCGACCGTCCAGAAATACCTGCGCGCGATCACGAACCTCCTGAATATGCAGCTGCTGTCCTTGCCGCGGTCCCTGAATAAATGTGCTGTACAGTATAAAGCCATAGGACTGTCCGAATTTTTCCATCGGCTTGGTGCATACGCTTTTTATCGGTTCTGAGAGATGCTTTAGATTGGCATCCGCAAACAGATCGGCCATTTCAGACAACGCGACCTTTCCGTAAGCTACCTTTGGAATGGGATCCGGAAAGGCACACCCCGGCTTAAAACCATGCTTGTCGAGCACCACCCGCACCGCCTCATATTTCTCCGTCTGATCCCCCCATTCCGTCAAAGGGGCATCATAATCGTAGCTTGTCGTTGTTGGCTCATATGCCTGGATGTGATTCGCTCCACTGTAAAAGCCGAAGTTGGTTCCGCCATGAAACATATACATATTAATCGAGGAACCCTTCTCCAGCATTTCATCCAGTACGCCGGCGACATCGGCCGCATCCCGCACATGATGGTCCTCCATCCAGTGATCAAACCAGCCGTTCCAAAACTCCATCACCATCAGCGGCTCTTCCGTACGATATTCCCGGTATTTGCGGAAGGATTCTTCTACCCGGGATCCGAAATTCACCGTGGCGTGCACATCGCCAAGCGTCCCGCCCAGCAGCATTTCGTCGGTTGGCCCATCCGAAGTAAAGAGAAGCACATCAATGCCGCGCCGAACCAGTCCTGCGCGCAAATACTCCAGATATGCGTGGTCGTTGCCGTAACTGCCGTATTCATTCTCGACCTGAACCGCCAGAATCGGCCCTCCGTGTGTGGACAGCAGCGGAACCAGTCTCGGGATCAACTCGTCGTAATAATGATCCACCTTGTTTAAATAGAGCGGGTCACTGCAACGAAGCCGGATTTCTTCATAACCTAGCAGCCAGCCCGGCAAACCTCCAAATTCCCATTCCGCACAGATGAACGGGCTCGGTCTGACAATGACATGCAGGCCCAGTTTCCCGGCTATTTCGATAAACGATACAATATCGGCCAAACCGCTAAAGTTAAATTCCCCTTCTTTGGGTTCATGTACATTCCATGCGATGTATGTTTCAACGGTATTAAAGCCGCAGGCCTTTAATTTTAATAGCCTGTCCTCCCAATATTCAGGAACGACACGGAAATAGTGTATCGCTCCCGATATGATCCGGTACGGCTGCCCGTCCAGCAAGTACTGCCCGTTCTTCCATGTGAGCATTCCCATTACAGATCCCCTCCACACTTATATAAAATCCAGCGTTTATTCCCCGCAGCGATAAACCGCCATACTTTTGATTACCGGACTTGCTGCCGATTCCAATACCCGCAAACGCACCTTGTCGGTCGTTACCGGAGAGAACGCATCGATTTTCTTGTGACCGATCGCACTGCCGCGTGTCAGCTCGAGCCACGCTCCATCAATGATGGCTTCCAGCACATATTGACTCACCCGTTCCCCGAAAGCAATGTCCTCCATAACAACGACATGATCGATCACGCATGTTCGGGGAAGGGTCAATTGGGTGACCTCTCCCGACCCCGAGATTTCGGCCAGGGCACGACCAAACCGACGCTCGATCTCTCCGCCAAATGCCAGAAGCTGCTTTACATCTGCTTCCGGAAGCAGCCCGCGCTGGTCTGGAGCGACGTTGAGCAGCAAGGTCGCCCCATGTCCGACCGACCGATAGTAGATTTCCATTAACTGATCAACGGACAACAGCAAGTGTTCTTCATCCGGATGCCAGAACCAGCGGTCTTTGCGGATGGGGACATCGCATTCCGCGGGCACCCAGCCCGGCGTCTCCGGCAGCCACTTCAGCGATTCTTCGCTGAACATGCTGCCCCGCGAAGAATCGGCCGTGTTCCAGCAAGGATACGGAGCCACGCCATCCTCATTGCCGACCCAGCGGATCGTTGGCGCGCCCATATTAAACACCATGGCACCGGGCTGATACCTTTTAACGAGATCCATGATACGGGGCCAGTCATATTCGCGGCCTTCCGACCCTGCGCCGTCAAACCAAATTTCCACAAGCGGACCATAGCCAGATAAGAGCTCCTCCAATTGTCTGCAGTAAAAGTCATCATACTTTTGCGGGTCGGCATAACACGGCTCGTGCCTGTCCCAGGGGGATACATAAATACCGAAGCCGATGCCCTCTTCCCGGCAAGCATCCGCGCACTCTTGTACGACATCGCCCTGACCCTCCTTCCACGGACTCGAGGCTACGGAATAGTCCGTTGTCGCCGTCGGCCACAGGCAAAAGCCGTCATGGTGCTTGGCCGTCAATATGAAATAACGGAATCCGGCTTCCTTCGCAGACCGGACCCACTGTTTAGCATCCAGTTGGTCTGGATTAAACAAAGACGGAGCATCCTTGCCTTCCCCCCATTCCTGGTCGCAGAACGTATTGATTCCGAAATGGCAGAACATCCCGAGCTCCATGTCCTGCCAGGCTAGCTGCTCCAGCGAAGGAACAACAAGCTGGTCCTTAAGCTTTTTTGATATGGACATAACTTCCCCTCCAACTCTCACCAGTCGTAAAAAAAGGGCTTTGGGGAAGCCCGTTAAATGGCCCCCCCGAAACCCGTTTCTTACCAGGATTCTCATACCTCGTGCATGGCCCCGTTACTTGACAACGCCCTTTTCGTTAATCACTTTTGTAGCCTCATCGACCATCCATTGTTGAACCTCATCAATCGGTTCGTTGCTGAGCATGAATTTCGCAAAGCCGTCATTAATGATCTTGGTCAATTCCGAAGTATCCGTCATCATGACTTTGGCTGCATCAAGATACTGGATTTCATCGCTAAACAGCGTATATTTCAACGACTCCATATCGTACTTATCCTCTTTACCGGCAACCAGCTTTGTCAACAATTCTTCGTTATTCGCTTTCTTGTAGCCAGAGAACTCAAGTCTGTTGTCCGAATCGGCTGTTGTCATGAATCTCATAAGCTTGAAGGAGGCTTCCTTGTTGGTGGAATTGGCACCCAGCGCCAGCATATTGCCGCTGGTGAAGTATTTTCCTTCATACTCTTTAGGTTCCGATCCTGCAGGAGGCACAGGTACAGGAGCGAAAGCTGTTTTGAAATCATGCGGATATTGCTCGGTATTGCCTGGATCCGCTACCGTAAAGTTGCCTGTAAGTATCATAGCAGCTTCTTCATTATAAAATTCAGTACGGTAGTTCAGCTTCGCGGCAAGCACGTCACTGTAAGGTTTGGCCGACTTGTCCGTCTCCTCCATATCTTTGCGGAGCTGGAAGAAGTATTTGTAGGTTGGATCAGCCAGAATGGTCGTTCCGTCCTCATATACGAACGGATCTTTCATCATGGTTTGCGCCGGAGCGTTCATATATAGCTCCCATGTATGGAAGTAAGAACCGTAACGCTTGTCAACGCCTTCGCCCTTGGTCAGTTTTTTGGAATAGTCGCGGTAATCATCCCAAGTCCAGCCGAATTTCGGAACCTCAAGTCCCGCTTCATCCAGGGCATCCTTGTTGAGCATCACATAGTTTGTGCTCTTGGTGTACTGCATCCCATAATACTTGTCTTCTAGCTTGGCATTAACAAAGTATTCGTCTTCCGGAACGAGACCTTCCTGCTCATAGAACTCGTTCAGGGGAGCAAGGGCTCCACGTGAGGCCCGTTCGAGAACTCCGCCCAAGCTTGGGAATTGAATAACATCGATCGCTTCACCGGATGAGATCAGGAAATCCAACTTTTTCAACATTTCCACGGAATCGCCGGGAACCAGAACCACATGCTCGACCTTGATATTCGGATTCTGATCCATAAATTCCTGGAGCATGGCGTCCGTACCCGCCTGTTGAGCTTCGTTATCCCAGTTGTAGTACTTGACGGTAACCTGCTTGTCCGTCTGACCGCTCCCTCCGTTCGTGCTGGCACCGCTTTCTGACCCGGATTTCCCGCAGCCGCTTAATACCAGGGTGCTCGCCAGGATCGTGCTAAGAATGACGGATAATCTGTGTTTACTTTTTTTCTTCATCTTACTTCCCCCTGCACAGATAAATTAGTTGTGGTGCTGTTTTCATGTTCATTATAGGCACCCGCATGGCTGATCAAGTGCACAATTTTGAGGTTCTAGGATTACATTTTTGACTTTCCGAACTTCTCATTTTTGACATTAGACTTCGTATCAACCTTTTACCCCGCCCAAAGCAATGCCGTTTATAACCTGCTTTTGCAATGCGATGAACACAATGACCAGCGGAATGATCGCCGAGACTGACGCCATCATCATAATGGCATAGTTGTTGGTGTAGTCATCACGGAACAGCGTCATCCCCAGCGGAATCGTGTATAAGTCCTTGTCCAGCAAGAAGATGAGCGGATTCTGGTAATCGTTCCAGGTCCATATGAATTTAATAATGGCTACCGTAGCCAGCACTGGCTTGCACAGCGGAACCATAATGGAAGCAAATGTCCGCAGATGACCCGCTCCGTCAATTCTGGCCGCCTCCAAGTATTCATCGCTGATCCCGTTCATAAATTGACGCAGCAGGAACGTAAAGTAAATCGAGAACATGCTCATGAAGATGATGGCCTCATGCGTATTGTAGAGTCCAAACCAGCGAATGAGCAGAAACCGCGGAATGAGCGTCGCCTGATCCGGAATGATCATGAACGAGAGCAAGGCCATAAAAACAAGATTCCGTCCCTTGAATCGAATCTTCGTTAGCGCATAACCTGCCATGGATGAGATAATCAGGGTGATTAGGGTCGTAATAATCGCTATTTTAAAAGAATTAAAATAGAAATCATAGAAGGGAACTCTTCCCATCCAGACCATCTTGAAATTGTACGCCAGATTCACCTTTTCCGGTATCCATTGAATCGGGAATCGCATAACATCCTTCTCATATTTAAAAGCCGCGGAAATCATCCAGATGAGCGGTACGAGAAACACAATGGACAATGCCCCCATGATAAAGGTGACTACCACTTTGGACAGGTTTTTTCGAAGAAGCTGCATGTACATTCCTCTCCCTCCTTATTCTTCATTTCTCATTTTCCAGGTGAGCGCGGTAATCAGACCGATAATCGCGAACAGCAGCCAGGAAATGGCCGAAGCGTATCCCATATTGTAATATTGAAAGCCTTCCTCATAGATGCGGAATACAAGCACGGTAGAAGAATTGTTCGGGCCGCCTTCCGTTAAAAAGGCGATGATGTCAAACACTTTAAACGAACCGATCAACATTGTGATTAACAGGAAGAAGGTTGTCGGACGGAGCATCGGAACCGTAATCGCAAAAAACTTTTTAATTGCACTGGCACCGTCAATATCCGCCGCTTCATAAATTTCATTCGAAATGTTGGTAAGCCCGGCCATATAGATAATGATCGTGTAGCCCAGGCCCGCCCAGGAACTGATGATCGAAATCGCCAAGAGCGACGTTTTCGGATCGACCAGCCATTTCGGCGGATTGCTGATCCCGAGATCCATCAGAAACTGGTTGATCGGTCCCAGCGATGGGTGGAATAATGCGCTCCACACCGCAGCAACTGCGATAATCGAAGAGATATAAGGAATGAAGAACGCGACTTTAAAATAACTCTTGAAGAACACGCTGTTGTGAATCAAAACCGAAAGCACCAGAGCGATGGCAATCGGGATCGGCACCGTAAGAACCATATAGATCAAATTGTTTTTTATCGCTTGAATAATGGTCGGATCATGGAACATCTTGATGTAGTTATCCAATCCGGTAAACTCGATCCCCTGGACGCCTGACAGCATATCCCAATCGGATAAACTTAAATACAAAGAAAATCCAAGAGCAAACACGTTTAATAGCAGCATCCCGACGATTTCCGGGGCCAGAAACAGCCACCCGATCAAAGCCTCTTTCCGCTTGGGAGTCCAAAACTTCCGTCGGCTCTTGGGCACTGGTTGTTGTACAGCCTCCATCTAGCATCACCTCAACAATTTGTAAGTTGTCATTATAGTAATACATCCGGTATCGGCAAGAAGGAGGGATTATGACCAGCCATGTGCAAGATTTTGACCTAAAGAAGCCCCACAAAGTGGAGCCTAAACTTCGATCCTTATTCCAAATACTTTGCGGGGACCCCAACACAAAAAGCCCCACAAAGTGGAGCCTATGCTTCGATGCTTATAAGTGAATGAAATGGTAGCGGTCCGCTTATTTTCGTGCGGTGTACTTCGCTTTGTATTCGCTGGGTGTGGTCCCCACGTATTTTTTAAACACTTTTGAAAAATACGTCCGATCCGAATAACCTAATCCCATAGCTAAGGACTCCAGATTTTGTCCGGACATTCTGAGCATTTTGGTAGCCATCTTCATTTTGTATTGATGCACGTAATCCGTAAAGGTCAACCCCGTCATCCGTTTGAAATAGCGCGAAAAGTAGCTCGGATTCAAAAACAGATAGCGTGCCATGTCGATCGACGTAATGTTATCGTCAAGATGCTGATCGATATATTGCTGGATCACCTGCAGCTTCGGCTCATTCGTGGAGCTTCCCTCTCCCGCTTGCCGGGTTCCGATAATCTGGGTCAGCTTTCTCTCCACCAGCTCCATCATATCTTCCAAGGTGCGAGCTAAAGCAAGATAGGCAAACAAATCCTCATCGAATTTGAGACTGGAGAACATCAGCTCGATACCTCGCAGCATGGAGGAAAGATCCCTGGCAAAGTCGGCCGGATCAATTGACAGCTCTTTTGCGGTGCTGGCGATTTTATGCAGGGTCGTACGGATACCGTCGAGATCCTGCTTGATGAGTTTCCGTTCCAGCTCCGAAACGTAGCTATCTAGAAATCCCTGAGGCGCGGCTTGAAACCACCGCGACCTTATTTGAGAAACTTCGGATATCGTATAGTCGGAATTTTCGTAAAACTCGCATTTGTCATGAAGAATTTCCTGATAAATGGAGCCAATCGAGCTTAATTCCATTTTGTCCGTAACCGCGATTACGTTCGGTTGAATTTTGAGAAAATGGACGCACTGATAACGCAGCCGCTGCAAATAATTATGGAGATGCAAGCTGGCATTCTGTGCGAGGTTCACCCTAAAGTTATGCAGAATCACAATGTTCCCCTGCTCCATGAACGGCGTAATCCCTTCATATGATTCGGACAATTCCATCGCGATATTGTAGACAGCGTATAAAATCAGCGGAAATTCCGATTGTCTGAAGCGCTTGTCAAAGCTGGAGAACTGAATGCTGACCAGCCCCAGCATAAACCATGGATACGTCCAGGAAATGCCGATCTGCGCCGCATAAGCCAAAGTGGCCTCGGACGGAGAGCCATTGATCACCTTTTGCAGCAAATCCTGCCGAAAGAGCTGGCTATTGTAACTCGCTGCCTCGCGATTAATCAGACCAGCCCGCGTCTTTAACAAGTGCATGGACTTGCCGAGGCTCTGTTCCAGCTGCTCTGCCGTAAGCTGATCTTTGATCAAATAATCATCCGCCTGCAGTTTTACGGCCTGCTGGGCATAATGAAAATCCTCATGACACGTCAGGAAGATAATCCGAACCTCCGGCTTCATACGAATAAAATGGTCCGCCAGCTCAATGCCGTTTTTCTGTGGCAGTCCGATATCCGTAATGACAATGTCCGGCCGGACTTCCTCAAACATGTGCATCGCTTTCGCGCTGGAATACGTACTGCCGGCAATCTGCAGATTGTTTGCCTCCCAGTCAATCATCTGTTGCAGTACCTTGAGCATAGGAACATCATCGTCTATGAGCATTACTCTGTACATCATTCTTCCTCTCCCTCCGGTAAAAAACCATGATGATGACTTTGGGGCAAGTACAGTGAAACTGACATTCCACCCTGCGGAAGGTTGGCGAGTGTCAAACTCGCTTCCTGTCCGAAGGTCAATCGGAGTCTTTGGATCACGTTCATAAGACCGACCCTCTCATAAGCACCATCCTGCTCGCCGCTTGGTCTTTCAAGTCTACGGTTTAGACATAGGAGCATGTCTTCATCGGCGCCGAAGCCATTGTTGATAATCTCGATTCTGATTCCGTCCGGGTTGCTTCGGGAACGGATCTCAATGCGCGGAGTTTGATGATCGACAAGCCCGTGGACGATGGCATTCTCAACGATGGGCTGCAAAATAAGTTTCGGCAAGATGAGTCCCTCGGTTTCCGGATCCAGGTCAACCTCTAAATGAAGCGGGATTTCATTGCGGATTTTCATAATGTCAACATAGTGGCCCAGCAGCTTGCATTCCTCGCGCAAGGTGGCCGGCTCATTGACCTTGAGATAGGCGCGGAGCAAACTCATCAGGGAATCAATAATTCCACTGTGAAGCGTATCCTTCGTCAAGATCAGGCTGCATTTGATCGAATTCAGCGTGTTGATCAAAAAATGTGGGCGGATTTGCATAAACAAGGCCTCGAGCTCCATCACTCGCTTCTGTTCCTGCTCCTGTTCGATATCATGGATCAGCCGCTGCAATTGATCGAGCATCGTATTCAGCGTCTGCCCCAATTCGGCGATATCATCCTTGCCCTTGACCTCCAGTCTGACATCCAGGTTTCCCATTCCGAACTGGCGTACGACCCGCTGCAGTTTGAGAATCGGACTGTGCAGCCTTTTGGCGATCAGGATGGACATTCCGGAGAACACGAGAAACAGCAGCAGAACCCCCGCAAGACCAGTATAAAAAGTCCGGGAGATTTGCCCCGACCACTCTTTCTCCGAGGCCTCGTAACCCAGCTTCCAGTTCGATTTCAATATGGTTTTGTCCGTTCGGACACTGCCCTTGGTCTCCGTATGATGCGGGAGCAACCCGGAATTGCCTGCGATGAATTCCCCGTTTGCATCAAAGAGCGCCACCTTGCCGAAGTCGATCGTACCCAGCAGCTTGTTGAAGTACGAATCGGAAATGGCACTAAGCAATACGGACACTTGCCTCTTCTCTCGGCTGTCATAGATGACCCTGGCAATATAATAACTCTTGCCTTTCCCTGACGAGTCGCCGCCGGCCATCCCAAGCCATTGCAGGGTTTCCGGTTTACTGAGATCGACGCGCTCCATCAGTTTGTCGAGACTTCCGTTAATGGCGGTCAAATCCTCCGTGCCGGATGAGATGACAAAATGCTGACGGTTGACCAAGTACATGCGAACGTTATTATTCAGCGGCTTGGAATTAATCAGGGAGAATACGTCCTGAATTTGTCTAAAATGTACATAATCCTGATAAGTAGCCAGCCGTTTGGTGTCTGCGAATGACTTCAGGATATTGCGAACATTCGTATCGTTCACGATAAAATGGGAAGCAAACGTAACATCGTCAATCGTCTTGCTCAGCTCATCCGTCATGACGTTCAGGACATTCTCGTTGCTGAGCTGCAGCTTCTCTACCATCGTATCCCGAATCAGAACAAATGAAATGATAGAAACCGCGATCAGCGGAATAAAGATCAGCAAAAGAAACGACAGCTGGATGCGTTTGTAGTAGGTGAATTTGAACATTTTCTCTGAGCCTCTCTTATGCTCTTGTCCTCTTTATTCTATCAGTCCTCTGTGCTGGAAGCATTCATTAAATGATGACGGTTGCATGCTTTTTTCCGCCTTGAAGGGTCATCAGCACAACCTCCCCGAAGATCTGCATGTCCTCCACCACAAAAGAATCATAATGGCCTGACGGCGCACGGTGACTAACAACGAGAATAAACTCTTCGTCCATACCGGGCAGCTGAATCCCGCATGCCTCCGCTTGTCCGTCATGAACCCGTTCGCCCGTATGGCGATAAACAGGCACTTTACGGACTCGCGGCAAAGCCGTATCGCCCGGACGATGAGGATACAGCACCTGCATCATGCTGATCCATCCTTTCCCGGTCCGGGAGTATGTGACATTCGCATTCGGTTCCAACAGGTTATATTCGCGGGATATTACACCCTCGCCAACTTCTCCGCGCAGACCGTCTGTGCGTACGGGGATAATCGATAGATTCGCCTCCCCGGGGGTGTTTGTACAGCATATCAATGACTCGGCTTCGATCCCGACTTCTCCTGGCGGGTGCGGAAAATGAAAATGCTGGGTAAAGGTATGCTGCTCAAGGCACACCAAGCTGTCGATCAGCAGCCAAAAGTAAGGCTTAACAAAGATGATCCTTCTCCGCGGATACAACGGTTCATTCCCATAGAGATAGCCGTCATGCGCCCCCTCGACATAGTCAAACACCGGCCTGCTGACCCATTTGCAGCCTAGCGGCGCGGCAATCCGGTCGAAAGACCAGGTGTCATTGATTCCGGTAAACCCGATTTCGTCGACAACCGTTGTGTTATGGGCTGAGCTCTCCTTTAATGCTTTTCTCAGCGGTGTATGGTCACTATAGTTATACCTTCCAAGATCCGTGAGCAGATCACGGCCGTAGGCATGAAGATCCACGTGCAGCATATCGGCGTGACCGTGGCCTCCGCCAAGCGGGCCGCAGTGAAAACAAAGGTACAATGCATCTTCGTCCCAACCCGTTCGCATCGTATAATGACCGGAATGGGTAAAAGCCCGGCTCTGAGATGGCGGCTCCGCTGGAACCATAGCTTTGTACTCACGGATTCCGTCTATGCCGAACAGCCAGGCATTATCATAATCCGGTCGAGCATGTCCGCCATATCTCAGAACGGAATCCCCAAATAACCACGCGGCATAGGTCAGAATACCACGAATATCGCTATCGTCGCTGTCTCCCAGCATCGGCTGCCTGTGATTTGGCTTCGCCCAGTACAGGGAGGCTTCGGCCATCTCGCGGACCGTACGCCGAAAAGGACCGTCAAGCTCCAATCCGTTGAGATTGGCGAGGTGAATGCAGTCAAGATAACAAGCCAGCACCTCATGATGATATGTAGGCGATTGCTCCCAATGAATGCCATCCGCCATAATTTGAAGACTCGCCGTCTCCTTCAATCTCTCTTCTCCCATTTCCCGCCAGCGTGCTGACTTGCTGAACTCGGGCAAGAACAGTGCAATATGGTATAAACCGCAAGTTTCCAGTACTCCCCAGTTGCTGATATGCTTCCAGCTGGTGAACGAAGCAGCCAGATACACCCCGTGCTCGTGAAGCGAAATCAGCGTTTTACCGAGCAATGACGGAGTCAGGGAAGGGCTACCGATCACGTATCGAAGTGCCTTGATCCAGTTCACGCTGCGCAGACCCGCCTCGATCGGGCGCCATGTCAACGTATCCGTCGTAGGTTCTCCAGGGACCGGATTCCGATCGATCCAGTCTCCAAGCTGCTGGCTAAACACTGCTGCATACTTCTCATCGCCTGTCATCGCATACGCTTGTCCCAGCGCCACCCAATAGCGGTGGCGATTCAGCATATAGGCCCACTCCACGTCTTGATCGGGAATATGGCACCAGTCAATATCACCGTCAAATGTAACGGGAATCACGCTACGCTCCATATCCCATGGAAAGCGGAACAGGAACGTCTGCTGCACCACCTCATCCGCCGTCTTCATGACGGTTTCCAGTTCATCTGCACAGAATTGTTTCACATAATCCGAAATTTTCTGCTTATCCTCACTACTCATCCACCATCCGGGTGTGTTCCGACAGGAGAAGTGTTTATGCAGCTTGCACAGCATATCGTACCGATGGCCTTGACCGTCTGCCTCCTGCATCGAACGCATTACGGGATCCTCCAGATCTAAAAGAGCCCATACGGCATTCACCGAAGCTTCCATGGCATCAGCGTTCATACCAGTACCCCTTGCTCCCGGTCTCCATCCGAATCAAAGCTTCCAGGTAAAAATAATCCCCCCAGATCATGAAATCATCCGGTGACAATCCGCCGCGTACATGATAAGAGCCATGCTTCAGCAGACCTTCCGCCTCCTTGCCGAGCGTAGAGTAATTTCGTACCAGCGAGGTCATGGAAGCCTCCAGGCTTTGCTCAAAGTCAGTTCTTTCCGGATCCTCCTCATCCAAATGCCCAATCAGTTCCAGCAAGCCTGCTGCCACAATGGCGGAGGCCGAGCTGTCGCGGTAAGTATCAGCGCTTACGGGGGCGTTAAAGTCCCAAAAGGCGACATGATCCTCCGGTAAGTGCTTCAGGAAATACTTCGCCATTCGTTTGGAGGTTTCCAGGTATACACGATCTCCCGTATATTGATAAGCCAGTGCGAAGCCGTACACCCCCCAAGCTTGTCCCCGCGTCCATGTCGAGCCGTTCGTAAAGCCCTGATGCGTGGCGCCTCCGATCGGCTCCCCCGTATGCGGATCGAAGAAGAAGGTATGGTATGAGCTGTCATCTCCCCGTACCAGATAACGCCGTGTCTTCTCCGCCTGCATGATTGCGATCTCTCTAAATACGGGATTGCCGGTTTGCTGTCCCGCCCAGAACAGCAGCGGCAGATTCATCAAACAATCGATAATGATGCGGCCGCCCTCCTGTTGATCTCCTTCAGGACCCCACGCTTGAATATATCCTCCGTCTGGACGCCAGCGTTTCAGCAGCAAGTCCGCAGCCTCAAGCGTCAATTGGCGGGCGCTCTCGTTCTTCTCAACAATCCACTCGGCTTTGGAGGACAAGGAATACAGAAATCCGATATCGTGATGATCAAGCACCTTTTTTTCTGCAAAGCGGCGGCGAAAATCTTCTACCGTTCGTTTTGCCCCCAATCGAAAGGCCTCGTCGCCCGTGTATTCATAACATAGCCAGAGAAGACCGCTCCAGAAACCGTTCGTCCAGTCGTCATTGTCATTCAGCAAATAAGCGCCGTCCCTGCTGACGTGGGGAAATCTTGTCCCGAAGGTATCCATGTTCTTCCGGATTTTGTCTACAGCATCTTTGATCGCACTGCTCCACATAACGTCGTGCTCCCTTCAAATCCATCATGATTACGATCCATGATAAGGAGAGTCACCCCGTTCTTGTAGAGCCGATTTTTGCCTTGATGTGCAATATTTTGACTTTTGCGCCCCTAAGGTGGTGAATAAGGAACAAACCTGTCCCTTTCCGTTCGAATCCAACGAAAAAAAGGGGTTATCCCAAAAGATCTTAGATCTTGGGGGAGGCCCCCTTCTTGCTGTAAGAAGACGCTCCATGTACGAATCGTTCCTCCCATCGCTGTTGCCCCCACATTTCTTGGAATGGTTCTGAGCAAGGACGAAATGTGTGGGCAAAGGCGAGCGCTGAAGCTTGTCCGGAATCGATTCGTCCTCTCCGCTACGCCGTGCAGATTTCTTGATTTTTTAGTCGCAAAGAAACCGTTCTTTGGTAAAGTGGAGGCACGACCCAAAGGAACGGTTTCTTTTGTACATTCAATATACCATGGACCAACTCTATCTTAATTAAAAAGAAGCCTAGCGGTGTGGGAGTAATATCCTGATCACCGCCATGGCTTTATTTGAAACACTTTCTGTTTATGAGAGCCGTACATCAAGCAACTAAGTCTATATAGAACGGCCCCTCATGTCTGCCGAGCGATACGGTCTAGCCGGCATGCTTTTTCCACTTTCTGATTTTGGTTCTGAAGCTTTTGTACGGCGCGACCGAATTGATGTGCAGCCATTTCCACATCGGCCAGTTGGCACTGGTTACCGTCCACTCGCGAACCCCTGAATGAAACAACTCTTCCTCACGCAAGCTGTTGATCCATTCACACCATTCTATCGTCCTCTGCTTTAACAACGAACGTAATTCTTCCAAAGAATATCCATCATACGTATGATAGAATTGCTGATACAACGCCCCCAACTGATTCCATTTTAAGTCAGGGGTTGGCGTCGTAACCTCTTTACCCGCAAGTTCATCCTTCTCCCAGCTCATCACCAGCGTTAGCCATCCCAGCTGATAGGCAATCATCTCTTGGGGTGTTCTATCGACTTCACTAATACGAAGGTTCCTTTTATCCTCTGGTACCTCATCAAATTCTTGGTCAAAAAGGCTATACGTTCGTTGAATTTCAGCGATGAACGCTTCTTTGCTCTGGTATGTTTGCAAGGTACTCTCTCCTTCATCATTAACAGGCTTCACTCCTCAGACATATCCAAATTATACCATGTTCAAGGATCAAGCACGGTGATGAATATCATCAATGGGATGTTCAAATCCCCCTGGACTCAATCTCATTCCGAAGCCTTGCGATCACATCATCTAAGGCACTCTCTCCAAGTTCGCCCTCGCCCCGTTTACGGACTGATACATGATCGGAGTTCATTTCCTTCTCGCCAAGAACAAGTGTGTAAGGCGTTTTCAGCAGGCCCGCCTCACGGATTTTATAACCCAGCTTTTCATTTCTTACATCGACGTTCACCCGTATGCCGGCATTTTCCAGACGCTTCTTCACCTTTAACGAGTAATCGATGTAATGGTCGGATACCGGTATGATCATAACCTGTACGGGAGCCAGCCACATCGGGAAAGCCCCACCGTAATGCTCTGTAAGAATCCCGATAAATCGCTCGATGGATCCAAATACCGCCCGGTGAATAACAACCGGCCGATGCTTCTGGTTATCTTCTCCGATATACGATAGATCGAATTTTTCAGGGAATTGGAAATCCAGTTGGATGGTGCCGCATTGCCAGCTTCGCTTTAAGGAATCCATGATATGAAAATCGATTTTCGGACCATAAAACGCCCCATCCCCTTCATTAATCCGATACGGCAGCCCCAGTTGATCCAGCACCTGCTTCAGGGAGGACTCCGCCTGCTCCCACAATTCCTCAGAGCCCATGGAATCTTCCGGTCTAGTCGATAACTCGATTGTATAATCAAAGCCAAACACTTGATAAACCTGGCTGATAAAATCGATAACCTGCTTGACTTCTTCCTGGATCTGATCGGGTCTTACAAAAATATGCGCATCATCCTGACAAAACGTGCGCACCCGCATCATACCGTTCAGTGCGCCTGAGAATTCATGGCGGTGCACCTGACCAAATTCGGAAATACGAATGGGCAGCTCTCGGTAGGAATGCAGTGAGTTTTTGTAGACTAACATATGCCCTGGACAATTCATCGGCTTCAGCGCATACTCCGTCTCGTCCACTTGCGTGAAATACATATTGTCTTTGTAGTGATCCCAGTGACCGGACATTTCCCACAGCCGCTTGTTCATCATCAGCGGAGTGCGCACTTCATCATAATCGCGATGGAACTGAAGTCCTCTTGCGAATTGCTCCAGCTCATTGCGGATGATCATCCCGTTCGGCAAAAAGAAAGGCATGCCAGGCGCTTCCTCCGAAAACATAAAGAGCCCGAGCTCTTTTCCCAGCTTCCGATGATCCCGTTTCTTGGCCTCTTCCAGCAGCAGCAGATGCTCTTCGAGCTGCGACTTCTTGGGAAACGCCGTTCCATATATTCTTTGCAGCATTTTATTGTCCGAGTTCCCCCGCCAATAAGCGCCGGCCACACTCATTAATTTGAATGCCTTGATTCTGCCCGTTGAAGGAAGATGCGGCCCCCTGCACAAATCAACAAACTCTCCCTGCTCGTACACCGAAATGACCTCGTCCGCCGGTAACTCGCGGATCAGCTCCATCTTGTACGGGTCATCTTGGAAAATACGTTCGGCCTCCTGACGATGCACCTCCTTACGATTAATCGGCAGGTCTTCCTGAACGATTTTCTGCATTTCCCGCTCAATGGCAAACAAGTCTTCAGACGTAATCGGATGCCCCAAATCCATATCATAATAAAAACCATCCTCAATGACAGGTCCTACCCCCAAATGGACGGACTGGCTGGCATACATCCGTTTAACGGCCTGGGCCATCAGATGAGCCGCGCTGTGCCGATACACGTACAATCCATCCTCTGAATCCAGCGTTATGATGCTTACTTTCGCATCCTCACACAGCTTATGATCCAAATCCACGAGTCTCCCGTTCACTCTGGCTGCAACGGCTTGTTTCTTCAGACCTGAATGGATGGATTCCGCGATTTGATTCATCGTCGTTTGTGCGGGATACTCCTTTTTACTTCCGTCTGGCAGCGTTACTACGATTGACATTGTTATCCCTCCATCAAATTTAGATTGAACGCAAAAAAAGCACTCGATCCCGAAGGGACGAGTGCGTTCAGCTCGTGGTTCCACCCTAATTTGATCCAGACTTACAGCGGCTAAATCGCAGCATGCTCATCGGATCCTCATTCAGACATCCGGTAACGGGGATGATTCGGTGTTTTCTAGTTCCATGTCGATTGTCGAACGACCGATCAGGGTTCAAAAACACAGCTACAAAGGGGTAATTCAAGAAGCAATCACGGAGGAAGCTTTCACCAATCACTTCCCTCTCTGGGCAGGTCGTTTCAAGAATCATGTCTTTGATCGTTGCTGATAGTAAAGTACTATAAGTCAGTTTTTTCTAATTGTCAAACATAAACTGACTGATAGATCCATGTTAATATGGATAACTTCCAGTCTCCTCCAATACATCAAATGTTAATATTTCTGCCATGGTCACTTTTCTTCATTGTTCCATGAGATTTTAATCAGATATCCAACGCCTAAACCAACCAAAACTCCTGGAAAGGCGCTGCCCAGCGCTAAACCGATACCCGCTCCAATGATGACGCAAGCGTAAATAATGACATCTCCCTTGTTCATTCTGTCCATCTCCTTCTGTATGTATTTATGACATAAATCGTAATTTTCTATCACAACATACATCTTACAAGATGACGTAGCGTCGCTTTCAAGTGGTTGATTTAAAAAAAGTAAAGTTCTAAGGGATCAGGGAGAGCTTATCGGAATTTGCCTCAAGCATCGTCAACCTTTGAAATGGGCGGTTAAATCTCCCTTGTTTCTCCTTGAAGCCAAAACGTTTAATATCTTACCATATGACATGAACGCTGAAGGAGGGTTGTCCATGGATATGTTTATAGATTTAGGGATTAAACTAATCGTCAGCTTTTTCGGGTTATGGATCATCACATTTGTTACGGGGAGAAAAACCATCAGCCAGCTTACACCGCTTGACTTCTTGTCCTCCTTAATTCTGAGTGAAATCGTCGGGGCAAGCCTCTATGATGATAAGGTAAACCTATATCATTTGTTATTCGCTCTTGCGCTTTGGACAACGATGTCTTACCTCTTCGAGAAGGCAACCACCCACTTTGTTAAGTTCGGATATTTAACGGAAGGCCGGGCGGTACTCCTGATCGATAACGGAAAGCTCAACCAAAAATTGTTGAACAAATACGATATGGAATATAAGCAGCTGTTATCCATGCTGAGACGGCAAAGCATTTTCTCGTTAACTGAAGTCAAATACGCCATTCTGGAAACGGACGGATCGCTGTCCGTCATGCGTAAACCCGAGTACGAGCCGCCCATGGCCCAGGATATGGGCATAGAAGCCAAGCCGGACACCTTTACGGTAACGGTTATTGACAAGGGAAAGCTGCTCGAGGAATCGATGCTGGGCAAACCCATTGAACAGGGCGAGATCCAATCGAAAGCACGGGAACAAGGCTTTGACTCCCTGGAAGACATCGCATACGCGGAATACGGAGATGACGGGAAGCTTTATGTTTATTCCAAGCGTGAGGTTCAGGGCTGAACCTGTACCCTCCGATGAAAAAACGAAAGAAGCCTGATAAATCAGGCTTCCAGAG